>JAJPKC010000295.1 GCA_021323955.1 Oscillatoriales cyanobacterium Centralia_MAG_596 | reverse complement strand
TTTCAGGCTAATCCAAAGTACAGTCGGATTTTGGATGGCATTCGTGAACTGGAGGGGATGCACTGGTTGGTAACCCGCTATGCACAGCAAATTGCTGTTGGCGATCGCGTCCTGATTTGGGTCGCCGGCAAGGATGCCGGTATCTACGCGATCGCGACCGTCACCCAGTCCCCTCATTTTGTTGATCGGCCCCCTGATTTCGACTACTGGTTGCTGCCGTTGCGTGCGATTGGTAGATTTTATGCGCCCGTACAGTTCACACATAAGCTTCTAGACGATCCAATCTTGAAAACGATCGTGCGCCATGATCCAGTTTTGAGCCAACTGCAGGTTCTCCGTACCCCGCACAACACGAATTTCAAAGTCACATCGGAGGAATGGCATCAGGTTTGTCAATTCCTCGCAGGATAGAGATCGGCCTGCTATGGACGAGTCACATGATAGATCTGCTGATTTAGCCCAATGTGCTAACCTGACAATCCAAAAATACCGTTAAATAACGCGTTGGTAGCGGACGATCGCACCATACTAAGAGGTTGCCGACGTAAGGAGAAACAGCATGGCACAAGCAAAAGCTGGCGATACAGTTAAAGTGCATTACACGGGAAAACTTGACGATGGCACGGTGTTTGATTCGTCAGTCGATCGCGAACCACTTGAGTTTACGATTGGTTCTGGCAATATCATTCCTGGTTTCGAACAGGCGGTGGTTGGGATGAGTCTGGGTGAATCGAAAACAGAAATCATCCCAACCGACCAGGCCTATGGCCCTCATCTAGATGAAATGGTTGTGGTGGTCGATCGCCAACAAATGCCCGAAGAAATCGATCCGCAGGTTGGTCAGCAGCTTCAAATTCAACAGCAAAATGGCCAGGTTTTGCCTGTTGTCATTACGGATGTGTCTGGTGCATCGGTGACGCTGGATGCAAACCATCCACTCGCTGGAGAAGATTTAACCTTCGACATCAGGCTAGTCGAGATTGCGTAAGCACAAACTCGGCCACAGGGATTTTGGGGTGTGCATTTAGATGGAGCACTGAGAAGGATGCCAGCGTTCCTCTGTCAGATCTACGCCTGTTTTCACCTGCGGTCAAATTATTGAACGATTGCTTGAGCCGTTCAGACTGGCCGTTGCCATCTCCCCTATGGCCGGGGCTCGCTGGCAACCGCCCCAAACCTGGCAATTGGCCGATGAGCAAATTCGGCGATTGGCCGATGAACGTTGTTCTCAGCGTTCGGAAGGCGATCGCGGATGATAACGCCTTCTACAGCAATTAACTACATGTCTGTCATACCCTGCAATTCTGTACTGGTAAAATGCCCTCATGTCTGTGCCCGAACTGTCTGTGCCTGAACTCGGATTCACCTATCGGTTAAGCGCGACCAGGGGGCTGACCTCAACCGAGCGATTGCAGCGGCAGCGGCGCGTGAGCGCTGTTTTCGGTATCGGTTCTGTGCGTGCTATGCGTCGTCCAGTGAGACGGACGCATTCTTCACTATGGTCATGAATCATGGCTAGAGGAACGGTATACCTCGTGGGGGCTGGCCCTGGTGATGCGGGTTATCTCACTGTACGAGCGCAGCAGTTGCTGAGTACAGCCGAGGTTCTGGTCTACGATGCGCTGGTCGATCGTGAACTTCAGCAGTTGGTGCCGGATACGTGCCTTTTGCTTAACGTGGGGAAGCGAGGCGGTCAACCCAGCATGGCGCAACCCGAAATTAACGATCTGTTGGTGCAGCACTGCCTTCAGGGAAAGCGCGTTGTAAGGTTAAAGAGTGGCGATCCGTTTATCTTTGGTCGTTCGCACGCCGAGATTGAAGCCTTATCAGCAGCGGACTGTGCCTTTGAGGTAGTGCCCGGTGTGTCTTCGGCATTGGCTGCGCCGCTTTTGGCTGGCATCCCGTTGACAGACCCTGTACTCAGTCGATGTTTTACAGTGCTGAGCTGTCACGATCCGCATGGATTGGATTGGCAAACGCTCGCGCAGATGGAAACCCTCGTCATTCTGATGGGGGGGCAAACTCTGCCCGAGATTGTGCGTCAATTGCAGGAGCATCACCGATCGCCGCAGACGCCGATCGCTATTATCCGCTGGGCAAGTCGTCCCCAACAGCGCGTTTGGGAAGGAACTCTATCCACCATCTTGCAGCAGACAGCAAACGAATCGCTCTCTCCCTGTGTGATCGTCATCGGCGAAGTTGTCGGACTACGGTCCTACTTCCAACCACGTTCCTTTTTACCCCCTGCCACCGTGTTAACTACTCCAGATCCGACCTTTGATGCAACGCTGCCGCTCGCGGGCAAAACCGTACTGGTAACGCGATCGGCAAACCAGTCCGGGCAATTAACAGCGCGTCTCCAGCGTGATGGCGCAACGGTAGTTGAAATGCCTGCCTTAGAAATTGTGCCCCCATCCAGCTGGCAGGAATTAGATGATGCACTGGCGCATCTAGCAGATTTTGACTGGCTGGTGCTCACCTCCGGCAACAGCGTGGACTACTTTTTTGAGCGTCTGGCTAGCCAAATCCGGGATATCCGCGCGCTCGCAAATATCAAGATTGCGGTTGTCGGCGATAAGACGGCCCAAAACCTGGAGCAACGCGGGCTACGGCCAGATTTTGTCCCCCCCGAATTTGTTGCTGATTCGTTGGCTGCTCATTTTCCGGGGCCGTTGCAAGGGACAAAAATTCTCTTTCCTAGAGTGGAAAGCGGGGGCAGAGATATTCTGGTCAAAGATTTTTCGAGCCGGGGGGCAGACGTGGTTGAGGTGGCCGCTTACCAATCGCGCTGTCCCGCCGCGATCGCACCGACTGCTCTGGCGGCGTTGCAGTCTCGTAGCGTTGATGTGATCACGTTTGCCAGTGCCAAAACGGTGAAACACTTCTGTCAGCTGTTGGAACAGTCCCAGCCGGATAGCGCCTGGCAGTCGTGGTTGGATGGGGTGTGCATCGCCTCGATCGGACCACAAACGACCAAAGCCTGTCAAAGCCTGTTGGGTAAAGTTGATGCCGAAGCGCAAGAATACACGCTGGAGGGACTGGTACAGACGATCGGGCAGTGGTTTGCCAGCAAGACCTAAAGGCAACCGTTAAACAAATAGGAGGTAAACGTCATGCTGACACTTACCTCCTGGCGGTTATTCTCACAAATGGGGGCAGAGGGACTTGAACCCTCACGACCTTGCGGTCAACGGATTTTCATTCTTCTGCCGCTTTCACGGCTGCCGTCAGTACTGTCGGCGTTAAGAATTGGACTCTCCCTTTACCCTCGACTAAACGTTAGGGTAGCTCCCGTCGAGTCTCTGCACCTTCCGAGGCGAACGTTGTAAGAGATGAGTCTGAGTTTCGAGTTTAACTCTACGCTCTGACTTCCTCGGCCCACACAGCTTTCTCGGCTTGGCTCAGGATTGCCATGTCTGGAATAAGGGGGTGGGATGTAGGGAGTAGGGCGTTGGCGCTAAACAGTCCAGAGTTAACTCTAACGTCTAGCCCTTCGCCTTTGGCCGTTGTCCTTGATTGCCCGTCCCTGATTTAGGTTTCCCTGAGTTTGAGAGCAGTCACTTGATTGATTTCTCGATCAAGGCTCAGTTGTCTAAGTCCGTAGCGTCTACCATTCCGCCATGCCCCCGTTGATTAATTGAGCGTTAATCCTCTTGTTTATTCCACACTAATTGGGGAACTTATGCAACTTCATTCCCGGTTTTTGCCGCT
>JAJPKC010000312.1 GCA_021323955.1 Oscillatoriales cyanobacterium Centralia_MAG_596 | reverse complement strand
TCACCACTACGGCGAGATCACCGATTGGGAAGACGAATGGCAACTGCAAAACCGCGAATTGGCCGGTCTTGCCACCTTTAATGAGAACAATATTGCCTACCGCACGTATATCAAGGGCGCGATCAAGCAGTGGCTCGATCGCGGTGTGGATGCGCTCCGCGTGGATACTGTCAAGCACATGCCGATCTGGTTCTGGCAAGAATTCAACGCCGATATTCAGGGGCACCGACCGGATGTATTTATCTTTGGTGAGTGGATCTTTAGCCATCCGGCGGACGATCGCTCTGTTGAATTTGCCAACCACTCCGGGATGACGATCCTGGACTTTGGCCTGTGTACCGCGATTCGGGCGGCACTGGCGCAGGGTGCAGACGAGGGCTTCCAGTTGATCCAGGAGATTTTTGACCTGGATCATCGCTACTTTGGGGCCAACGAACTGGTCACGTTTATCGACAACCACGACATGCCTCGGTTTCAGAGCCTAAATCCCGACCCTGACATGCTGAAGGTCGCGATCGCCCTCATCATGACCAGTCGCGGGATCCCCTGCATCTACTACGGCACCGAACAATACCTGCACGACGATACCAACGGCGGTAACGACCCGTATAACCGTCCGATGATGACCGCATGGGATACCGAGACGGAGATTTATCGCACTGTACGGTTACTCTCTGGCCTGCGTCGCCTCAACCCCGCCATCTCGATGGGTGGACACTGGCAGAAACACCTTGAGCCAGATGTTTATTGTTACGCCCGTCGTTACCGCGATTCGATCTGTTTTGTCGCCCTCAATCGTGGCGAAGCAACCACACTCGCCGCGATCGACACGGAGCTACCGGATGGTGAACATACCTGCGTTCTGACTCGCTGCAAATACGAAGTCAAGGACGGTAAGATTCACGACCTTGAGCTGCCGGCTCGCGGTATCACAATCATCAGCCACGTCGGTGAACGAACCAAAGGCCAAACGATCGTCCGGGTGCAGCTCAACGGCGTCCAAACCCAGCCTGGCGAAACGATCGTCGTCACAGGCGATTGCCCGGAGTTAGGGAATTGGGACATTGCCAAGGCATATCCCCTGGAGTACATCAACACCAATACCTGGTTTGGTGAGATTCCTTTTGATGAGAGTGTCGGCAAGATGATCACCTATAAATATGCAATGTGGCGCGAAGGGCAAGCACCACTGCGTGAAAACCTTGTCGCTCGGCGCTGGGTGATTGCCAATGAAGGGACCGTCAAATGGCGTGACCTTTGGGCATCAGGGCGTGAGTCCTGAACCGCTGTGTACCCCGTAACGCCCGAACCACTGTTGCCACACCTGAGGCGGTGATCTTAAGTTTAGTCATGCCATGACCCGTCCTGATGGAGGCTGGATTGTGAATGTTGATGAGCTGTCCACTCAACGAGGCATCCAATGTCAGTGCTGCAACCATTTTATGAATGGCGATCGCGAGAGTGGCTTCTGCATTTATTCAAGTTGTTCGACGAACGTTAGAACGTTGTATCAGTTCGGAGAGTCAAATTAAAAGCGCGTGGTTTGTCCGTTCAAGTATCAATTTGGCAATTTGAAAGTTGGGAATAACGCCAATGCAATCCTCTAACAATTTGTCCGCGGCTGCGCTCGTTACAAACCCCAGTCAGTATCCCGACGTCACCCAGGAGCGATCGGAAAACGTGATCCTCACGACTGTAGACGACCTCCACAACTGGGCCAGGATGTCGAGTCTCTACCCGCTCATGTACGGCACAGCCTGCTGTTTTATTGAGTTTAGTGCGCTGCTTGGATCACGCTTTGATCTGGAGCGATTTGGCTCCTTTCCCCGGATGACACCCCGGCAAGCCGATTTGCTCATCACGGCGGGCACGATCACCATGAAATATGCGCCTGCGCTGGTGCGTCTCTATGAACAGATGCCAGAGCCTAAATATGTCATTGCCATGGGCGCTTGCACCATTACCGGCGGGATGTTCAGCATGGATTCTCACAGCGCAGTTCGAGGCGTTGACAAACTCATTCCCGTTGATGTGTATCTACCAGGGTGCCCGCCCCGACCAGAAGCCATCATGGATGCGCTGATCAAGCTTCGGAAAAAGATTGGCAATGACAGCATTCAGGAGCGTGACCTGACCGAACAGACCCATCGTTACTACAGCCGCTCGCATACGATGACGATCGCGTCACCCATTCACGACGGTCACTATCTCCGACGAATTGCACAGCAATCGCTGGATCGCACGACGGTGGTACACCCGCCTCTGTCTTCACCCACACAGTCGGTGGTATCGCCCCAGACCATCACCCACTCAGGTGACTCCACTGGATGAGGTAGCCGTGATCGCTTATGTGTAGAATTATTTCGGCTTTGGGTGACGTGTCCTGAGTAGCGCCAGCGCACCGAGAACCTTAACGAGGATATTTTTGTTGCCAAATTTGTTTAATATGCTTTTATTTAGCGTTCTTAACAACCCTTCTGAAGTAATATGGCTTTGCCAAACCGACGAGTAACCCGCTATTCTGCATAAGGCCAGGTCTCGATTGGTTCTATCAAGTTTTCTCGACTGCGAGCTAGCAAGAAACGTATGCGACCTTCTCGTCATTTGATTGTTGTGGGTGTGGGAGTTCTCGTTGCCTTCAGTAGCATGTCCCCCGGTGCGTCTGAATCGGTACGGAAGCAGAGTCAATCTGCCACTAGCGCTAATGATTCGCCATCATCTCCCCGGAATGAGTCTCGAGTTTCCCCGGTTAATGGCTCCGCACCATCTATTGATGCCACGCCCCTGGATGCCGTTAAATTTAGCGCGCCGGTCGCCCACATGGATGCACTCACCCCTGATCAAAGGCCGGATGATGGCCGTGTGACCAGGAAAACAACCGCACTATCCAATCAGCCCAACGCCACGAAACCGACGACAACGAAGCTGAGTGTCTTAAAACCCGGCGTATTGAAGTCTCAGCAAGTCAGTCAGTCAAGCCTGGCGTCCTCGCGGACGACGGCTGTGAAAATGTCCGAAGGGAACCCAACTACGATTGCGCAAACGACCTCTACACAGCCCAATTTAGCGTCTCCTCCGGCAACGACACCGGCCTCATCAAACACGCCCAACCTGGCTCCGCCGCCCACCACATCACCGCTGCCGCAACCGACAACCCCTGACCCGGGGCCATCAAAACCGCTTGGGCCAGCGAAACCAGGGTCAGCACCAGATTACCTCAACCCCAACCCCAATCCGCTCAGTTTTCCTACAAAGCCGAGTGAGGTCAAGCTCCAGGGCATCCAGCCGATTACCTTACAGCAGGCGATCGAGCTAGCGGTTCGCAACAACCGTAGCCTTCAGGTCAGTCGACTGCAACTGGAGCGGAGTCGAGCCTCCCTGCGACAGGCACAGGCCGCCAGTTACCCCACGTTGAGTGTACAGAGTACGATCAGTCGGTCGCGGTCTGCCAGCAGCAACCGGCAGAATCAGAATACGGCCCTGTCCTCGCTGCTGGGAGTTAACAACAATGCCGATACGATCAGCAATACCTTTAGCGCCTCTGCTACGCTCAGCTACGACATCTTTACGTCGGGTAAACGTCCAGCGAATATTCGTGCTGCCGAACAGCAGCTTCGGTCAGATGAGCTTCAGGTTGAAATCAACCAGGAACAACTCCGACTTGACGTGGCCAGTGATTACTACAACCTGCAGCAGGGCGATGAGTCGGTTCGGATTAACCAGTCTGCCGTACGAAACAATGAGTTTAGTTTGCGTGACACCGAGGCGTTAGAGCGTGCGGGATTGGGGACTCGCTTTGATGTCCTCCAGGCGCAGGTGCAGCTGGCGAATTCACGTCAAAATTTAACCAACGCGATCGCGCAGCAGGAAATCTACCGCCGACAGCTGGCACAGCGACTCAGCATCACCCCCGGCATTGACCTGGCGGCTGCCGATCCGGTTGCCGTGGCTGGCGACTGGAATCTATCGCTAGAGGAAAGCATCATTCTGGCGTTGAAGAATCGGGCAGAGTTAGAACAGCAGCTTGCTCAGCGTGAACAGGCCCGACAGCAGCGGCAGGCGGCTCTGGCAGATATTCGTCCTACCGTCACCGCGCAGGCACAGTATTCGCTGTCGGATGTGCTGGATGACAGCTTTCCGGTGGGCGATGGTTATGCATTTTCATTAGGTGTTAACTGGAACCTGTTTGACGGTGGTGCCGCGATCGCGCGGGCACGGCAGGCAGAGGCTAATATCGCGATCGCTGAGCAAAACTTTGCCGACCAAAGCAACCAGATTCGCTTTGCCGTTGAACAGGCGTATGCCAACCTGCTCTCTAACTTTGAGAACATTGGCACCACGACTCAAGGGCTGGATCAAGCCCGGGAATCATTGCGGCTGGCGCGTCTGCGCTTTCAGGCTGGTGTGGGCACTCAAACAGATGTGATCAACGCTGAAAACGCTTTAACCCAGGCTGAAGGCAACCGGGTCAATGCGATCCTTGGCTATAATCGTGCGCTGGCATCCCTGCAACGGGCGATCACTAACCTGCCGATCGCGACTGGCGCAAAACTGCCCAGCACGACAGTTCCCAGTACGATCGCTCCTGGTAGCCCAACGCCCAGTCCGGCAACTCCTGGTAGCCCAACGCCCAACAGTCCGACGCCTAACAGTACAACGCCCAGTCCGGCCACTCCCAGTCCGACCACTCCCTAAGATTTGTTCCCTGTTACGATCGCAGCATCCCTAATCCCCCCTCTCGGTTTGCTAGACCATAAGGATCTCCACAATGACTTCGCATGTCACGGTTACTCAATTTCTGCTCACGGCTTCCCGGCGATCGCTGCTCAGCAAGAGCTTCAGCATTGTGAGCGCAGTTGCCATTCTCAGCGGTGGTACCGTGTGGGCACAGTCCGC
>JAJPKC010000165.1 GCA_021323955.1 Oscillatoriales cyanobacterium Centralia_MAG_596 | reverse complement strand
GTGGTAAGGCAGCGGGTTTTGGTCCCGCCATTCCTAGGTTCGAATCCTAGCGTCCCAGTTTTGAGTCAATTTACACCAGGGCTGGCCAGTATTGTTGCGTCAGTGCATCGCTGGCAGCCAGGGCTGCAGTTGGCGGCAATTGCTCCTACCAGTGCAGCCGATTAGCGATCGCGATCAGGTGAACCGGGAATCGATCGCGTAAAATTCTTTACTGGGTGCCTTTACGCAGGATCCGGGTTTGATCGGATCAACAGTTTGCCATCGGGACACGGTTCTGTTGCCCCTTGGTCGGCGTGCCTCTACCGATGGCCAGGTTTACCGCTGGTCAGGTTTGCCGATGGCCGGGTTTACCGTTGGTCAGATTTACCGATGATTCGTTTGGTCGCGGCTGACAGTAGGAGGCGCGTCGCTTGCGTTTTAACTGTTAGCCACTCCACCGCTTCTCAATGAGTGTCCCGTTATGATGGCGTTGATCGTTCAAATTTTCCGTTGGTGTGTCCAGCCGTGCCGATGGCAGCCAAAGCTGTTCCCGCTCGTTTTGGTCCTGCTGATGAGTTGGGGTATCGTTTTGAGTTCCGGGGCCCTTAAGCCTGCCGTAGCCCAGAGCACGTTCAGTGATCTACAGAACGCCTGGGCACGCGATTGTATCCATGCACTGGTGCAGCGTCAGTTAATGCGTGGCTATGGCGATGGCACATTTCGCCCTGATGCAGTAGTCACCCGCGCCGAGTTTGCGTCTATGGTCAGCAATGCCTTTCCAGCATTGAGTCCGGTGCGACGGCCAGCCGCGTTTAAGGATGTGCCGCCAGGCTACTGGGCGTCCAACGCCATTCAGAGCGCTTATCAGAAAGGATTTCTGTCTGGCTATACGCAGGATCAGTTCAACCCTGGTGCCCCGATCGCCCGTGCCCAGGCGTTGGGTGCACTGGCCGCAGGCTTGCGCTACGAGACAACCCAGCCGATTGCCCAAACCCTGAGCGCGTTTACCGATCGAACGAACATTCCGGGCTACGCTCAAACGGCGATCGCGGCTGCGGTCGAGCATGGCCTCGTCGTCAACTATCCCCACACGTCGCAACTCAACCCCACCCAACCCATGAGCCGCGCGGGCATGGCCGTTGCCCTCTGCCGTGCGCTGCCCGATCTGGCCGCAACCGTGCCTGCGGCGTATGTTATCTCCCCAATTGCGGCCCAGCCCCAACCCACCATCCAACCGATCAGCCAATCGACCCAACCCACGAGCCAGCCGGCGACTGCACCCCGTACCGAAATTCGCGGCGTCTGGATTACCAACGTTGACAGTGCGGTTCTGTTTGATTCGGCGGTGCTGAAAGACGCCGTGCAGCAACTCGCGCAACTCAATTTCAACACCCTCTACCCCGTTGTCTGGAACTGGGGCTACACGACCTATCCCAGTGCAGTGGCAAAGCAGGCGATCGGTGCGTCCACTGACCCTCGACCGATCGGACTTGATGGCCGTAATGCGTTGGCAGAACTGGTACAGCAGGGACACCAACACGGTATTGCCGTCATTCCGTGGTTTGAGTTTGGCTTTATGGCCCCTGAAGACTCGGCACTGGCCATTCGTCACCCGGACTGGCTGACCCAAAAGCAAGACGGCACCACCGTCTGGCAAGAAGGCATCTATCCCCGTGTCTGGCTCAACCCTTTTAAGCCGGAAGTCCAGCAGTTCATTCAAGACCTCATTCTGGAACTGGTGAACAACTACAACATTGATGGTATTCAGCTCGATGATCACTTTGGGTTGCCCTACGAGTTTGGCTATGACGACTACACCGTGCAGCTCTACCAGCGCGAAAACCAGGGAAAATCCCCACCCACCAATCCTAAAGACCCTGGCTGGGTACGCTGGCGCGCCGACAAGATCACACGCTTCACAGCGCAACTCTTCCAGGCGATCAAAGCGCGCAAAAATGATGTCTTGCTGACGCTGTCGCCGAATAACGATGATTTTTCTTACAACAATTCACTCCAGGACTGGACGACGTGGCAGCAGCAGGGGCTGATCGAAGAACTCGTGCTCCAGGTTTACGGTGATGATTTGCGCACGTTTACGGCCCAGTTGAACACACCCGCGATCCAAACGGCCCGTCGCCATATTCCTACGGGAGTTGGCATTTTGACTGGCTTGAGGAATCGTCCTGTGCCAATGCAGCGGATCCGTGAGCAAATTCAGGCGGTTCGGCAGCAGGGATTTGCGGGGGTATCATTTTTCTTTTATGAAACCTTGTGGCATCTTGCTGCAGAACCGGAGCGCGATCGCAAAGCGGTCTTACAGTCACTCTTTTCGTCACCTGTGCCGCGACCCAATGTGATACAGGGCTGGACACCCCCGAACTAACGGCTGCTCCAAGTCCCTCTAATGGGGAACACACGCTGGAGACGGGAGGCGATAGAATCAAAGCTTGTTTCCATCACGCCAGACGACCAAAATTTTCATTACGTCAGACGACCAAAAGCGATAGCAGGTTCTGGAATCGGTCATTTGAGGCTGTACCAGACCCCTACCGTATCCTGATTGCTCACCTCTTTCGGCGAAATGACGTTGTGCTGGTGGCTGGGACGATAGAATTGTTAAGGATTGTTTCTCTCTGGTTTTATGTCTAAACGTGCTGCTGCTGCCAAAGCTGTCGATGGGCTGCATAACTCAGAGGCTGAATCGCCAAATGGGCATTCTGTCAGCTATCCGACGGCATCAAATACTATTCGGATTCGGGGCGCACGACAGCACAATCTGAAGGACATTGACCTGGAACTGCCGCGCGATCGCCTCATTGTCTTCACAGGCGTTTCCGGGTCGGGCAAGTCTTCGCTGGCGTTTGACACGATCTTTGCCGAAGGGCAACGTCGCTACGTGGAGTCGTTGAGCGCTTATGCCCGTCAGTTCTTAGGACAGGTAGACAAACCGGACGTAGACGCGATCGAGGGCTTGAGTCCCGCCATTTCGATTGACCAGAAATCGACATCGCATAACCCGCGCTCGACCGTTGGCACGGTCACCGAAATTTATGACTATCTGCGCCTGCTGTATGGTCGTGCCGGTGAACCGCACTGTCCCATCTGCGATCGCTCTATTGCGCCCCAATCGATCGACCAGATGGTGGATCGGGTAATGGAACTGCCCGACCGCACCCGGTTCCAGATCCTGGCTCCAGTTGTCCGTGGTAAAAAAGGAACGCACAAGAAACAGCTATCGAGCCTTGCGGCTGAAGGCTTCGTGCGCGTGCGGATTGACGGTGAAGTGCGCGAACTGGGTGACGCGATCGAGCTGGACAAAAACCAGTCGCACACGATCGAAATTGTGGTCGATCGTCTGGTCAAAAAAGCCGGTATCGAGGAGCGCCTGACCGATTCACTGGGCACTTGCTTGAAGCATTCCGGCGGCATTGCGGTGATTGACATTGTGCAGGAGGAGTCCGGATCTAGAAGCCAGGAGGCAGATGGGAAGGTCGTTGAACTTCCCGTTGGGCAATCCCTGCGGGCGGCGGAAAAAGGGGGCGACTACCATGCTTCCGACTCCACACCCCACCCTACCCCCCTTGTCTTCTCCGAGAACTTTGCCTGTCCCGAACACGGCGCGGTCATGGAAGAATTATCGCCCCGCTTGTTCTCTTTCAACTCGCCCTATGGGGCCTGTCCCGCCTGCCACGGCCTGGGCAGCCACCGCAAGTTTTCGGCTGAGCTGGTGATACCAAACCCAGAACTGCCGGTATATGCTGCGATCGCGCCCTGGTCTGACAAGGACAATACCTACTATTTGTCCCTACTGTGCAGCGTGGCCAGCGCCTTCGGGTTTGATATTCAAACACCGTGGCAGCAACTCACCGATGAACAGCGTCATGTGCTGCTGCATGGTTCCAAAGAAGCCATCTGGATTGAAGTCGATTCTCGCTATCGTCAAAATAAGGGCTATCAGCGGCGATACGAAGGCGCATTGCCCCTGCTGGAAAAGCAGTACCAGGAGGCAAACTCAGACGCCTATAAACAAAAGCTGGAGCAATATCTCATTGACCAGCCCTGCGAGGAGTGTCAGGGCAAGCGACTGAAGCCAGAAGCGCTGGCCGTAAGGCTGGGGCAATTTCGCATCGCCGACTTAACGGGAGTCTCCATTCGCGACTGCCTTAACCAGGTCAACAGTATTACGCTGAGCGCACGACAGGCACAGATCGCTGACCTGGTACTGCGCGAAATCAAAGCCCGGCTGCAGTTCTTACTGGACGTGGGGCTAGACTACCTCACCCTGAATCGCACCGCGATGACCCTATCGGGCGGTGAAGCACAGCGCATTCGGCTGGCGACCCAGATTGGTTCGGGACTGACAGGCGTGCTTTACGTGCTGGATGAACCGAGCATTGGACTACACCAGCGCGATAATGCGCGTCTGCTCAAAACGTTGACTCGTCTCCGCAATCTCGGCAACACGCTGATTGTGGTGGAGCATGACGAAGATACGATTCGTGCCGCTGACTACGTCGTTGATATTGGCCCTGGTGCAGGCGTCCACGGTGGTCGCATTGTCTCGCAGGGTAGCCTCGACGCAATGCTGAATACCGCCGAGTCTCTCACGGGAGCTTATCTGTCAGGGCGACGAGTGATTACAACCCCTGCCGAACGCCGACCGGGCAATGGACGAGTGCTGAAGATCCGCGATGCGCACCGCAACAATCTCAAGCATGTCGATGTCGATATTCCGCTCGGTAAGCTGGTCTGTGTCACGGGGGTGTCTGGCTCTGGCAAATCGACGCTGATCAATGAACTGCTGTATCCCGCGTTGCAAAACCATTTTGGCAGCAAGATTCCGCAGCCCAAAGAAATGGAGCCGATCGGCGGACTGGCGGCACTGGACAAGGCGATCGTGATCGATCAATCCCCGATCGGTCGGACACCTCGCTCTAACCCTGCGACCTACACAGGCACCTTTGATGTCATCCGGGACGTATTTGCCGAGACGATCGAGGCCAAAGCAAGGGGCTATAAACCGGGACAGTTCTCCTTCAACGTGAAGGGAGGACGCTGTGAAGCGTGCGGTGGGCAGGGGGTAAACGTGATTGAAATGAACTTTTTGCCCGATGTCTATGTGCAGTGCGAGGTCTGTAAAGGTGCCCGCTACAACCGTGAAACCCTCCAGGTGAAATTTAAAGGCAAGTCGATCGCCGACGTGCTGAACATGACAGTCGATGAAGCGCTGGAGTTCTGCCAAAACATCCCTCAGGCGGCGGCACGATTGCAGACGCTAGTGGATGTTGGGCTGGGTTATGTGCGACTGGGGCAGACTGCACCCACCCTTTCGGGGGGCGAAGCCCAACGGGTGAAGCTGGCTACCGAACTGTCTCGCCGCGCGACGGGCAAAACCCTTTATCTGATCGATGAACCCACCACGGGCCTTTCATTCTACGATGTCCACAAGCTGCTAGATGTGCTGCAACGGCTTGTCGATAAGGGCAACACGGTTCTGGTGATTGAACACAACCTGGACGTGATTCGCTGCTCTGACTGGTTGATTGACCTGGGCCCCGAAGGGGGCGATCGTGGCGGTGAAATCATTGCCGTTGGCACTCCTGAAGACGTTGCCGAAAATCCCCAGTCCTATACCGGACAGTACCTCAAACAGGTGTTGCAGCAATATTCCCCTGTGCCTGCCACTGCATCGAGCCGTAAGCGGTCGTAACTGTTCCGTATGTTTCAGGACGGTTCCAACGCCCGTGTCAGTTAGAATCAGGGCAAATGGCTGGCTCGATCGCATGAAATTTCGTCAGACAGCGCAACAGGCTCTAGCAAACCGATTTGGATTTACCGCTGCCTTTGCCGCGCATCGGTTTAAAAAGCCTCACCTCATACTGCTCTGCACCACCGTAGCAGCCGCGCTATTGGTGCAGACAGGTCGTACTGTATACAGTTCATACATTGAACGCGGGCTTAACTTAGAAGAACAGGGACGACTCAGCGACGCGATCGCTCTCTACCAGACCGCCCTTCGCATTAATCCGCTGGATGCATTTACCTACTACAACCTGGGGGCAGCGCTGGAGCAGCAAGGCACCCTTGATCGTGCAGTTGATGCCTATCAGTCAGCCATTCGGCTCGACTCGCGCTATGCATTTGCCTACAACAGCATTGGGTTTGCGCTGGAAAAGCAGGGAAAATTCGATGCCGCGATCGCCGCTTACCAGGCAGCCGTTGCCTTTAACCCCCACTACGCTTTTACCTACACCTGCATCGGTGATATTCGCGCAAAAGAGCAGCAGCTTGACGGGGCGATCGTCGCCTATCGTCAGGCCATTCAAGCAGATCCAAACCATGCCCTTGCCTACAACCATCTTGGTCTGGTGCTAGCACGGCAAGGCAAGCTGGACGCCGCGATCGCGGCCCATCGTCAGGTCATCCGGCTCGATCCGAATTACACCGCAGCGTATGCGGATCTGGGAACCCTGCTGTTCACGCAGGGCAAGCTTGACGGGGCGATCGCGGCCTACCGTCAGGCCATTAAGCTCAATCCCAAAAATGACACCTTCCGTTACCATCTGGGTGTTGCATTAGAACACAAAGGGTGGTTGCAAGCTGCCCAAACAGCTTACCAGCAGGCCATTGCCTTGAAACCCACCAACAACGCTTACAAAATGGCGCTTCAACGACTGGTACAGCCGCAAGATGCGCATTGAGCGATGATTATGGAGTGATGCTTTGCCATACTGTTTGGGGGTCAGGTACGCAGCAGCGATGCACAATTGAGATTACGGCTGATGGCAGCAGCCAGCGTATCCAGATCGTAAGGCTTACAAACGTAATCATTACAGCCGGAGGCAAGGGCAAGCTCCTGATCGAGCGATCGCGCCATTGCCGTCACGGCAACGACCGGAATTCCAGCGGTTTGAGGATTCTGTCGGATCTGACGGACAACCTCAAACCCATCCATCTCAGGCAGCATAATGTCTAACAAGATCAAATCGGGCTGAGCACTGTGAGCCAGCGATAGAGCTGTCTGCCCATCCTGAGCGCTAAGTACCACACAATCAGGAAGTAGTTGAACCAGTTGGTAGCTAATCAACACTAAATTGTCCTGATCGTCGTCAACGACCAGGATCGTCACGCTTGCAGCAGGACTAGAGACATGCGGAATGTCCATACTCTTTTCAGGAATTGCTTCGCTTGTGGATATTCTCTGAAGGAGCGAGGACGAAGCTCTTAAAGCGGCGAAGTGGCGCTCTTAGATGCTCATCTTACTCGATGCTCTAGGTTGACACATTTATTCAGTTGACCATGTGACAAGCTAGAAAAGCTGACTTCTACAACCGCAAATACATACAAGTATGAAGAAGTATACGTTATCAGACTTAATTCACTATTAAAATTATAGATTAGACTACTATCACAATTGAAGCAACCGAAAAGTAAACATTTGGCAATCAAAGTACAGGTTCGTTGGTCAAAAATGTCTTCCACGACGCGTTTTTGGTTGCCTGTAGTGGTGCCTGAAGTAAAATCACTCTCGGGGTGGATAGAGAAAGCAATCCAATTTTGCTTATTTATTTATTAGAGCATTTTCTGCGTTATCAGCTACTTTATGACAACCCCCCTTCCCACCCGTGGGCAACTTGAACGAACTCTCTCTCAACGGATTCAAGCACTTTATCGCAATCAACTCGGGCATCGTCTGAGCGAGGTCGATTGTAATATTCTGGACACAAAAATTGCGATCGTGCTGGAGCAATCGGTAACACAACCAGAGCAGATTTTAGCCGGTAAAGGTAATAGTGAACTAGCCGCTGCCGTGCACTCGGAGTTAGATGACGCGATTCAACCACAGCTTAAAGAATTGATCGAAGAAGTGATGGGTGTATCGGTTGTCGATTTCTTCAGCGATGTCACGTTGCAAACAGAGCGGACTGGCATCATTGCCGTTTTGTCAGAAGCACCGCAATTACGTGAATCGGCTTCAGGTGGTGCAACCGTGCGAAATCGTGCCGCGATGAATAAACCCTGATCGCAATCCCGCTTGATCACGATTGCCATGACGCTGGATGATGCGGCAAGATTTGAGCGGACCGTTTGTTTTGACTGGCGGAGAGATACTCCATTGAGCGGGAACCAATCCTCGATTGCGATTCGCGAGGCGACCCTGAATGATGCGGATGCCATATGTCGCGTCCACATTGCGTCGGTACGAGTGCTGTGTGCTCTGGACTATACACCCGCGCAAATTGAAGCATGGGTGGGTCGCAATGTTCCAGAGAACTACCGCAAAGCCATGCAGTATAAGGGCGAAACCATGTTCGTTGCCGAGATCCAGGGCGCGATCGCCGGATTTTCATCGCTCCATCGGCGGGAGGTCTGTGCGATCTATGTGCATCCCGCCTGTACTCGACGGGGTGTGGGTACACGCCTCCTGAATGCCGTCGAACAGGCCGCGATCGCGCGGGGTATCCATACTCTCAGGCTGGATGCATCGGTGACGGCGATTCCGTTTTATACGGCTCAAGGCTATGCGGTGGTTGAGCGATCGCGCCATACGTTCTGGGATGGCACAGCCGTCCCGTGTGCCAAGATGAAAAAGCAATTGTCGTCTGATGGCGCTGCATCGGCCAGGTTCCTCTAACCAAACCGTTCCTGGCACAGTTGCCGAAAGTGATCGCCCCGCTGTTCAAAATTCTGGTACTGGTCAAAGCTGGCGCAGGCAGGCGACAGCAGTACGACTGACGCCCGGTGCTGCGGCGCGAGGTCTGCCGCTCGCTTGACGGCCCGATCCATTGTCTCCACAATTTCGGCATTGGTGTAGCCGACCTGCTGCAGCCGTTGGGAAAACGCTGGTGCCGCATGGCCAATCAGAAGCACAGCCGCCGCTTTGGCTTGAATGGCCGCGATCCAGCCAGCGTCGTTGCCCGCTTTTGCTTCACCGCCTGCAATCAAAATCACAGGCGCTTTGACGGCTGATAGGCCGACTTCAGCGGCGTCATAGTTGGTTGCTTTGCTGTCGTTGATGAAGTGGATGCCTTGCCAGGTGCAGATAGACTCCAATCGATGGGGGACGCCTGGGAAGGTGGCGATCGCGCAGGCGATCGCGCTTTTGTCAATGCCAGCCAGTCTGGCAGCAGCAACAGCCATCAGCAAGTTCTGCCGATTGTGCCCTCCCGGCATCCGGAGCAAATTGACCGGCAGTACGAGTTCCGCCTGGGTTCTCACCCAACCATCTTCGATGTAAACACCGTTTGCGGGGTCGCCGATCAATTTCGCTTTGCCGTTGACGCTCGTCCAGCAGGCATCGGCATGAATTGGATGAAGCGACTGTTCACCAAGTCGGCGCAGGTACGGGTCATCGCCGTTAAACACCTGCGCCTGCGCCTGGTGTAGTAAATGCGCTTTGATACTGCTGTAACGTTCCAGCGTTTTGTGACGACTCAGATGGTCAGGGGTAAAGGTCGTCCAGACGCCAATTTTTGGCGCGATCGAGGGTGAAGATTCGATCTGGTAACTGCTCAGCTCCGCGATCGCCCAGTCTGGTTTTTGGGTGCCCATTGCCACCTCACAGGCCGCGTAGCCAATATTGCCAAAAGCGGGCGCATTAAAGCCTGCCGCCTGAAAAATCGCTGCAATTAATGCTGTTGTGGTTGTTTTGCCATTGGTTCCAGTGATGCCAACCCAGGGGCGATCGTACAGGAATTGCCACGCTAGCTCTGTTTCACCGATCGTTTCAATTCCCAGTTCACGTGCACGCACCAGTCCCGGAATGTCCCAGGGAACGCCAGGACTGACCACTACCCGCTGTAGAGCCGCTGCATGCAACGCGTCTACACGGGTAGGATCAAAGGATTCACCGAGATTAACGGTAATGCCCTCAGCGGCTAGCATTTGCTGCTGCTGTTGCAGGCTATCGGCGATGCCGGAGTCACTAACTGTTACTTGCCAACCTTTGCGTTTGAGTAATCGAGCTGCTGCAACTCCTGATTTTCCCAGACCAATTACGTACGCATTGGGCATAGCAACGTCGAATTCCTGAATTTTGCATCCCCCATGTTACCGCTTAATGGGCAGCAATCCTATTTATTGCTTGGGAGCGCGAAATCCAGCCTTCTCAGCCGTAGCGGTGTCCTTAAAGCAAATATCTGGTTTGACTTTACCGTAGTCTGGCTCTTTGGCAACGTGATAGATGTCTCCCCGCTTTTTCGTCACCTTTCCTTTGACGGGGTCACTGGTGGGGCAGGTGGTTTCATTCGTTGGCTTCACGCCCAGTTTTGCAGCATTTGCTGATAGGGTTGGCTTTGCCTGTGGCGAGGCTGACATGCTGTTGGTCGCCGTTGTGGATGCCTTCGGTGAAGCCATGGCCGACGGTGATGCGGTGGCTGATGGGGTGGCCGTTGCCGATGGCGAAGGGGCTACTGTTTCATCAGTCTTTTTGGAGCAGCTAGAGAGCGCAATGACAGCCGCCAGTGCGCAAAAAGCGGCCAGGGAGCGAAATTTATGGGGCTTAATTGAGTGGTTCATGGCAATACTAACTAGAAAAGTGGACTCACGACTGTGTTCGATTTTTCGATGGGTTCGAGCTGTCGAACTGATGGTGAATGAGTAAAATCGATATGATTATCGCGCCATTGTAGCCCTAGTTACTTTATTTCTCTCATCAGATTTCGAGTACCAGACCAATAAAACGCGCGATTAACACTGAGTACAACTCGTTATGAATTGGGGTCGGAAATCAACGTCACTGGTCACTGGTCACTGGTCATTCGTCATAAGGCTCTATGGGCCAAATCACGAAGGTCATTGATGAGGGGGACGCTCCAAGCATGAGCCTGAGGCAGGGACGTTCAATTCCAACCCCCGTTGATGATGTGTACTTAGATTTAGACTTGCGCGATCGCAAGCAGGGCAAGACCCAGGAATGGGCGTGAGGCCGCGATCATTCCTGGGTTTTCGCGTCATTGGCTCGCGGCGTTTGCGTCCTTAGCAGTCTCGCTGCTGACCCTGTCCGCCGCATTCTGGGTCAAAGCAATTTCGGCCTCAAACGATAACACGGCCCTAGGGTGTGTCATCAATTCGTCACCAAACGCTTGAGATACAAGCATTACCGCGCCCGCCCAACCAACTCAGCCAGGGGCTGTAACCCCTTCTGCCTGGTGGAGTTAGCCCTTAATGGATGACAGCCCTAGCCAACTTCAACTTCAGTCGTGGTGACATCGCTCGCACCACTCACGCCGCGCGCGATCGCGATCGCGTTGTCCAGGATGTCCTGGCTGGGAACCTTGCCTTTCAAGACAACGGTAGTGCCAAGCTGAGCGACCCAGAGCGTTTCCACATCGTCCAGGCTAGAATCTTCGTCAAACGCCAGCGCCACACGCTTTGCCAGACCGCTTTGGTCGTACTCACCATTCAGCCCCACCCGCTCAGGGGCAATGGTGCCCGCGTCGGTTTTCTGGTCATCTGGCACTTCTGGCGTTGCTGGCGGTGGTTCCGGATTTACTTGAGCGCCTGCTGGCTTTTCGGTTCCAAAGATTCGTTGTAGCCAACCCATAATGTTCCTCTCAAAACAACAACTGTCTACTCATCTTCAGGTCATGGCCCGGTTTAGAGTCAGACAGGATTTCTCTAAATGGACTAATCCACCTGCTAAGTTAGCCGCTGCCGGATGGAATTTCAAGAAAGAAACCCTTAAGGTAACGCCACAAAACGATTAAACCTGATACGGCCAGATCAGCTTTTGACGATCGCTCCAAAGTCGGCCAGTGTCCGCGCGTGGTTGCGCAGTACACCTAACAAATTGAGTCGGTTTTGCTTGACAGCAGGGTCAGGATCCATGACCAGAACGCTGTCGGCACCATCAAAAAAGCGACTGAGTGTCGGTGTCATCTGGCCTAGTGTTGCAACCAGTTTTTGATAGTCCTGCTGCCCCTGCATCAGCCGATGCAGTTCGCAGAGCGCCTCATAGAATGCCTCTTCGGAAGCCTTTTGGAACAGGTCGCGGCGAATCACGGCGCTAGGGTCAAGCTGATGGGGTTCGAGACTTCCCTGCGCCGCCAGACGCGAAGCGCGATTCACCGTTTCATAAATTGTGGCCAGCGAACCGTCATCTCGCCGTGCCTGCAAAAACAGGGCGCGATCGCGAACGTCCAGCAAATCCTGCAGGGCGCGATCGGCGTATTCCGGATCATTCTCCCCCAGGACGGCATTCACCAGGTCATAGTCAATCTGGCGATCGTCAAGCAGCAGCGTCCGGACGCGTTGCAGCAGAAAGTCAACCAGCTGTTGCTGGAGTGTCGCCAAACTGGGCTTCATGACAGCGGAAAAGGATGTGGCAAAGTCAGTTGTAATTTGCTGGAGCAGTTGGCGCACATTGAGCGCCAGGTTTGCCGACCAGACAATATTGACGATCGCCGTCGCCGCCCGCCGGAGCGCAAAGGGATCGGAAGAACCCGTGGGCACCATCCCCAACCCAAAGATGCTCACCAGGGTATCGAATCGATCGGCGAGTCCAACGACTTGCCCCGGTAGCGACTGGGGCAGGCGATCTGTGGCCCCACGCGGTAAATAATGTTCAAAAATGGCGGTTGCAACGGCCTCGGATTCACCGCTGGTAAGTGCATAGTTCTGCCCCATCACGCCTTGCAGTTCGGGAAATTCGCCGACCATTTGCGTGACCAGATCCGCTTTACAGAGCAAAGCGGCCCGTTGAATGTCGGCACGATCGCTCACGCGCAGTTGGTCAGTAATTCGGTCAGCATTCTGGCTGATCCGGGCGACTTTGGCCCGCACGGAACCCAGACTTTCTTGAAAGGTAACGGTTTCGAGTTTGGCCAGATAGTGGTCGAGGGGCACGGCGCGATCGGCCTCAAAAAAGAACGCCCCATCGGACAGACGGGCGCGGATCACACGCTCATTGCCAGCCGCGATAATGGCTGACTTGGCAGGATCACCGTTGGAGATTGTGATGAAGTAGGGCAATAGCTGACTGGACTCTGCCTGCTTGAGTACCGGAAAGTAACGCTGGTGGCTCTCCATCTCCGTGATCACGACTTCCGGCGGCAACTCCAGAAATTCCGGTTCAAATTTGCCGACTACCGCCGTAGCCCACTCCACCAGGTTGGTCACTTCGCGCAGCAGATTCGGCGAAATCAACGCGACTCCATCCACGGATGCGGCGGCGGCCTGAACTTCTCGCTGGATTGTTTTTTGCCGCTCAACCGGGTCAACATCCACAAACGCCGCCTTGATCGCGTTGACGTACGTTTCGGCATGAGTCAGCTCGACGGGCTGGGGGTGGAGCACACGATGCCCCCAGGAGTGTCGATCGCTGATGCACGTTTTGGAACCACTGACCAGTTCGATCGGGAGTACGGCATCATCGATCAGCGCTACCAGCCAGCGAATGGGGCGCGAGAACCGCAGGTCGCCATCGCCCCATACCATAAACCGTTTGCCTTGCAGTCCGGTGATCCATTCGGGCACTAGCCGCTGCAAAATCTCGGCGGTTGGCTGTCCGGCGATCGTTTTGCGGACAAAGACAAATTCACCCTTCTCCGTTGGTCGAATCTCCAGCGCCGATAGTGGCACCCCTTGCTTCTGGGCAAACCCCTCAGCGGCTTTTGTTGGTTGCCCATCCTTAAAGGCCGCCTGTACGGGTGGGCCTTTGATCTCTTCTTGCTGATCAGGCTGGTGCAGGGGCAGCCCGTGAATGAGCACGGCCAAGCGGCGCGGTGTGCCGTAAAGCTCGATCGCGCTTGCTTCGAGATAGTGGGCTTTCAACGCTAGCGGAATGCGCGATCGCCACTGCTCCAACGCTTCATCAACAAAGCTTGCTGGCAATTCCTCCGTTCCAACTTCAAGCAAAAACGTCGCCATAACTCCTGAACCCAACGCCTGACAGCTTTCAATTTCACCAGTTTACCGCGCCAAGCGGATGGGGCGGTAAGAAGATCCAGGATCAACAGGGCTGCGGGCGGCGCTGTCCGTCTTCGAATCTCAACCTCCGGTTCCCTTCGCTCCTTGTCCTCCAGTACGCCTCTCCTTTACACCATTAGCTGGCTTCACGGTTGGGCTGGGAGAGACCGTTGGCTCTGGGGGCAAGACCGTACAGACACCCAGTTGAGCCGGCTTGAGACCGAGATTTTGCGTGACGAACGGAGCAATGGCGGTTTGCTCAATCCAGCCCGCTGTGCCGGGTTGGAGTCCAGCATGGGGGGATTCTGACACCACTGGACTCCCTGCGTCGGCAGCGGGAGTAGAACTGACGTGGGGTGAGGCCAGCACCGGCGGGCTTGCCACGTCTGCCGGGGGCATAGAGCAGACTTTGAGCTTCAGCCAGTAGCCGCGATCGGGGATCGATTGCCGACTCAAAATCTGTAAAACGCTCCCAACGGGAATCGACCCCAACCCAACACGCGCACTCTTGGGCAATGTCTGCAGTTCTGGCTGGCTCCACAGCAACAGCGGATTTGCTGCACCCGCAACGCTGTTGCCCACTGGTGTACCCGTTGGTGCCCGTTTCACCTGGATCAACGCCCCGACGTTCAAAGCTTCGGGGGGATCCGGTAGCGGCACATCCGATGGACTGGGGCTGGGTACGGATGCGGCTATCTCAGGATCCGGTGTGGACTGCAACCCAAGCAGCGAGTCTGTCCAGGAGCGAAATGGCGGTAGCAGCACATAGGCAAAGACACTGCCAAGCCCTAAGAGCATCACAAACACCAGCAGCGCTAAGAATGGATTCCGGGAGGAGCGTCGTGTCGTGACGATGCGGGTTTTAAGGGTGGCTGGTGGTTGGCTGGCGGCACTGGTCGGCGATGGTTGGGCGACACCCAGATCGGGAACGTCCAGCGCTATCTGGAGTGGCCGTGTAGCAACGGCAGCCTGTGTCACCTGACAATGAATCAGCCCGATCGTCACATTGTCATGACCATTCTGGGTGTTTGCGATCGCCAGCAACCGCTGGCTGGCCGTGGCCACATCCAGTGAGCCTTCAAGGACTGGCACCAGTTCATGCCAGTGCTCATCGACGCGATCGTTGTCGCTTAGCCCATCAGAGCACAGCAGAAACAGGCAGTCTTCATCCACAACGAATCGCTGTACGGTGGGGTGCAGCATCGTCGAAGCGCTCATGCCCAATGCCTGCACCAGGGAACCGGAACCGGGCTGCTGGAGTGCTTCACGGTAGAGCGCATAGCCCAATCTGACTTCTCGTGACGCCAGATCATCATCGAGCGTGACCTGGTGGCAGCCGACGCGCGTGATGCGATAGATGCGACTGTCCCCAACATGGGAAAGATATAGCTCGTGTCGGTAGGGCAGCGCCATCACCAGCGTTGTGCCCATCCGCTGGCGCTCTTGCCGCTGTTCTCGATCGTTGCGTTGGCTGATCACATCATTCGCGGCCAGCGCGGCTTGCTCCAGTTGCAGCATGAGCACCGTTGGGTCGGGTGCCCGCTCCGGGAGAGGGATTAGCTGCAACTGCTGCTGTAAAGTGTCGATCGCCAGACCTGAGGCCACATCTCCCCCTTCATGTCCCCCAATCCCATCGCATACCACCACCAATGGCGAGGTCTGATTCGGATCGACATTTGACCAGACGGTGCCGCTGGGTGGATAACAGGCATCTTCATTGCGCTGGCGGCTCGGCCCCTGATCGGTAATGGTGGCCATGTGAATGTGGCGCGACTGGGTTTGGCCGCAGACGACGAGTGCCCGATCGAGCAGGGTGATGAGTTGCTCT
>JAJPKC010000351.1 GCA_021323955.1 Oscillatoriales cyanobacterium Centralia_MAG_596 | reverse complement strand
GACCACCTTCAAATTATCAACGCGGCTAATGATGACATCGGCCCCCTGATCAATCAAACTATTGGTCGCTTCGGCTTCCTTCACTGGCAATGACCAGTCCCCTGTAAAAAGCGCCTGTACTTTGAGATCTGGCTTGACGCTACGGGCACCCAGCGTGAACGCATTGACTTCCCGCACCACGATCGGAATCGGTTTGGGGACGACGTAGCCCAACTTACCTGTTTTTGAGGTGTAGGCAGCCACAATTCCGGCAATGTAAGCTGGCTCTAATAAATAGCCAAGATAGGATCCCACGTTTTTGGGATGAACACCTTCCTTATAGAGCGCCCCCGGATGGAAAAACTGCACGTCGGGAAATTCTACTGCCATCTTTAGAATGTGCGGATCGTAGTAGCCATAGGATGCCGGAAACAGCACTTGCGCGCCGTTGTCCTTGATCATATTCCGCATCACTTCCTGCACTTCTACGGTTTCAGGCACGCTGGCCTGATCCACCGTTTTGACCCCACTCAATTTGGCAACCGCCGCTTCGCCCTCAGCATGCGATTGGTTGTAACCATAATCATCTTTTGGTCCCACATAAATGTAGCCAAGGGTCAACGTTTTGTCGGGAGTTGCCGTGTCGGGTGTCTGACTCTGTGGTGGTGCTGGCGTACACCCCGTCCACAATCGGGAGGTTGCGCCAAACGCACTGGCAGCGAGCAGACCTCGTATGACGGTGCGACGTTTGACTCCAGAAGATCCAGTCGTCATGGCAAAAGACTCCTTTTAATGAGCGGGGGTACCTGTGTAGCATTCCCTTTCCGATCTGAAGATTGACAGGCTTGCTACAAACGCCCAGTGGCGAAGATTACTTTAGCATAGGCATTGAGACGCGGCGAGGAAAGAACTATTGCTTTAGCCAGAGAGACGCAGGATAAACCGATCGCGGTTCTCATTTGGGTGCAGTGTATGGGTCGCGTTGTCGTTGATCAGAGGTCGTGCAATGTCTATTCTGCTTGAGCGAATGGAAAATCAATCGCAAACCGTTGCCGTTGCCGTTCAGCCATCCAGCACGTCACATCCCATACATCAGCCACAGGCATTCTGGTAAATGGGATTGTCTGCATGTAGCCATCCCACAAAAACTCTGGATTCATCGTTGTCTGGGGCAGATGTCGTTGTGCCTGTGCCTGCCAAATTAGCGTCCACCAGCGTTCGTGGGCAGCCAGCGCCGCCGCGTATTCTGGAGCACGAGGGTCGGTGACTTGAGCATGTTGGGCATACCCAACCCGGCAGTGAATATGCATAGCTCGCTGGGCGCACTGTTCTAAAATTGCCCATTCGCTATCGATCAATCGCTCACACACCACACACCAGTGGCTAAAATCACAGGTCAGCTTCATTGCCGGAAATTGTGCCAGCAGATCCCGTGTGATCCAGGGATTGAAGAGCGATCGACTACGATGCGTCTCAAAGCTGATCGTAATCCCCGACAGACGCTCCAGTTCAAGTGCTTGTCCAAAAAAATCTACGTTCTGTTGCCACGACCAGGCATCATAGCCACACATCGTCGAAACAAACAGCGCTCCCATTGCTTCTGCTCGATCGACCGTCCACTTCAAATCATTCAAGTGATCGGCGAGGGTGCGATCGCAGCGCGGTATCCACCAATCATTCTCGCTATCTGGATCGGTTCCGGTTGTAGCCTCAGCAATAAAGACTAACTGGCGATCGCGCAAATGTTGCCGTAATTTATGCCGCTGCGCGTCATCTTTGGGAATGGGTCCCTCAATACCATCAAATCCAGCCGTCACAGTTTGTTGAATCAGAGCATCCAGATCGGATGGGCCAGACCAAATAGAGCGCAGCAACAGTAATTTCATTGATTCATGACAAAGGGTGCATAAACGTAATCATGGTACCCAATTGTCAGGCGGTATCAACGAGCGCTACATTTACAAATCCTTAACTACTGCTGTAACCACACGCGCACACAGCGGTAGGACGTAGCGGCGGCCAGCCCCACTCATCCGTAGCCTGCCCCGATCGAGTCGGCAACCACCCAGCCAACCGGAATCAGTCGGTTATTTAATCCACTGATGGTGATCATTAAGGCATTATGGCAGTGCTGAGTTTGGGTGATCACATGAACGAAATGCTGCTCTTCCTGCACTATATTGGCTTTGCGATTACCATTGGGGCTGCTCTTTACGATCGCGTTTACATCGTGCGCAACATTCGCCGAGCCAAGGGAACCAGATTGGAGCGAGACTTAATTCGGATCTACTTGAGCACCGGCCCTTTATTTAGTATTGGAGTTGGCTTCATTTTAGTTTCGGGTATTGGGCTAACGCTGATTAATGATGAAGGGTTTTTCAGGCGATCGACCGTTGGGCTGAAACAGACGCTCTTCCTGGCGATTGGGCTGATGTTTCCACTGTACATTATGCCCATCATGCGTCAGATCAATCGATTGCTGACGGCTGTACCCGATGGTAATGCGAGCGTCTCCGACCAGTGCCACTCACTGCTTGCGCGACTGTATCCCATGCTGGATGCGGTTACAATTGCCAATATTGTGATTCTGGCGATCGCGGTCTGGCATCCCGCCTTTCAATAGCCTGGACTCTGATTTCACCCTACCTTGATCATAAAGATGCGATGGAATGGCTTGCTATTGGTCAGTCCAGGTGCAAAGGCTGGCGATCTGCTGCATCCGCGGTTGCCTGTATTGGTAAAACGCATGAAGGTTCAGTTGAGCATAGCGGAAAAAGAGCTTATGGGGAGGTTCTGGCGACGTTTGATTGGGTGCAGGTAGGCTGAACTGGCTCAGCGTTAGACGTCCTTCAGCATCCCAGTGGAACTCCGTTTGGGGGACAGCTTTCCATTCTGCGCCCGCCCACGCTAGAGCAAAGGCTTCACCCTGCAACACATTGTCCTGGATCGTTCCCCGCAAACAGATAAAGTCATCGGAATGCGGGTAGCCGTAGTATCCCTCCACTTGTTGACCAGTTTTTTGAAATGTAAAACAAACACCAGCACCAGTGCGCCAATCACCCGGATCAGGTTGGCTACAAAATTGATAGGTGCCATTAGCCAACGCCGCGATCGCAGGTATTGACGGGTGAGCGATGGTTCTGATGGAGGTTGGTGGAATCTGAGCAGTCGATGGATTGCCCCCGATAGGCTGACTGTTCAGACACAACCCACTGACCACTGAAACGAACAGTAGACCGATCGCTGAAAGGTGTTTTTGCAGAAACATCAAGCACCTCCTATCTTGCTGGAGGCTCGATTGCCCATTCACGATTGGCGAGGATAGATTCCCATTAATCGCATTGCTCCCACTACCTTTAGAGTACTGCTTTCCACTCAATCAAGTGATAAATCTCTGTGAAGAACCGGTTATATCGACAGGTAAGCGCCACACCGCCACTGTTCTGAGCATCTAACCAAACGACAGCAGCCATTGCCGTCACTGAGTTAATCTAGCCAACCTTTAAGCTTTGTTTGAAACTGGTTAGCAAATCATGGGCGCTGATAGGATGAGGGTATCCAGGGCATCTGGAGGTTATATATGAATAACGCGCTTGTTGCCGTCGTTGATAGTACGAAAGCACGCTTCTTAACGTTAACGGCAGCAGAGTTTCCTGAGGAAAGGGCAGGGGCACGCTTAGTTGAACTAGAGGGTTTATTTAATCCGCTCAACGAAGAGGGGCGCGAGCTTTGGTCAACAACCAAAACCGGGCGTAATCGAGGGGTCAGTGGTCAAGCGCACAGCTATGATGACCACCGGGATGATCATCGGGTTGAATTTGAACGGCGGTTTACGCAGGACATTGTCACCCGCGTAGCTGATTTGATCGATACAAATCAAATTCGGCACCTGATTTTAGTGGCTGAACCTCACATTACTGGCCTGATGCGAGAGGCGATCGCACTGTTAGGATCTTCCCAGCTTCAAATCCATGAGTTGACCAAAAACCTCTGTTACCTCAAACCGCATGATTTGCACAAATATTTAGCTGGTCAGGGTCTACTTCCAGAGCCAGTTAGAATCATGGACTAATCGGTTGTCCCACCTTATCTGATTGATTAACCATGCCTTGTCAGGGCAGATTGAGCAGTCTACATTCAGCGGTGAGCGAAGACTACCAACCAACCTGCCCCAGTTAGCATCGGTTCTCAATCGAGTCAGCCACGGTCAGGTAAAGATGGAATGTTACTGAAGGCAATCACCGGGCAACAGATGGGATGGTAGGCGCAAAATTTTTACATACATTAACGGCCCAACTCCAGGCAGTGGCAGACCAATAAAAAACAAATACAGCCATTCCCATTTGAGTGCGGTACACACCAATCAACGACGATTGGTTACTGGTCATTCGTCATGCGCCAGCCGCAGCGTATATATCAATGACCAGTGACCAGTAACCAGTGACAAAACTCAAGGGACTGTTCTTCACTGGAGTGAGAACCACTATAAATCTGTTATCAACGATGACCCTTAATCAAACCCAAATTAAGCCAATCCTGCTCAATCGATTGGGGAAAATTGCGCCTGAAGCGGTTCTTTCCCAATTGAGCGATCACGAAAATATCCAGAAAACCCTGGGGACTGATTCCTATGACTTTCTCAACTGGATCATTGGCATTAGCGAAGAATTTGCGATCGATATCCCTGAAACCGATCACGGTCAATTGTTCAGCCTGAGGGATATGATTCGTTACATTAAAGCGCATCTGAATTGAGCCGCTTCATCAAGCGAAGGGAAATGACGCTATCCAAACCAACTTGTTGAGCGCTAGAAGCAAAAGATCGCCATCCGAATGAACGTGGATCGGTCATGCAACCAGTTGCCTTCACAAAATCTTTAAAACTAACGCCTAAGATGTGAGATGGGAGGTGAGTCCAGTGGTGGATAGTGCTATTTCACAACCAAAACGTACACAGCCAGAACAAACAAATAAGCGGAACAAAAACAAACGATTTTTAGCTTCAGCGCGTGAAAACTTTTCCGATGGAGTAGCGCCAAACTCGCGGGTTAAATATCTACAAGAGTTGCGTCAGCTTTGGGAAGATGCACCCTGAATGAAAGTTGCCTAACTTCAAAATCGTTCGTCGACTACTTCAAGCTGAAAGAGACGATCGTTGCAAGGTTGCCTGCACAGTCCTGGGTCGAGGATTGTTTAGACTTATCAACGCTTAACATTCCTTTGATGGATCTGATCTAGTATCAAACTATCGATTAGATTGGTTTCGCTGCTGACGAAGAATTCACAGTCGAAGTGCTCTTTTTTTCAGGATACATCAAGCCATCGCTCAGCAATTGATGGCAGGAGAGACATCAGAAACGTAGCGTTACCCTCAACCCTGATCGCGATCGAAGTTCTAGCCGTCGCTAAGTTGGAGCACTCAACTAGCTTTTCGAGGGTGGCGATAGCATTCCGGGTTGGCGCAAAAATCCCTGTCCATCAGGGGGGGCGATCGAATTAAAAACTTGGCTGGGTCTGTTCAACCGATTGCTCACTAATAGCGGCTGTGCAATAGCGCTTGCAGAGCGACAGATCCTTTCATTCTATTGCAGCCAATGAATTTTTATAGACAAATAGGAGGACGATTATGGCAATTATCCACCGTGACCCCATCGATGAACTCACCCATTGGGAACCATTTCGTGGCATTGAAAACCTGCAGCGAGAAATGAATCGACTGTTTGACCGGTTTCTGCCCAGTGGGAATAGTGAGATTCACATGCTTAGCTTTGTGCCTTCAGCGGAGATGGAAGAAACCGACGATACGATTCAAATCAAGCTAGAAGTACCGGGTATGGATGCTCAGGATCTGGATGTTCAAGTGACGGAAGAATCCATTGTCATTAAGGGTGAACGAAAGTCAGAATCCAAAACTGAAGCCAAAGGGATGGTGCGCTCAGAATTTCACTACGGCCAATTTGAGCGGCGAATACCACTGCCAGCCCATATTCAGACCGATAAAGTGCAGGCTGACTGCAAAAATGGCATTTTGCAGCTGACATTGCCCAAAGTTGAATCAGCGCAACGAAAAGTGGTGAAAGTGAACGTCAGCTAGATACTAAGCGCGTGGTGAGTTTGAGTTGGCCTTTCAGCCCAGACTTATCCCCGCTGATGGAGGTTGAATATGCTCAACATGGTGCGACGCGCCCAAATTCAAGGTTTGACTGCAATGGATGGCTCGACAATCTCGTATTTGGGCGAGATGGAAGAAGTTTGGCTGGATGAAACGGGGAAAG
>JAJPKC010000600.1 GCA_021323955.1 Oscillatoriales cyanobacterium Centralia_MAG_596 | reverse complement strand
CTCCATTTTTCCTGAGACGCTAGTTGCCACAGAGGTGCCAGCAACAGTGCAGGCATTCAATCAGCTCAGTGCTGAGGATCAGTTGGCGTTACTTTGGTTCGCCTACACAGAGATGGGCATGAGCATTACACCGGCTGCCATGCAGGCCGTCAATATGGTCTTCGCAGACCCCACTTTGACTCAAATTAAGCAGATGCCCGCTCTGGAGCAAACGCAGGTGATGTGTGCTCTAGTCAACCATACGGATACTCCTATCTGTCGGGCATATTCGTCGTTTGGTACGAACGTCAAGTTGGGCTTTTGGTATCAGTTAAGCGAGTGGATGAAACAGGGAATCGTTGCGCCGATTCCAGCAGGATATCAATTGTCTGCGAAAGCTGCCGAGCGGCTCCAGGCTATCCGTCAACTTGAAGGGGGGCAGCAACTCAACGTCTTCCAGGATATTGTCATCAATATGGGTTATTCCCCAACCGGTGCGACTCCACCGGTCAAAGAGCCTGTGGTTCCCCCTCAAACGGCGACACCCCGAACCAGCGTCAGCATTAAGGGCATCAATAATCCGACGGTTCTCAACTATATGGAATGTATGAATGCCTTTGACTTCCAGGCGGCTGTAGCCTTGTTTGCTGAAGAGGGTGCCCTGAAACCCCCGTTTCAGGAGCCGATCGTAGGTCAGGCGAACATTCTTGCGTATATGCGCGACGAATGCTACGGGCTCAAGTTGTTACCAGAACAAGGGGTTTCTGAGCCAGCCGAAGGAGGATTTACCCAGATTAAGGTGACGGGAAAGGTGCAAACTCCGTGGTTCGGGGATGGTGTTGGCATCAACCTGGCATGGCGGTTCTTGCTTAACCCTGAAGGTAAGATTTTCTTTGTAGGTATTGATGTACTGGCATCGCCGCAAGAACTATTGAACCTGGGATTGGCCCGGTAGAAGGCTACTAAAAGCTTTGATAGGACGTTGCATGTGCAGTGACGCTAGATACGCTTGATGGACATCCCTATGCTGTACCCATGCATTATGATTTTGATACCCCAGACATCTATATCTTCACCACAGTGGGGATGAAGGCCCAGTCTATGGATGTGAATCCAGCCGTCTGTTTGCAAGTGGAAGAAATCTATGTTCTAAAGCACGGGCGCACCATGACGGTAACGGGTCGATCGCCGTTTGACCTGACGTGATCGCTTAGCAGATCAGGTTGCCGCACTCAACGGGAGTTGGGGATTTGTCATTGTCTTGCTTGGGTTAACCATTGGCTGGGTGTTGATCAATGATGGCCTCGTGTTAAGCCCTCCCTTCGATCCGTATCCCTTTGTCTTTTTCAACCTCATCCTGGCAATTCTGGTGGCGCTGCAAGGTCCGCTGATTGTGATGAGTCAAAATCGTCAAGTCTTAAAAGACAGAGTGCAAGCTGAGACAGACTTTCGGGTCAACCTCAAAAATGAGGTGAACATCGAGCGGTTATTGCGTGAAATTAGTCAGTTAAACGGGCAACTCCACGAGCGCTTGCGTCAGTTGGAGTCCGATCGAGCGGGTTCCTATAACAGACTAAAGACCGACCATCCGTCGCAGCACTCTCAGTCAACGCCTTCATAAACGATCGCCCTTCTAGATTTTTCTCAGTCTCCCACGGCTGGTCTAACTCGCGGCGCGATCGTGACCACAAGGCTGACACCGGGGTTTCTGCGTTTATACAAGTATTAGCCATCGTGGTCTAATCAAGCTAAAACTTACGGCTTTACCGTTATTAGTTCACCAACAGGCAAAAGTGGTCAAGGCTTAAGCCAAATGAGATAACGCTTAAACATTACTCATGAATGAACGAGCGATATCAATAAATGCTTGAGCGATATCAACAAACGCTGAAGCCAAACGAGATAACGCTTAAGCATTACTTATAAATGGATAAGCGATATCAATAAATGCTTGAGCAATATCAACAAACGCTGAAGCCGAATTGAAAACGGCTTAAGCGTTCCATCAAATGGGTAAATCACGTCGGAGATAAAAGCGATGGTAGTCCTATTTGGGAAAGGATAAAGAATCAGGGAACGACGATGAGAAGGTACAATGATGGGCATTTCCAAACCTCGTGATGACACGATTGATCAAATCATCAGGAATCATCTGCGATCTGAAATTCTCTCTTGAAAGTGGCTTCTGCAAGTGGGGCAGAAAAAGAGACAGAGCGATTAACTGGGGAGTTATGGCAGTTTGGAATGGAGTCGGCAGTATTGGTGTTACTAATCAGGTTGCCTCTTCTCATCTATAGGTACACCTTTACCTAACGGCAGATCGGGGCAGGTAGACTCATAAGGAATATCATCGCCCATAAACATTTGCCATTCTTGCATTGTGAGATTCCGCAACACCTTCTTACAAGCCATCTCTGCCAGCATACCGGTAGACGCAAGCCAAAGGCGCACCGTGTTGTCATAGCTACCCGAAGCCAGATATTTGCCATCGGGAGTAAAGGCAACCGAGGTGATACTTTGATTATGATTTTCCAGGATAATCGGCTTTTCTTTGATTTCGTCTGATTCCCAATCAATTTGGTTGATTCGCCAAAGTCGGATACTGCGATCGAAGCTACCGGAAGCCAATGTTTGCCCATCTGGACTAAAGGCTACCGAACTCACCCAAGCGCTGTGTCCTTTCAAACGCACATACACTGGATTCTGCGGATCGAGGTTTTCCAAATTCCATAGTTGTACTTCCCAATCATCGCTGGCTGAAGCCAGCAAGGTTCCATCAGGGTTAAACGCAATTGACCAAACTCTACCGTTGTGATTTTTCAGAATAGTTGGGTCAGCGTCAGGCTGTTCTACATTCCAAAGTAGAATTGTTTTGTCATCACTTGCTGATGCCAGGGTCTTTCCATCCGGGCTGAAAGTAACGGAGGTGACGCTCTCTGTGTGCCCTTTGAAAAGGATTGGCTCGGCATCAGGCTGATCCAAGTTCCATAGCCTAACCGTTCTATCTATTTTCCAACTGCCAGATGCTAACCATTTGCCATCGGGGCTAAAGGCAACGGAACTGACCCCATCTCGGTGTCCTCGCAGTTCTCTAGGCGGAGCATCCGGGGGCTGTTGCAGATTCCACAGCCGGATGATGTCGTCGGCACTGCCTGCGGCTAATAACTGAGTTTGGTGATCCTTACTAACAAACAACGCGACTCCAAAGACATTACCGCAACGCTTAAAGACTTTAAAGATTTTTGGTTCAGCATCAGGTTGGTTGATATTCCAAACCCACACCCGCACTGTCCCATCTTCACTCCCTGAAGCGAGCAGTTGAGCCTGCTGATTCTGAGAACTGATCGCGATCGCGTGCACCTTTTCTTGATGCCCTTGCAGAATCTTAGGTTTAGCAATGGGGGGATTTAAGTCCCAAAGTCGCACAGTTGTGTCTCCACTAGCTGAAGCTAAAAACTGACTGTCTGGACTGAATGCTACTGAGGTGATATCAAACGTATGTCCGCGAATAACTTGAGGTGCTTTCTCAAATTGATGCGCATCCCAAAGTCGAATGGTTTGGTCATCGCTGGCGGAGGTTAACATTTTGCCATCCGGGCTAAACGTCAGGGTTCTGACCGGTTCTGTATGTTCCTGGAGCACTTTGGGTACAGCTCGATACTGACTCACATCCCAAAGGCGAATAGTGCGATCGTCACTGGCAGAAGCCAATGTTTGTCCATCGGGACTAAAGGCGACAGCGTTAACCTTCTCCTCATGGCCGTAGCGAACGACAGGTCCCTTATCTGGTGTTTGAGCGGGTTCTTGTACATCCCAAAGCCATATAGCTCGATCATCGCAGCCCACTGCCAACTTAGATCCATCTAGTAACTTCGACCCATCTGGAGACCTATCTAGACTAAAGGCGAGAGAACGGGCAATTCCCATCTGTCCCTTCCAACTATATCCCTTTAGCACAATGGGAGCTTGATCAGGCTGCCGCCAATGCCATAACTTGACTGTTTGATCTTCACTCCCAGATGCCAGGAGGTTTCCATCTGGGCTAAAGGCAAGGCAGGTCACTCCTTTATCATGATTTCCGATCACAGTGCGAACTGGATTCTCCTGATGCAAATCCCACAGCCTGATGGTCGTGTTGCCGAGATTGGCAGAGGCTAACCAGTGTCCATCGGGGCTGAAGGCAAGTGAGTAGACCTCTTTTGCGCAACCACTATTTTCATCATGATCATTAAGTGGTTTGAATTCAGAATAATGCTGTGCTCGATTCCATAGGAAAATTTTGCCGTCCAGGCTAGCCGCAGCGAGCTTTGTGCCATCTGGACTAAAGGCGATCGAGGAAAATGCACTGGAATACTCTTTTAATATATTGCTGAAATGAGGCATGCTCAGAACTTGTCGCAATGCCTCATCTACCCGATCTAGAACCAGAAGCTTATCATCTTGCTGATTGAAGCAATATGTTTGCCGTGCTAGCAGTGCGGCTAATTCACAGTGGCGAAGCAAATTTTGCCGTAATGATTGAGCTGCTAATTCTTTTTTAATTGTGTGGGTACGAAGCGCTTTTTCCTCCATTAACTGTTGTTGATATTGCTGTTTCTGTTGTTCAAGCCGCTTGCTTTCTAAATACTCTCTACGCCAGACTAGAATTGGTTGAGCGAGAATATCATGAAAAATTTCAAAGCGTATTTCGTTGGATGGTT
>JAJPKC010000142.1 GCA_021323955.1 Oscillatoriales cyanobacterium Centralia_MAG_596 | reverse complement strand
TCTAAGAAAACTTTTAGCAGGTCTTCACCCCCTTTTCTTTTAAACGATCCTCCAACAAAGAGAATATTTGGGCGCTGATTTTGATTAGTCCTGTTACAGGCTTCTAATAATCCTAATTGCTTAAAATCGATTCCTGGCGGAATAACAGTTACTTTATGCTCCTCGATACCATAGTCTTCTATCACTGAGAGCTTTGCCAAATTAGACATAGAAGCAATGTGTGATGCAGCTTCAAAAATCTGCTTCTCAAGTCTAATACTAGGTAGAAACGTTGGCTTAGAAATTGAAATAGCATCTCGACGAAGTAAAGCAGCAGTGTAATCAATTCCAATCACTGTTGGAATCTTCTTCATCACACCTAGTGAAAGATACGCATTATTTTGAGTATGAATGTGTAGTACGTTATAGTCAGAGGACAACATAGATTTTTCAACAAGCGTCTGTGTGATGCCTGAACAACCTAGACTCACCCTTAACTGCCTAAAATCTAGATTTCGCAAATTAAAAGGAATACGAAATACAAGTGCATTATAGAGAAGAGCTTTTAGTCCTCTCGGCAAGTTTTCACACCACCAATGGAAGTCTAGCTCAACGCTTGTGTGCTCATTAGAAAAATAGTTCTGCAACAATTTTCCATAAGTAGAATTACCAAGAATGTCACTACAGATTGAAAGAACTTTAGTCTCTTGGGCTTTAGTCAGGTTCATAGTGAGAATCACCTTGCAATGAAGAAATGTCAGAACTTGGAGCAAACAATATTATAAATTCTCTGCTTAATGACTTTTTCAGTCATGAGAGTCAACATCAGGAAGTACATCAAAACAAATACAATAGCTTGAGCAATAGCTGTGAAAAGCATTGAGAAATAGTATGTTGTCACACTAATTAAAGCTAAGCTAAGTAGAAATGAGATTAACGGAGTTTTGATGTAATTTAGTGAAATTGAAATATCAAGATCAGAAAATTTATACGTAGAGAACCAGTACCATGAAGGGGCTGCAATACCCACGACGATTAGGGAACCGATTGCGACTCCATAGATACCATTTAGGGATACACCTATTACGTAAGCAAGAATTGAAAAGATGCTTGTAAGCCAGTCAATTCTAGCTGGAAGTGCAGCATTTCCAGTAGCGATCAAGGCAGAACCTAAGAAATTCATGGTCGCTCCTCCGTATATGGAAAATACTAATATTTGCAATATCGGAACGCAAGGCAACCACTTACTACCATAAACTAGAGAAATAAGGCTAGGCGCTAGTAGGAAAATTAAACCATAAATTAAGGAAGCTAGAACTACGTAGATATAGAGCGTCTGTCCAAGCAATTCTCCTCTTCTTTTTTGATCTGATTGCGCGAGAGATGGAAAGAGAACTCGACAAATTTGTATCAAAGCTTGGGATGGAAGAACAGCAATCTGAAAAGCCAAACCGTAATAGCCCAATTGGGTTGCACCCATAAATCGACCAACGACAAGGTTATCGCTATTGGAATTGATCTGCGCTGCAATGCGGCTACTCAAAATATTCACGACAAAACTTCTAATTTCAGAAATAATCTTAGAGTCGGGTTGGAAATGATAATGAAATCGATAACCGCTATATTTTCGCTTAAGAATACTCTCTGCACTAATTAGTAAAATCTCACCAATTGCGAAAGACCAAACTCCCAAACCAAAACAAGCACAAACAATCGTAGTAGCTGAGCGAGCAAACGCCGTCAAGCTATCGCAAGTCCCAAGCTCTTTAAACTTCAATTGATATTGAAGAACAGCAGTATGAGAACCTGTACCCGCGCCAATTAAAAAAGTTAAGGATGTCGCAATTGTCAATGGACAAATGAGTGGTTCATGAAAGAAGTATGAAAGGGGTAGAGCAAGAATAGCCTGCGTTAAAAATAAAGCGATCGATACATTGACTCCGAGACTAAAAACTGCGTTGGCAAATCTTCTATTTTCAATGCCTTTTTGAACAAGCACTTGAGCAATGCAATAGTCGCGAAATAAAGCAGAGAAGCTAGAAATTACAAGCACGATCGCCCAAATTCCAAAATCTCTCGGCGAGAGCAGTCTGGTAAGGACGATCTGTGATATAAGTTGTAATAATCTTCCTGTAGTAAAGCTCATGATCAGCCAACTACTGCTTTTAACAACTTGTAGGATTCGAGTTTCTCTCACTGTTGGCTTTAGGTAGAAATTGAGCTGAGGAAGCGATTGGCATTAAACTGATTACTAAAGGATCTTGTCAGGAAAATCAGCAATAGCATTAGTTGTTCCGATATCGTGGGAAAAGTGAACCTAGGTTAAGAGCCTTACTACTCTATTCGCGACATATTTAGGATTTTTTGGCACACGCTTGACAATGTACCTTATCAAAGCGATTTGATAACCAAACTGATACTTAAACCAGGACAGAATCCCAGAATCTTGCTGCACCGGAAACTGCTGGTTCAAATTCTTTAGCTTTGTTACATTACGATGATAGACGGGATGCTCAGCCCAAACACATGCAAAATGTACAAGAGCAGGAGAAACTACCTTGTCATACTTCTGAAAACAAGATTTTCCTGTTAAAGCATCTACACTCAGAGAACCACGAAGACCAATAGGAGTTCGCATTATCTCACCATCATCATCAAGTAAATTCTGATGGTGCAGCATCATTGCTATCGCAACAATACGTTCATCGTTAGGACCATCACCACGAACTTCCGCAATACCTAAACTCTTCCAATCACGTAGAATTTCTAAAGCTGTTTCAAAAATGGCGTCAGCTGTTTTACTTTTATCAAAATAATATACGCCTCCATTGAATTTTGGTAGCTTATCTAGACCAAATTTTTTGAGAATAGCATCTACATCAATAAAATTGTCTTTCTGACCAGCAACTAAATAAGCATCTCCAACCGCCCCAAAGCTCATTCCCTCAAAATCTTTGAAGATGAAGCTAATATCTCTGACCGCAATACAGTCACTATCAATATAGAGAGTACGCTGAAATGGAGAATACTTATTAAGATGAAGTTTTTGAATCATGTTCGAGCCATACTCTTTTTTCAGCGGAAGAACATAATCAAAAAGCTTGGACAATTCTTCGTCTTCCTGACAATCGGTAACGATCGCGAGAGGAATATTTGGTGAATGAAGTCTTAAAGACCGAGCAAGCGTTTTTGCCATCTCAACGTAGTAAGCTCGACCATAAGCCAGAGTGATCACGCCATATTGTGTTGCTGCCATTGTTGTTGCTCCTAATAACATCGTATTTACTGAACAAAGAAACAGATTTGCTTGAAACCGAATGAGCTCGAACATAAAATTCAATGCTTATAGAAACAGTTCTTAGGTGCGCTACCAATATCTAATCTGAAGCATCAGTCGCTCTTTAACAGTTGGCTTTAATGCCTTGTGATAGCAAGAAGCATCCTGGAGGAAACCATATCCTGCTTTTCCTTCGATGATCAGTTCATTTTCTTGACCATAGTAGTCATATAAAACCTGTTCTGGCTGCATAGTAGAATTTAGCAACATCCACAGCGGCTTACTATTGTGTGATGCCTTCACCATCACATGTGCTCCTGAATATCTGTCAGTATCTAGCAAATAGAAATTTGCATAGAAGAAATTAAACCCATGAACGTCATAGTGATAATAAACTGTCTGATGAAGTTTAAGACGTTCTGGATCAGGAATCTCAGTTACAAAGCTCCATTTCAAAACAGGGAGAACTTGATTAGGGTAGTATCCTAAATACTGAGATATCACCTTGAGCACCAGCGAATCACATGCTATGCGTTTAATCGCATCACACTCTAAAGGATTAACAGCAATCGCTTGTGGTACTGGGCTCCCGTCCGCTAGGCGCCCTTCTCTAACGTCTTCATAGTAAAAAAGCGGCGAATCGTCTTCTCGCGTCAGTGGCGCATGTTCTGCGAAAGTTTTAATCTCTTCTACAAAAGCAGTTGGCAAATTGAGACCTAAAAAAACAGCATCCCTTTGCAGAGATTGGTTAATTTGATCGATTGAGAGCTTTGCAAAAATCGTTCCTCCCTCAATATGTTTGTTTTCTCTTTTTATAACCTCACTGAGCTTTCTATAACTACTGTAAGTATGGCGAACCAGTTTGAACCGGCCGAGTGCATAGCTCAACTTTTTCTCGCCCTGAATTACACCACTAATTGCTTCAACTAGATTAATCATTCCTAACCCTCTAACACCTCAAAGACTTCGCTATGTTATTCTTCAACAACGACAGAAACAACAATAGAACAACTTCTTTACAGGAGTTTCAAACTGATAAGATGTAGCTCTTCTACTTGGTTCAAAATTCGATTAAGCTACCTATCTCTATCTTCAGCATCTGAAAATAGCATTTCTAAGCTAGACTTTAATATAATTACTTTAATATAATTAATTTTAGGTGATTAAGAATTCCTACAAATAATAGTTAAGTCGGCAATCCTTTTTCGATCAAATCCGCAAATTTTGTCACTTTCTCCTGAGAGTAGATAGATGAATCAATTATTTGTGTGTTTGCTTTAATATGTCTCTCCTGAAACATAGAACCAAGAACGATCCCTTTTTCTTCCAAACAGCTAATAGCATACTGAAAAGTCAGGGCAGCTAGATCATTAAAAGTTAAACTTGAGGTCCTAAGTTCTTGAAACCAGGCTGATAATAATTCTGGATTATCATCAACGATTTCACGAAGCTTCTGCAACCCTAAGCCACCACCAAATGGAGAGTGAGCAATTACTGAGGTATTTGGATAAGATGATACTCTCGTTAAGTTTCGCTCAAAGACACTATTCTTAATTTGAATAATTCTGAACAATGGCAGCGATTTTGCAAGGACCTCAAGAGTTTCATCCATACCTGTAGCAATACCAAGATAGCGAACTTTGCCGTCCTTCACACATTTCTCTAAAAACTCAAGCAATTCATCATTCAAACAGTCAGCTAAAGTACAACCATGTAGAAGCAACACGTCGATGTAATCTGTACCTAAACATCTCAAACTGGTTTCTAGGCTAGTTTTCGCTGAACTAACTGAGAAATTTCCCTTGGAGTTTAGGCTCATTGCTTGTTTGCCAACAAGTTTTCTAGCTTGAGGAACGACAGACAATGTAGCACGAACAACGGGTTTGAATTTACCCAATAGTTGAGTCTTGACTGATGGAGCAATTCCAAACTTTGTAGCGATGTAAATATTCTCCCGTTTGCCTCGAGTGAACTCTCCTAACAGCTTCTCTGCTTCTCCATATCCATACGATCTGGCAACATCAAAATAATTTATGCCAGCCTCGTAAGCTGACTGTAATGCTCTTAAGGACTGCGCTTTGCCAACACTTCCCATGATTGAAGCACAACCAAAACCTAAAACAGAAGGTTTTAAGCTAGTTCCTGCCAATTCAATATACTTCACACTATTCTCCTCCTAAATTAGCTAATAGACAGTTATCACATACTAGTCAATTACTTCAAGCAGCTTCTGCAAAGCTTTAGCGTTTATCAATCCTTAGCCCTGTCTGATATTTCCTGAAGAGCACCAAGACTGTCTGTATTCTCCGGATTCCTAGTATAGTGCTGAAGCAATTGAATTTGACCAGCCACATTAGTATTCCATTGGCTTCTATATTTAGATAAGTCAATTGGGATATATTCCAGAGATTGAATAGCAGAAACAATAGCTTCAACGGTATTCTCAACCAGAACTGCCCATTCTCCAAACAACTTTTTAGTTAACGAGGTCTTACTTAGAATAAGCTGAGTATCAGAAGCAAGAGCTTCACAGGCACCGCTAGGCTGTGTAGCCGAACGAGTTGTCAAGACCAGTGCAGCTAAGCTGGAGCAAAGAGTTTGGTGATAAGCTGAAGTTGAGAGAAACCCAGTCAGGCGAACATTACTACAGCGGCTTAACTTCTCTTGCTGAGATGAGGATAGCTTCTTGATATCAGCCGTGATTACAAAACAGTAGTTTGGTGATCTGCGAATACATTCAATGATGATATCAATAGGTTCATCGCGGCCAAATGAGCAGATTAGTAGAATCTGATTACTGATTCGTTGCTCAGAGAAACTAGATATTGGCTCTATTGGATCTAGAATGCTAACGAATTTTACATCAGGAAATTTATTGCGAGCAAGTTTAAGAACTTCATCATTGTGAACAACTGTAGCCCGCGCTCTTCTAAGAATGAAATGACTTAGAGGCAACCTTGCCCAAAAGCTTTGAATCGTAGCATTATGAGCGTCAACAACGTAGGGCACTCCTAGTAATAATATTGGAATCGCAGGAAACAGAGGAGGAGATTGAAATATTACTAAGTCGGGTTTATATTGAACAATATGCGTCAATGTTGCAATAATTTTGAGCAAATAATCAACCCAACGCAAATACTTTTGCCGAAATAGGTGCGGCATAAATTCTAATCTTGCTTCGAGCTGTAAACTAATTACCTCGGCTCTACGCTGATAGTTCTTCCAAACAATGTAAGAAATCTGCTGGTTTGCCATTTGCATTTGTCTAAGAAAGTGTGAGAATTTTACTTTGAGAATTAAGTGAAGCTTATAGAAGCTAAATCAAAGCTCTAAGGCTTTAATCCCGTTATCTCAGCCATTTTCTGGGCATATTCTATAAGGCTGCATTTTTCTTCTACCCATGCCTGCGCTTGAGACAGTTCTTTTTCAGTTTCAAGTGTGTTCTCAAGCTCAATAATTTTCTTGGCAGCCTGAATTGGTTCTTCTGGATCAACTTGCCATTTTGGAGCTGCCTGATTCAAAATTTCACCAATACCGCCAGTACAACTACCTACAACAGGAACCCCACAAGCAATTGCTTCTACAACTACACGTCCGAATGGTTCTCTAGGGGCAAGCGTTACTACTACGTCAGCATGCTTGTAGTAATTCTCAATTTCAAACACTGGAGATAGTACTGTTAGTCGATCGCTAACTCTAGCTATGTCAGCTTTGAGCAGCAGCTCTTGTGTATTAATCTTGTTACTTGATAAATCTTCACCAATAATAACGCCGTGATAGTTGTACCCTTTTGCTTTGAGTTCAGCTAAGACAGGAATCAAAGCACGCAGATTTTTATCGTTAAATGTGCTGGCGTGATTAATACGTGAGGGTGTGAGAATAATTTTTGCACCAGAAGCAAGAATTGGTTGGAGGGGAGCAGGCGGAGAAACTTTAGAAGTAGAATTAAATCGTTTAAAGTCAACTGGCTGATACAAAACGCCTCGTACATCGGGCATAAGGCGACGAATATATTGCACTGTAAAATGTGAATTGCAGATAGCTTGAGGAGCTAGGCAGGTAAACGCAAACTTCCGCAATAAGTTCTTGAGATTGCCATTTGTAACTGCAAGATCATGACAGAAGTGGTAAATTGGGCGATTACTGCGTCGCAATCTTACAGAGGATGTAATTAAAATTGGAAGAAGAGGACGGTAGACACAGTTATCGAGCAGTAAGGGAGACTCTATAGGTTGTTGGTGAACCCAATCAATCGCACGTTGGAAGTATTGTTGTTTATCAGATGCTGAAATTAATTGTAGATAAGCTCCCTGTCCAGCTTCTTCTAAATAGTGCTCCATTTTGGAGCCCTTCTGTACCAGAACTTTCAGAGCTTCTTGCATTTCACATTGTTCAAAGCCCTGAATGGCAAGCGAAAGGCTTACTAGAGTCCCTCCCAAGGCATCACAGGCTCCAGGGACTATCAAGAGTTTAGGCATGGTTAACCCTCGAACTTTGGTGACTATGAGCGATGTTCGAATTTGAAGCAATGGTACAGAGTATTAAGATTAATGCTTCTGTAGGCAAGAACTCCGTTACAGCAGAGGAGAGACTCAGCAGTAATAGTATAAGAAAGCAGCAAAGAGGCCGATCTTCACGGGTCTTGTAGAGCCAAGAGGAAAATGAAACAAGAAAAGTAAGGAAAAGACCAGTGCCTAGAAAGCCTGCCTTATAGAGTAATGAACCAAGGATAAAACTCTCTGTGCCAATTCGAGCAAATTGATAACCAGGATTTACTTCAGGACCAGGAACTGAGTGCCCGATAATAGGAGGCTCTTCGACAATATTTTCCCAAGTGCGTGAGTAGATCTTGTTCCGATCCTCAGTTGATGCTTTCCGTAAATCGCTAGCAGAGTCCGCTGTAGCTGTAACTTTGTCCGTAACTAGATCCGTAACCGCAGGAATAGAAAGCATAACAAAACTGGCTGTCGCAGCTAGAGCCATCAGAAATGCAAGTCCTCGCGTTCTACCTGTTGTTAATATCCAGCGAAGTAAAACAACAATTGGTAAAGTGAGCCAAATATTGCGAGACTGACAGATAAGAATCAAAAAGGAAGATGAACCAGTTAACCAGAATGATAGAATACGGTTTCTGAGGTCAAGGGCAATTAGAAAACTAAATCCAAAGAAGAATGAAGAAATAGTAGGATGGGGAAAGAAAAAGGCATAACGCACCAACCCAGCAAAAGCCTTTGCGTCTGGAATGTAGGGTGTAAGAAAGTTTCCAACTGATCCCAGTTTTCCAGAGGAATAAGTTGTACCCTTATCTAGCAATCGCGCTAACAGATTAGGCACTGGAGTGTAGTAAGCTTCCGACAAAACAAAGTGAGCGAACAACCAATAACAGGTTGCTTGCAAAGCTACCATTGAAAATCCCCAAGCAATCACCGGTAGACGTACTCGAATCTGGTGACTCTGCACGTACCAAAGCAGTAATCCAGCAGAACCCCAAAGTTGCATTGGTACAAGCAAGCCAGCTGGACCACCATCTGGAACATTAAGTCGGTATAGAATGACTTGATACACTGCAAACACAAGTAGCGCAATAGCAGATAAGCTGGGGTGCGACAATCCTAGGCTTTTATAGCGTACTAATTGATATGTAAAAATTCCGATTGTAATTAAGAGAGGAGCATACGACCAGCTAATTACCCACCAAAGCGGAACCAAAATAATTGATATGCAGACAAATCGTTCTGTTCCACTCAATGCTTGCCAACGAATTAAGCCATGTCGAACCAAGCACTCGTCCTGCTTAGTTTTTTCAGCTTTGAATGCGTAGGACCTAGAGGTAGATAACCTTGAATGTTCGTTCATCACTTGATTTATAAACTGCTAGACTATGTTATCTATCGTAGCTATTAAGTACCTGAGGATCTTCAGGTTTAGCGGTATAGGCTAAAGTTCGCTGCTGTACAGCATTAAGTGCTAGACCGATAACTTTGCCACCATGACGAGATAACTGTTCGAACGTCTCATCAACGAGATAACGATCGCTCACTCCCAAACAGACCGTGAGCAGAGCATTTCCGATCGCTTTTGCCATTAGGGCTGTTTCGCTTGTTGATGCCACAGGTGAACTGTCAACAATCACAAAGTCGTAATCTCCCGCAGACTGGAGTGCATTCAAATCGCGTTCAAACCGCCCTCTTGCAATCAGCTCCACCACTTTGCCATGCGGATTTGGTGCAGTAGGCAGTAGCTCTAAATTTGGGCTGACCTGTACCGTCATTGGTAAACCCGGTGTTCTCGGCTGAGCATAGCCAAAGTGTTGGGACAATTAACCCAGATAGTGAGCTGTCTGGAACATTAAATCTATATAGAATGGTTGAATAAATTGTAGGTAAAATGAGTGCAACTACTGCCAAGCTTGGACGCGATAAGCCTAGTGTTTTGTGGCGATATATTTGATAGCCGAACAGATAAATGGTTAGAATCAGAGGACTATAGACCCATGAGATTGTCCACCAAAGTGGATAAATAACGATGGCGACACATACAAATTTCTCAGCATGCGTTAAGGCTTGCCAACGAATTAGACAGTTTCTAAACAAGAGTTTATCACTGTCACTTTCATTAAGCCGAGTTGGAAATACTTCATTCTGATAGTTCATAGGCTGACCCGAGAATCAGTGGGTTTATAAGAGTATCCTTCTGATCGCTGCTCGACTCCATTGACTGATAGACCAATTATCTGAGCGCTATGGCGCATTAGCTGATCTAAAGCTTCTTGAAGCATTGATCGATCGCTTACTCCCAATCGAATCACTAACAGCACATTGCGAATAGCTTTTGCCATTAATGCGGTCTCGCTCGTTGCGCTGACAGGAGCACTGTCAATAATGACGTAATCATAATTTCCCGCTGTCTGCACCGCGTCGAGGCGTCGCTCAAACTGCCCCCGTGCGATAAATTCAACGACTTTGCCATGTAAATCCAGAACTGCTGGCAATAAATCTAATCGGGCGCTGATTGCAACTGGCTCCGGCGAGGTGCCAACCTCTGCGGTTAATGTATAGCCCAGCCGGCGGCTTAACTCGGCTTTGTGAAAATCTCCATCTACAACCAGCACACGGAATCCTAAATCGACCAGCGCCATTGCTAAGCCTAGAGCCACAGTAGTCTTACCTTCCCTTGCGATCGAACTACTCACCAGCACGCGTCGATTTGGCAGTGGCATTAAGCTAACGGCAGACGCTAAGCGTTGAAACTCAATTTCGGTTACGCCCGTTCCGGTCAGTGCTCTGGCTGCTTCTTTGAACTGAGGAATGCGGACGAGCACCGGAAACTCGATCGCTTGAATATCCTTCGGCTTCAGCAACGGGTTTTGAGACTCCAGGAAAGAAACTAGTGCTGCGCTGCCAAAAATTGATGCCAGTAGCCAGCCTAGAGCGATAAGCGAATTTTTAGGGCTAGTTGGTTTTGGAGCCACCGAGGGCTGATCTAAAACCTGCACATTTGGGTAAGAGTTAAAAGCGGTAATTTTAGCCTGCTCAAGCTGGGCGACAATTCCCTTGTACAGCCCCTCAGCAATGTCGTACTGGCGCTGAAGGTCCAGGAGCTCAGTTTGTTGAGTCGAAATAGCAGCCAAACTACTCCTTAATACACTAATCTGGCGCTGTAGTTGGTCAGCCTGTTGCCGTAGTGATTGGCTATCACTTTCGGCCTGAATCAGCTGTGTAATCAAATCAACACTGCCATCTCTAGACGGATTACCGCCAAAGCTTGCATCAACGCCTTGAGGATTGGGCAACACGGCAATCAAACGTTGCCTGAGCGCCATTTGTAGCTCTCTTTGTTGTACCAGCAGTGACTGAAGCTGGGGGCTGTCTGCCGTAAATACACCCTTATTTGCTGCCAAAGCTGTTTCTACCTCCGTAAGCTTCTGGCGCATGCTTTGATACTCTTTGTTCTGACTCAGTTTCAAAGACTCAAACGCTGTTGTCGGGGTCAATCCCAGACGCTGGGCCAAAGTTTGAGTACGTGCGAAAGCAGCCTGGCTCTGAGAGGCGGCCTGTGCCTGCGCTGTAACTAAATCTTGAATGCTCCCAACCAACTTTTTGATCTGCTCATCGCTATCTACTAATCCGGTCGCTTGACGATAGGCTGCTAGGGCATTCTTAGCGTTAGCTAAATTATGCTCGGCTTGAGTGAGCTGATCTTGAGTAAAGTGTTCTCTGGTATCAGATGTCCCTCTACGCAGATCGTTGAGACGTTGCTCATAACTTTTCACCAGTTGCTCAGCTCGCTGCTTCGCTAATTCTAAATGTGATCCTTTGACCTCTACTTGAATCGTGGTTGCTTGATCAACTGCCTTTACCTTAAAAAGCTTCTTGTAACTAATCAACTCCTTGAATTTGTCTCTTTCAGGATCAGCTTGCCAAATTGGGCGAATTACATCGTCACTAGTGATGATTGAAGCCTGAACCTTTAGCGGGCTGAGTTCGTTAGTGAAAGCAATGCCCTGATCTTTCAACTCTCCTAATGTTCCCAGGCTGGCATCTAAGTTAGTGGTGGTGTCGGGCAAAATTAGCTGAGTATTTGCAGTCCAGACGCGAGGAGAAAACAGAGCACTGCACACTGTAACTACAATTAGAAATCCGTTCAGAGTTAACAACGGCCTCCAATATCTTTGGATTAACGCGATCGCCTTGCTCATGTTCTAAACCTTACACATAAAACCAAATCCAGGCAGTTTCCTCACTCAAAAAGTTAATGAAAATGTGCCTGTATGAAAGAAACTAAAAGTTTTCTTGGTACACACTTGCGAGATGCTGTGACAGTTTAGGCTCATCAAACAAACTTGCTTGAAAGGGAGCAGGTGGATTCAGGACAGCTTGCTCAAGCGCATGAAACGATAGACAGTGCTTTATGCCATAAATCTCTGCTGCCTGAGCAAATCCTAACTGGTGATCATCAATATGCTCGGCACACGCTTTCAAACGTGGCAGTAGAACAAATGATGCTCCCAAAGAAGCTAACAGGCGAGTTGAACCTTGTCCTGCGTGGGAAATGACAAAACGTGCATTCTCCATGAGAGATATGAGTACTTTAGAATCTACGATTGGTTCTGATGAAACTAGAGAGTAGTTTTTCAACAGCGAAATATTACTTACACCGTACTGTACGAAAACAGGTTCTGAAATTAGCCCTTTTTCTAGCAAGATATTCAGCCATATGATTGCACGATCGAATTGATATGGAATCGTTCCAAGGGTCATCAGAATCATGCTGCGTACCCCTTGAATTGGGCTTTGGGATATTTCGCACACAGTTCAGGCCATTGAACATAAAACTCATCAGCAATTAAATAAACTAACCGTCCAGAGAGGCTTAACTCTTTAAAGCGAGAAATGCTTTCAATGTAGACTACACGAACGCCTAAAACCCAAGCCAAAAAAGCAAAGTTAATTGAAACACTTGCGCCAGTGGATATCATCAAATCGGGCTTCTCTCGTCGTAGAATGCGTAACGTTGGAGGAATATTAGCAATTAACTTTAAGATGCCTCTAGGAGGCTGATAGGGAAGCCAATAAATCTTTTCTTTATCAACAAGAGCCTCTGTATCTTTGTTTCGATCGGTAACCCAAACTCGTTCATGCTTAGACCAGAATGACTTGAGCCCATTCATGGTCGCAAAATGACCACCTGAGGTGCACACCAGTAATACTTTCATCGGATCTGAGAGGTTTAATTTTGGGGGTAAACAAAAAAATATTAGCTCTTTCACTTACTCAAACTGTCGGCTTTTATACATTTGAATGATTTGCGAATTAAGATCTAATTAAATCAATAAAATGGTACGTCAACAGGTTTGCTTGAGTCGACTATTTATCCCTTGTCAAAAAGCACCAATTCCACGAAAAATAACATAAAAAGTTCTCAAAATTAATAATAAGTCGTAAAAAATAGACCATCTTTGCTGATAGCGTAGATCCATCTCCACGATTGCCTCAAAGTCTTGGAGGCTTGAACGACCACTAACCTGCCACTCGCCTGTTAAGCCAGGTTTTACGTTCAACCGATTCCAATGATAGTGACTATATTTCTGGACTTCATCAATCGTTGGTGGACGTGTTCCAACGAGGCTCATTTGACCAACTAGTACATTCCAGAATTGCGGAAGTTCATCAATACTTGTACGTCTTAGAAAACGCCCTACACGAGTTATGCGGGGGTCATTTTTATTTTTGAATATATGACCTGTAGCTTGGTTTATTACCTGATTTTTGAGCTGATCTGCATTGGCAACCATTGAACGAAACTTCCAGATCTTTATTGGTTTACCTCTATAACCGCAGCGGAATTGGCTATATAAAATAGGACCCTTACTATCAATACGTATTGCGATCGCAATAGGAATGAAAAGTAATGTTGTGATCCCTAATCCGACTAGAGCACCTAAAATATCGATGCATCGCTTAATCTTGCTGTGTTGAGAAGGGTGGACACTGGCAAATTGTCGATCAACATTGAGGTCAAGCATATTACTACCCATTCACCGATCTTCCAATAGGGCACAGAAAGAGATACAAATGGAAATCTTCTAACGTCAGCCAAAATAAGCCTACTCTAATGAACTTAGAGCAAGTACTGGCGATGTCCTAAAACAAGACAAATAGTTGATTAGATTCAGACTTGATGAACCTCAAAATTGACATATATCACTAGGGTTAATGATCAAGCAGTGATCAATACCCTCTAGCGTAAGTGGTTCAAAAAACTATGTAACCTTCCACTGTGCTCGAGTGTGTAATTAGACTCAAGCGTTCAGTTGCACTCATTAGCTATCGGTCGGGCAGTAATACATCTATAGATGTGGCAGTTCTAAATCATTTGCGAAATGAAGAATCTTTGAAAGGAGATTCGACAGAATTCCTTTCAAAAATCTAGATAGAACCGCCAGAGACTATAAAGTTCTCGATGCATCTGTCCAACTTGTCGTGAAAATTATTTGACTGAGATTAATAGTATATGAGCAGAAGAGGGAGATTTGTTGTTTGCGATACATCCAGAGAAAATAGCCTTAAAAAAATTGGAGGAAATAAATCAATTTAAGGCACAAACAAACAGACAGCAGATTTAAGTTAACTGAGATACAAATAATACCTAAAGCCTCTTCGCGACCATATTAGGGTGTATCTCACTTATGTCAAAAATTCTGTATATTTGATGCTTCAGGTAGGCGACCATCAAATAAGTTGGAAAGCAAAGATAGGGATTGATTAAGGAGCTTTCCCTGAATCAATCCTTTACCTAAAACAGTAGTCTGAGTCTAACCAGTCAACCTAATGGGAAGTGGTATTTACTTTGATGGCTTCCCTCCCATAGCAGCCACTTCCACTTCTTCGAGCGCTAGCACAAATAGATTCATGCACATACCCTTTTAAGTAGCGGTATTGCCTGCAAATTTCGATCAACAAACAGTGAGCCAAGGCAAAATTGGCAGACCGCAACCTACTCCATTTAACATTCCAGAGGACGACTCAAGCTTTCGCTATGTTGTTACGTTTACTAAGCTCAGGATGAACATCCTAGCCTTAGAAACCGACTTTGAGCCTACTGATGCTAATGCAGACTTTGGCCAAGGCAACTCATAAAAAGAGCTTCAGGATTTTTAGAACGTGTAATCTCTAAAAATCAAGATCCATGTTGGCCGATTTATAAAAGCGCAACTTCGTCAGAAAACCTAGTACGTAATCAGTAACTTGCAGAAGCAAGATAAATGAAAGTCATCTATCCTGCTTTCTCAGTCGGATACGTCGGACTCCCATCCTTATGGATCCCGTCAATTAAATTCTCTTTAACCCATCCTTAGGATCAATCCATATATAAACCATCTTCTGAGACTTAATCCGAATAAAAACGGTGAGCTTCATAGAAACTTTATACTCGATCTGGTATAAATACGGTCTTTGAGCGGCCTCCAAACCGTGTAAGTAAGACTGAGTGCCAATTTCTGACGGTTCAGAAGGGACGACGAATATAAAGTTTATGTAAAGTGAGTATAAAATGATTTTTTCGGAGTGGTCGTATACGCGCGGCATAGACCGCCAACATTGGCCAGCCTCTCAGTGGTTTCAAAATCAAGCTGTCTTCGTGTCCATCTCATGGTCACGGTCACCTTGCGCGTACGAGCACCCAAGGTTTTCTTTCTCACCCAAACATGTTTTACACGTTATGGGATCAATGCTGAGTTCCTGCATTCAAAGCCATTCTGGAGCGTTGGTGAATGACTGAGCATCGAGAATGCATCAATGGTGATGCGTTGGACATACCCTATCTCCAATTGAGCGCCACGCAAAAACGGCGACGGCTGTGCGAACTGGCATGGGTCTTTCTCAAGCTCGGGACGATCGCCTTTGGTGGTCCCGCCGCGCACATTGCCATGATGGATAATGAGGTGGTCAAGCAGCGGCAGTGGATGAGCCGCGATCGCCTGCTGGATATGCTGGGCATCACGAACCTGATTCCGGGGCCCAACTCCACAGAACTGGCGATTCATATTGGGTACGATCGCGCGGGTTGGAAGGGGCTGATCATGGCGGGAACGTGCTTCATTCTGCCTGCGCTGCTGATCGTATGGGCACTGGCCGCTGTCTATGTCCGATTCCAGACGATTCCCGCCGTGGGGTGGCTGCTCTATGGCGTGAAGCCGGTCATCATTGCGATCGTGCTTCAGGCGGTGTGGAAGCTGGGCAAAGCGGCGATCAAGGATGTGCCAACGGCGATCGCGGGAATGGTGGTGATCGTTGCCTTTTTCCTGAATGTGAATGAGATTGTGCTGCTGGTGGGTGCTGGACTCGGCGTGATGCTGTCCAAACGGCAGTGGGGCGGTACAGGTGTGGCAGCGCTCTTACCCATTCCTGGTCTTTTCGCACCAGTGAGTACGGCAACGGTCGCGGTCGTTAACGCTTCTGGATTGCAGGTGTTTCTCGTCTTTCTCAAAATTGGATCGGTTCTGTATGGCAGTGGCTATGTGCTGCTGGCATTTTTGCAACGCGATCTGGTGGAACGGACGCACTGGCTCACGTCGCAACAGCTTTTGGATGCGGTGGCGATCGGGCAACTGACGCCCGGTCCAGTGTTCACGACGGCAACCTTTATCGGCTATCTGTTGGCGGGAAACGTGGGCGCGATCGCCGGGACGATCGGCATCTTTTTGCCGGCGTTTGGTTTTGTGGCGCTGGTGAATCCCTGGGTGCCCAAACTGCGATCGTCTCTCTGGATGAGTGGGTTTCTGGATGGGGTCAATGCGGCATCGCTGGGACTGATGGCCGTTGTCACCTACACGCTGGCGCGGGAAACCCTGGTGGATTGGTTGACAGTGCTGGTGGCGCTGGTGAGCGCGATCGTCGTTTTTCGGTTCAAGGTCAACTCGGCGTGGCTCATTCTGGCAGGCGCGATCGTCGGAGTTCTAGCGCAAACGCGTGGCTCGTCTGGTTAGAGGATGTTTGACCGCAGAGGCGTAGAGGTGCCAAAGAACCGCAACAGACATTAGACTAAACAACAACACGCCCGCTTTGCATCTTAATCTATGACTGACATTGCCACTCCCGCCCAAATCTCCTGCTGTGCCCCCGCTGACTCCACCATCTATGATGTCGAACAGGCCGTGTTGCAGCGCTACGAAGCCGGGGCACGCCAACCGGAAGCCGCACTCTGCTGCCCAACCGATGGTTACGACGCGCAATACCTCGAAAAATTGCCGCAGGAAATCATCGAGAAGGACTATGGCTGTGGCGATCCGACTAGGTACGTAGCGACTGGTGAAACCGTGGTCGATCTGGGATCGGGTGCAGGCAAGAACTGCTACATTCTGGCGCAGAAAGTGGGTGCCACGGGACGCGTCATTGGGGTCGATTTCAACGATGAGATGCTGGCGCTCTCGCGTAAATATTTAGATGCGATGGCAACAACGCTGGGCTATCGCAATGTCTCCTTTGTGAAAGGCAAGATTCAGGATTTGGCGCTCGATCGCGATCGTGCCCAGACCTGGCTCACTCACCATCCCATCACGGCACTGGATCAGCTGGCTGCCTTTGAAGCGGAGTGCGATCGGCTCCGGCAAGAGCAACCCCTCATCGCCAGTGACAGTGTGGATGTCGTCATTTCCAACTGTGTGCTGAATCTTGTGCGTCCTCAAGACAAACAGCAGTTGTTTCAGGAGATCTATCGCGTCCTCAAGCGGGGTGGACGTGCCGTCATTTCGGATATTGTGTGCGACGAAGACCCGACTCCGGCGATCCTCAATAATCCTGACCTGTGGAGCGGCTGTATTGCAGGAGCCTTCCGCGAAGATGCGTTCCTGTCCATGTTCGAGCAGGCAGGTTTCTACGGGGTAGAAATTCTGGTGCGGCAGGCAGAACCGTGGCAGGTGATTGATGGCGTTGAGTTTCGCTCCATGACGGTACGCGCCTTCAAAGGCAAAGAGGGTGAGTGCTGGGAACGCAACCAGGCCGTGGTCTACAAGGGACCCTGGAAAGCGGTGCAGGACGATGACGGACACACCCTCTATCGCGGTCAGCGGATGGCAGTGTGCGACAAGACATTCAAAATTTACACCGATCGCACCAGTCCCTATCATCAAGACATCATTCCCATCCTGCCGCGTACCGAGATTCCGCTCGAATCTGCCGCTGTGTTTGACTGCTCTCGTGATCAGGTACGCCATCCCCGTGAAACAAAGGGCATGGATGATCGCGCGACTGTTTCGACCGATGCCAGTTCCTGCTGTGCCCCGTCCGAAGGGTGTTGCTAGAAGGTGGTTTCTAGTGCGCTAGGATTGCAGGACGCGTCTCACGCAACGTTCATCTCAATCAAAGTTGATGGCTCAAACACTCAATCCACCCGCGTTGATCGTGGCTGGCTTCCAGGCGTTATCTGACCCATTGCGACTCAACGTGCTGGAACTGCTGCAACAGCAAGAGTTGTGCGTCTGTGACCTGTGCGACCGCCTCCAGGTCACCCAGTCCAAGCTGTCCTTTCACTTAAAAGCGCTGAAAGAGGCGCAACTCGTCTCTGCACGGCAAGAAGGCCGCTGGATTTACTACAGTTTGAATCTAGTTCAGTTTTTGGCGCTGGAGCAATATCTGGCAGATTACCGTCGCTTGAGCCAACTGCTGCCTGCCCGTGTCTGTCGCGACGACGCTTAGCGCATCAACTTTTTTAGAAGTGTTATACCTGTTTGATGGATTAAGCAGGCTTGACATATCAACTTTTCTTGAAATAATAGGGGTGTTACGCGATCGCATCGCTCCAGCGATCGCCTCAGGGCATCCCTCATGGCACTCACTACAGCAGCGGTTAAACGGCTCTCCTTTCTCGATCGGTATCTCACCCTCTGGATTTTTCTGGCAATGGTCGTTGGGGTGAGTGTTGGCTACTTTGTGCCAGCCGTTGATGCCTTCATCAATCAGTTTCAGGTGGGGACGACGAACATTCCGATCGCGATCGGCTTGATTTTGATGATGTTTCCACCGCTGGCAAAGGTGCGCTATGAGGAACTGGGGGATGTGTTTCGCAACGGCAAAATTCTCGGTGTGTCGCTGCTCCAAAATTGGGTGATCGGTCCGATCCTGATGTTTTTGTTGGCAATCACTCTGCTGCGCGGCTACCCAGATTACATGGTGGGGCTGATTTTGATCGGCTTAGCCCGCTGCATTGCCATGGTCGTAGTGTGGAGCGATCTGGCACGCGGCAATACGGAATATACGGCGGGTCTGGTCGCGTTTAACAGCATTTTTCAGGTCATCTTCTACAGTCCGTATGCGTGGCTCTTTATTACGGTGCTGCCGCCGCTGTTTGGGTTGCAGGGCAGTGTCGTGCAGGTGAGCATTGCTGAGATTGCCAAAAGTGTCTTTATCTATCTCGGCATTCCCTTTCTCGCGGGCTATTTCACCCGGTTCTTTCTGGTGAAGGCAAAGAGCAAAGCCTGGTATCACGAGGAGTTTGTCCCGAAGATTAGCCCGATCACGCTCATGGCGCTGCTATTCACGATCGTCGTCATGTTTAGCCTGAAGGGAAATTTGATTGTTCAGATTCCGCTGGACGTGGTTCGTATTGCGATCCCGCTGATCATCTACTTTGTGGTGATGTTTTTGGTCAGCTTCTATATCGCGTGGCGCATCAAAGCCGATTATTCCAGGGCGGCGAGTGTAGCGTTTACGGCAGCAGGAAACAATTTTGAACTGGCGATCGCAGTGGCCATTGCCGTGTTTGGCATTAATTCGGGTGCCGCGTTTGCAGCGGTCGTGGGGCCACTTGTCGAAGTCCCCGTGTTGATTAGCCTGGTGAATGTCGCGTTCTGGCTGGAAAAACGCTACTTCACCTCATCCCCAGCAAAATTATTCTAGCGATGACAGGAGAAATCCCGGCATGAAGCGCGTGATGTTTGTGTGTAAGAAGAATTCTGCGCGATCGCAGATGGCAGAAGGATTTGCCAAAGCGTTGGGGCAGGGAATTATCACGGTCACCAGTTCAGGGTTAGAAGCCAGTCAGGTCAGGCCAGAGGCGATCGCCGCGATGAACGCGATCGGTATTGATATTACGGATCAGACCTCCAAGCCGCTCAGCGATTTCCAGGCGGCAGACTTTGATGTGGTGATTTCTCTCTGTGGCTGCGGCGTCAACTTGCCCACCGATTGGGTATTGCGCGAGGTGTTTGAAGATTGGCAACTGGATGATCCGGCGGAGCAGCCTGAAATCTTTCCCAGAGTGCGTGATGAGATCAAGACACGCATTGTACGGTTGATCGACTCCTTCAAGGCGGACGTTGGTTCAGACACATCCGGTCTGAGCGGGAGGGAGTTCAAATAATTGGGCTGCGCCTGACTGCGATCGTGGGTGTCGTGGGTTGCTATTCCGTCTCGATGCCCGGATACAGAAACAACCCCCAACCTGTGCAGCGGTTGAGGGTTGAAACGGGAGGAGACTCCAACAGACACTAGCTAAGGGATTCTAAATAGTCGCGGACACGATTCCGCCGTTTGGGTTGGCGTAGTTTTTGCAGCGCTTTAGCCTCAATCTGACGCACTCGTTCCCGTGACAGGTCGAGCGCTCGGCCAATTTCGGCGAGTGAATAGGGATGCCCATCGCCCAGACCAAATCGCATTTGAATGACATCGCGCTCACGCGTGGTCAAGTCAGCCAGTAGCTGCTGCAAATCCCGGCGAAGGGCTTCACGCATCAACGTATCTTCGGGTGAGACGTCATCAGTCTCAAGTAGGTCGCCCAGTTCGGTATCTTTTTCCTTCCCAACTTTGGTTTCCAGAGACACCGAGCGGGGAACTCGTAGCAGTACTTCCCGCACTTGAGGGGCCGTCATCTCCAGTTCCAGCGCGATATCTTCAATTGAAGCGGTACGCCCTTTCTCCTGCGAGATTTTGCGCTGGGCTTTCTTGATTTTGTTGAGCTTTTCGGTGATGTGAACTGGCAGACGGATCGTGCGGCTCTGGGTCGCAATTGCCCGCGTGATGCCCTGGCGAATCCACCAGTAGGCATAGGTACTGAACCGATAGCCTTTAGTAGGGTCAAACTTTTCGACTGCGCGTTCCAGGCCCAGCGTGCCTTCTTGAATCAGATCCAACAGTTCCAGCCCACGATTCTGATATTTCTTGGCAACAGACACGACCAGACGCAGGTTTGCCTTGATCATGTGCTCTTTGGCGTGCAGTCCTTCCGTCTGAATTGTTTCCAATTCTTCAACGGTCAAGCCAGTCAGCACGGCCCAGTGCTGTTTCCCTTCGGCTAAAATTGGCCGCAAGTCAGCAACGGTAACGCTGGCCTCCAGTGCCCAACGCTCTAGCGAGGGACGATGGCCAAGATGCGATGTCAGGCGATCGTGGGCATCAACGAGCTGCACATAGCGTTGAATTGCTCCCCCTTGGGTTTCGGCGGCCTCTGCTCGCATCTCGAGCAAGCGCATATAGCGCTGTACGCGTTGCGCTTCCGAAACTTCCTCGTCACGGCCCAGGAGTCGGACGCGACCAATTTCTTGAAGGTATAGACGGACGAGATCTGTGGTGCGGCGATTGGCGCTACGCTGAATGGTTGAGGCATCCGCGTAGTCCATATCGAGACTCATCAAATCGTCTACGGGTGGTTCGTCATCGCGACTGCCGGATTGCAACCGTTGGGCGTACAGGGGCTCATCATAATCTGCTTCAGCGTAAAAAGAAGATGCTGGCATAGTGCTCGTCTCAGTTGCTCCGGGTAAGAGTGGGCTTCAAGCTGCTTACAGGTAGTGTTCCCGCCCCTTAGGACTAATGAACACCACTTAGAGTTCCGTTATGTTCTCTTTAAATCGGCTACAGCTAGGTTGGTCGTTTACTACTACTGTCTCCATCCTGCGATCGTGACTGGCACCCATGAACATCAACATCCAACAGGCAGGCTCTGATTGGAGCAGTATCGTTTTGCGACTGCGAAGTTAGTATAGGGACAAGATTGAAGACAACCTGGTGACCTAAATCAGACGCTAGGTTAACCTACATCACTTGTAGGGTAATTTCCTGACGTTTTTGGCGTCTGTGCGTGATCTTCATGAAGGCTTTGAATAGCGCTCGTTTCAATTACGGATACTGTGAAGCCGGAACTCGCCCCATCTTTCCCGACTGACGCGCCTACACAGTTGCATCAATACAGGTGAGCAGCATTACTGAAAAACAGCGACAGCCGCTACGACAAGATCTGTCGTAGCGGCTGTAGTAGGCCAATTTGGGACGATTTGAGCTGCTATTTGGAAAAATTGACAATCCGCGCAAAGCTATCCGGTTGAAGGCTCGCGCCTCCTACCAGTGCGCCATCAATTTCGGGCTGTTGCATGATTTCGTCGATATTATCTGGCTTGACGGAACCACCATACTGAATGGGGACGGCGGAGTTAGTTAGCTGGGCGCGAATCAGTCCAATGACACGGTTGGCTTCTACGGCTTCGCACGTATCACCTGTTCCGATCGCCCAGATCGGTTCGTAAGCAATCACAAGATTAGCCTGGTCAACTGCTGTCAGATCTTTTTCAAGCTGGCGCAAGATTACCGTCTCTGTTTCGCCGCTGTCACGCTGTTGTTTCGTTTCTCCCACACAGAGGATTGGCGTCAACCCAGCAGCTTGAGCAGCCTTGAGGCGCAGATTGACGGTTTCATCGGTTTCCCCAAAATACTGTCGCCGTTCGCTATGTCCAACGATGACATACCGCACGCCAATCTCAGTCAGCATGGGGGCAGAAATTTCACCTGTATAGGCTCCAGCCGCTTCCCAATGGACATTTTGGGCTCCCAAGCGAATGACGCTGCCGTGCAAATATTGAGACATACTCACCAGCGCTGTGAATGGGACACACAGTACGACTTCGCGATCGTCTGCGGTGTCGTTGATATGGGGTATGAAACCTTGCAGAAACTCCAGCGCTTCTGCTTGGGTTTTATACATTTTCCAGTTGCCAGCAATCACTATTTTTCGCACAGTCGTTCGATGGGGTTAAATGCAAAATTTACTGCATTCTCCAGTCTAAGGCTTCAGGTGCCTAACCGATCCAATTGACGGCACGGGGGAGGAAAATGGTTGATTTTAGCGGTCGATCGCAGCTTTCGGTGCGGCATACAGCACCTTCATAATTGAATGGGGCGAGGGTAACGGGCGGTGCCAGGACTGGTCGCGGGACTAGGTGCAGGACAGCGCTGCTAATTGAAGGCCGTGATCGACTGCCTGCTCCAAGTCTTCCAGGAGGTAGGGTTTGCTAATGCAGTCGTGGCAGCCAGACTGGATTAACTGCTGACGATCCTCGGCTTTTGCCAGAGCTGTAACCGCGATCACCGGAATAGCCGCGGTTTTTGAGTTCTGCTTGAGGTGGCGCAGCACGTCAAACCCGCTGATATCAGGTAATACGATGTCGAGCAAGATCAAAGTTGGTTGAAATGTCTTTGCCAGCATGAGGGCCGTTGCGCCATCGCTAGCAGCGAGCAGCGATCGGTCGAATCGCTCCAGGGCTTGCAGCAGCAGCAGCAGATTATCTTCATCATCATCCACTGCCAGGATCTGATGCCTGCCAATCGTCGCTTGTTGCACAGGATGGAGGAGAGAATTCATCATTCAATTCATCGTTCCAGTTGATGCCCGCAAAATCGCCAGGGCAATCTTACGCTCTGAATCTTAATTTTAGTTTAATTTTTTAAAGCTGACGCGGGGACGCCACATCTCATACCAATCTGTAGATATGCTGGAAGGGGGGAATATCTAAGCTAGATCTGTATATAAAACTACCAAAAGTAATTCGTTTTTCAACCTTTTTTGCACTTCTTTATAGTCTCGCCAGTCCCAACTAATCGAGTGTCAAGTTTTCTAAATTTACGTTACGCAGATTGAAATTCTGGCGGGGAATGAGCGTGACCACCAGCTAAGCATGCGCACGCAAATTTAGCCCGGGGGATTGGGAACGCTCGTTATGATGGGCGGGTCAGCGTTTGGTCAGCGATCGCATACAGGTTGCGTTTTTATCTGGGAGAACGGATATGGGAATTGCCACAGTCAATCCAACGACAGGAGAGACCATTCAGGTTTTTGAGCCGTTAACAGAGGCCGCGCTTGAGCGTAAGCTGACACTGGCCCAGCAAACTTTTGAGCAATATCGGCGAACATCGTTGGCTCAGCGATCGCAGTGGTTAAACGCGGCCGCTGATATTCTGGATGCTGATAAGGAGATGTTTGGCAAGATCCTGACCCTGGAGATGGGCAAAACGCTCACGTCGGCGATCGCCGAGGTCGAAAAATGTGCCTTAGTCTGCCGCTACTATGCCGAGCATGCCGCCGAGTTTTTGGCGGATGTCCCTGCTGAAACTGAAGCCACTTCAAGCTTTGTGCGCTATCAACCGCTGGGAGCCATATTGGCCGTCATGCCGTGGAATTTTCCCTTCTGGCAGGTGTTTCGGTTCGCGGCCCCTGCGCTTATGGCAGGAAATGTGGGGTTGCTGAAACATGCGTCGAATGTACCGCAGTCCGCGCTGGCGATCGAAGCAATTTTTCAACGCGCCGGGTTTCCGTCCGGAGCATTCCAAACCCTGCTGATCGGGGCAGACAAGGTGGCGGCGATCGTGGCGGACGATCGCGTTAAAGCCGCCACCCTCACGGGTAGTGAACCCGCAGGTGCTAGTCTGGCTGCGATCGCTGGGAAGCAAATTAAAAAGGTAGTGCTGGAACTGGGCGGCAGTGATCCATTTATTGTGTTGCCCAGTGCCGATCTGGACACTGCCGTGGCTACTGCCGTTGCCGCCAGAATGTTAAGTAACGGTCAGTCCTGCATTGCCGCCAAGCGGTTTATCGTTGCCAGTTCGATCTATGACGAGTTTGCCACACGGCTGGTTGAGCGCTACAGAGCACTCAAGGTTGGCGATCCGTTCCTGCCCGATACAGACATTGGGCCTTTAGCCACGCCTGGTATTTTGAGCGAATTGCATCAACAAGTGCAGTCGGCAGTACAGCAGGGTGCACGCGTACTGATTGGTGGGACGCCCCTCGATCGACCCGGCAACTTCTATCCGCCAACGATTTTGGCCGATATTCCCATCGACAGTGACGCTGCCCAGGAAGAGCTATTTGGGCCGGTGGCGATGTTGTTTCGGGTCGCCACTATTGATGACGCCATTGGTCTGGCCAACAGTACCCCGTTTGGATTGGGAGCCAGTGCCTGGACAACCCATGCGGCAGAGCAAGAACAGCTCATCAACGAGATTGATGCCGGTGCCGTGTTCATCAACAGCATGGTGAAGTCCGATCCGCGATTGCC
>JAJPKC010000516.1 GCA_021323955.1 Oscillatoriales cyanobacterium Centralia_MAG_596 | reverse complement strand
GGTTCAAAGTCATCTCATACAGTGATTTCCTGACCGACTTTGAAATGGTTAACGTTGTTTAGGTTGGCGTATGCCGGTATAGCCACGTGTCGGTATAGTCACAGGCGCGAGCAGGGGTGAAGCGACGGAGCCCATCACCCTGATCGCGCTGTGAGGGGGACGTTCCCCGATCAGGTCTGGTAACGAAGTCAATCCATCTTGTATTCAATTCATCAATGCCATGATTGTCATTCAACCGCTACAAATCCACGTTTGGCAAGAAAGCGCGAAACTCAAGCCGCCTGGTGTGCGACCCGGTATCCACCGCGCGATCGGCCACGCTTTGTTAAACTTTACGCTCAAGAACGAAACAACCCATCCCATCACGGTTGCTCTCAATACCATTGAAGTCCGCGCGATCGGCCACCGTGAACCGATTATGTCGCTGGCTCCGAAAACCATTACGCTCCAGCCGCTAGAAATTGCACCGCAGCAATATCAGTTGTCCAATCGTGATGGTTATCAATCAGCCGACTGGGTAGAGGCAATCGTAACGTATCAATTGGACGGGCGCAGCGCTACACTATTCTCCTCACCAGTTTATGTGCAGCCAGCTGATGTGCAGCCAACGCGATCGCTCGTGCCGTCACGCTGATGCTAAGCGGTCTTCGGCAAGTCGGTACCGCTGACGATCAAGCGGTGGCGGGTTACCTGGCGCTCAAGATAGAAGGGTGGGAGTCACCATGGCAGAGCTTGTAGTCAGGATGCGGTCGTTATGGGTTTCCTGAAACGTCGTCAATTTATCCAGTTTGCTGGCTCGGCGCTGGCAACGCTGGGCCTGAGTCAGTGGGATGTGATGCGTCAGGGCGATCGCTATGGTCGTGTGCTGGCGACGCCAACGCCGCGAAAGCTGGCCTTATTGGTTGGCATTAACCAGTATCCCAATGACGACGAACTGGCAGGTGCGGTGATGGACACAGAGCTACAGCGGCAGTTGTTGACGCATCGCTTTGGGTTTAATCCCCAGGATATCATCACCATCACGGATGCGGCGGCTACTCGTCAAAACATTCTGACTGCGTTTGAGGAGCATTTGGTCAAGCAGGCAAAGCCGGGTGATGTGGTCGTCTTTCACTTCTCGGGGCATGGGTCGCGCGTGAGCGACGCGCCTGACTGTGACGAACGGGCGCTCAAGCTGAGCGATCGCTGCCTGAACAGCAGTTTTGTCCCTGTTGACAACCCCCTCTCGCTGGTGCAGCGGGGTCGGGGCGGTACCGTGCAGGACATTGGTGGACATACCCTGTTTCTCCTGATGTCGGCCCTCCAGACCGAGAAGGTGACCGTGGTGCTGGACTGCTGCCACGCGGGTGGCGGAAAGCGTGGCAATGTGCGGGTGCGATCGCTGGATGGGAATGCTGAGCTGACCCTCAGTGCGGCGGAACTGGACTATCGACGCCGCTGGCTGGCGCGGCTCCATCTGACATCGGATGAGTTTGTGCAAAAGCGGCGATCGGGCGTTGCAAAAGGGGTCGTGATTGCATCCGTTGGGCGCGATCGACTCGCTGCTGACTGTCCCTTTGATGACTTTGCGGCGGGCGCGTTTACCTACGTGATGACGCAGTATCTCTGGCAGCAGACCGCCGGAGAAGGACTCAGCCACGCGATCGCCAACATTGGTCGCAGCACAACCCAGGTCTCGGATACCGGGCAAATACCGGAATTTGAAGCGCAGGCAAACCGTGGACTTGATCAACAGCCCATCTATTTTCTGAGCCAACCCACGCCACCCGCAGAAGCAGCAATTACACACCTCGAAGCGCACGACCATCTTGACCTTTGGCTGGGTGGCGTCTCGTCGGAGCGGTTAGCAGCCTTCGACCAGGGTGCCATTCTAACGGCGATCGATGCCTCTGGTAAGTCCCTGGGAACCGTGCAGCTAGAACCAAAATCCCGTCGTGGGCTGAGGGCCAGCGGCAAACTACTGGACGCGTCGGCAGGTGTGCCTGTCGCGGGTAGCCTGCTTCAGGAGCGCGTTCGCGGCATTCCTCCCGCTGGTGAACGACGCCTTCGGATTGGGCTTGACCCATCTCTGGGTGACGCGATCGCCACTGCCGCTGCCGCGTTAGGTCAGGTCAACCGGATTGAAGCGGTGTCTCTACAGTCCGGGAAGATGGTGGACTACATTTTGGGTCGGATGATGGCAGGCGATGGGCGTGGGGCGCAGCGCGGGGAGGAGCCAATGCCGTCTGTCGGCAGCATTGGTTTGTTTACACCGACGCGACTGGAATGGATTGCGGACTCGTTTGCAGCGGCGGATGAATCAGTGACGGCGGCGATCGCGCGGCTACAGCCCAAATTTAAGTCGTTGCTGGCAGTCAATCTCTTAAAGCTGATCCTCAACCCCCAGTCGTCGAATTTGCAGATTGCTGCGACGATCGCCACAGTCGGCAGTCAAGAGCCGTTTGATCAGGTGGTGACAGGGCGCAACCGTACGCATTCCGCGCCCCCAATTGCTGCTTCGCTGTCTGCGAAACGCACTCGACTACCGTTGGGAAAGTCGGTGCAAATCCAGATCACGAACCAGGAAGCCACTGACCTCTACCTCAGCGTGTTGACCATTGACGCTCAAGCAGAGATGAGTCTGCTGTTTCCCAATCGGTATACGGCTGCGATCGAGACATCGCTGGTAAAAGCCGGGGATACGCTACGGATTCCAGATTCGTCACGCGGCGATCGCTTTAAGCTCACGGTGCAGCCACCGCTGGGTGTGGTTGAGGTTCTGGTGATTGCCAGCACCGCACCGCTCCAGGGCACGCTCAAAGCCTTGCAAACAATTGCGTCGCGGGGTGAACGTGGTTTGGGCAACGACCCCACTGCCACCGTAGAAACCTTTTTAGATGACTTGCATCAGACAGCGCGCGATCGCTTCAGTGCAACTGATTTACCAGCGTTAGAGTTTTGGGGTGTTGATACCAGACAATTTGCCGCACTCGCTCTATCGTTTGTGGCGACTTCTACCGAGAATCATGAACTTAGTACAACTCGTCATTAATCGGGGTCGGACATTAAACGTCGTTGCTCATAAGGCCCTACGGGCATACCAGAAAGGTCACTGGTCACTGACATTACCATGCTCCTGTATGACCCAACGTTATTTAATCTGCATCCCCTCATTACCGTCTGATGAATAGCGCCGTGCCGATGAATCGTTTGCAAATACTGGTTGTGCTCACGCTGATCGAACTTGTTGGATCGAGTGGTGCATGGGCACAATCCATCATGCCTGCTGCCGATGGTACAGGTACCATCCTGACTACGCCCAGCAGTAACCCGAATCAGTTTGATATTGGCGGTGGTACACGAGCTGGAGCAAACCTGTTCCAGAGCTTTCAGCGATTTGGTCTTGATCAAAACCAAACGGCTAATTTTCTGGCCAGTCCGGGAATTCAGAACATTCTGGGAAGGGTTGTGGGCGGCAATGCGTCGGTGATTAATGGACTGATCCAGGTGTCTGGCAGCAATGCCAATCTGTTTCTGATGAATCCTGCTGGAATGGTCTTTGGGCCGAACGCCAGTTTGAATGTACCTGCTGCCTTTACGGCCACAACGGCCAACGGAATTAACTTCGGGGGCAACTGGTTTAACGCGATCGACGCGAACGATTACGCTACCCTGACGGGCAATCCTAGCACCTTCGCCTTTTTGTCCACTCAACCCGCTGCGATCATTAATGCTGGCAATCTTGCAGTGCGGCAGGGACAGGCGTTGACCCTATTGGGAGGCACGATCGTCAGTACGGGACAACTTGCCGCACCGGGAGGCCAGATCACCGTTGCGGCGGTGCCAGGAACCTCGTTTGTGCGCGTCAATCCGGTGGGTAGCCCACTGAGTTTGGAATTTCAGCCCGTGGGCGATCGCGCCTCACAAACCAGTCCTTTGCCCACGCCATCGCTGCCGCAACTGCTGACGGGCAGCAATGTCGGTAACGCCACTGGATTAACACTCGGCGCAGATGGACAGGTCGAACTCATTGGTTCTGGCTTGACCGTGCAGGCCGGTGATGTGGTGACGCGACAGCTAACCGCTCAGACCGCTACTGTGTCGGCTAACCAGTCGCTCATCGTTGCGGGAGCGCTGCCGTCCTCACTGCAAACCACAGCCGATCTCACGCTGCTGGCAAAGGATACGGTGCGCGTGCGGGACAGCGTTCAGAATCCTGTTTTGATTCAGTCTGGCGGCAATCTACGAATCGAGGGCGATCGCGCGATCGACATTCTGGCGCTCAATCATCCCCAAACGCCATTTCAAGCGGGCGGTATGCTGAGCCTGGTGAGTAATGGTGTGATTTCAGGGGATGCTCATTTCAGCAGCGGCGGTACGTTCTCAATTCTCAACCTGGCAGGGCAACCCGGCAATTTTGTCAGCCGCTATGACCCAATTATCGTATCCAATGGGGATGTCACGTTTGGCGACTATACGGGCGCGTCGCTCTGGGTGCAGACTGCAGGCAGCATCACGGGTGGCAATATCACCATCAATGCCGTCGATCCAGCGATCTATCCCAAACCTGTTCTCATCCTGCGTGCTGGGAGAACCATCGACCCCACCAGCATCAACCTCCCGATCGGCTCTACCTTTGATGGCTTTACCACCGCTCCGGGTTCGTCGTCTGCCACAATCACCGTCAACAACATTACGATCGCGCCGCTGCCCGGCCCCGTGAGGCTGCAAGCACCTGGATCAATCCAAACCGGATCCATCACCTCCTCCGGTGAGGATATTGTCGTCAGCAGTACTCAGGGATCAATTCTGGTCAATGGCAGCCTGAATGCGAGTAAGCTGAACGACGATGCGGGCAGCATTACGCTCCACGCGCCTCAAGGTAGCGTCACAGCGACTCAACCCCTGATTTCTCGCACGATCGGGACACCGGGTGCGTTTGGGTTTGATGGAAATGTCACGATCTACGCGGATGGGGATGTGCGAACCGCGACGATCGACTCAGGCAGTATTGATCTCTACAGCGTTAACGGCATCATTGATACCGTGAAGGGGCAATTGTTCGGCCGCTATTTTGACCTGCAAGGCACCAACGGCGTGTTCACAGGCAATGTGACGGCGGTGGCCCAGTCTCCCGAAATCTGGATCAAGAGCAGCAATGGCCCGATCGACACGACAGCGGGCACCCTCGCCATGACTCCGCTCCGTCAGCCAAACAGCAACACTGACTTTAGCCGCCTTTGGCTGGAGAGCGCTGGCAAAATCTCCACAGGCAGCATTTTTTCGGATGGGGTGGAACTGCGGCTGATCACCAGCGATGCTATTGATACGACGCGCGGCGTGTTGGATACGTCTGCAAAGCTTTGGCACGGTGGCAATATGCTGCTGGCAGCGGGCACCACGATCGACACCGGCGCGATCGACACCCATTCCGAGGCAACGACTGGCGGGCGTGTTGTCCTCGCGAATTCTGTTGATTTTTCGGCGGATATTACCACTCAGTCCATTAACACGCAGGGACCACTGGGGGGCGGCAATATTCTAATCGGGAGTTCTAAAGGATTTTTCGCGACAGGCTCGTTTGTGGATCAATTCGGCACGACCGCCAGCATTTCCAGCGCCAGTCCGGGCGGCGGCGGTCGCATTCAGATTTATACCCAAGACCCGTTAGCGATCGGTGGCAGTAGTACGGCAGTGGCCATCACGAGCGGCCCCACGAACACGATCGCCCCCACGCAAACGATCAATGGCTCTTATACCCAGGGCAATATTTCGATTACGGTGGATCCTGTCTATGGGGGGCATTGATTTACACGCCGACGCCACCGAATCCTTACTTTGCCAATCTACCGCTTTCCTGGTTCACTGAGGGGGGAACGGGTACAGGGCAACCACCGCCCCCCCTGCCCAACAATCCACCCCTATTTGCCAGTTTGCTGTCGAATGGTGATACGAGCCAATCATCTGGTGCTCCAGTGCCTGGTGAACCAGTAACCACGCCAGTTGATAGCCGTCCAACCGTCACTGCGAATGTTGATCGATCGCTGCAAACAGTTCTGGAACGCCCATCAGCCACCAAGACAAAGCCAGAAATGCGCAACGGCAGCACCTCGGCTCAGTTGCCCATCTGTAATCAGGATCAAAGCAAGGCCCTTGCCCCCTCTAGACCATTGGTCCAGGACTACGCTGCAATGATGCCGTGCTATCAACAAGACCTTGCCTGGGCCACGCAGCACAACGATCGCCCAGCGGCAGAACAAGCGCTATATAACCTGGGGGCTGCCGCCTTCGCGATCGGTGACTATACCCAATCAATCAATTACTACGAGCAGAGCCTAGCGTTAGCTCGTCAGGATCAACCACACTCCGATCGGCAGGAAGGACAACTCCTTGCAGGCCTGGGAACCGCTTACAGTGCTCTGGGCGAATATACCAAAGCGGTGCAGGCTTACACTCAAAGTCTGGAAAAATTGCAGCGTGCGAGTGATGCTAGCAATCCAGATAATCTGAAATTCCAGGCGTTTACACTCAGAAATTTGGGCATTGCCTATCTAGCCCAAAACGAGGTTGCTAAGGCGATCGCTGGTCAACAGCAAAGCCTATCCATAACGCGCCGCATTCAAGACCACCAGGGCGACGGTCAAGCGCTGGGCAACCTGGGTACAGCCTACTTTATCCAAGGTGACTATCCACAAGCAATTGCCTACACCATGCAAGCGCTGACGATTGCCCAACAGCGACAGGATCTGGCAGAACAGGGACGGGCGTTGAGTGCCCTGGGCTGGGCACATTACGGTTTAGGGGATTACAGCAAAGCGATCGCCGAGCACCAGCAGCACCTTGCGATCGCGCGGCAAATCGGCGATCGAGCCGGTGAAGGACAGGCACTCAGTAATCTCGGTGATGCGCTGCTCCAGTCCGGCAGGCCAGTTGAGGCTGAACAAGCGCTCCGCGCCGCTATTCACGTCTGGGAGACACTCCGCGCGGGGTTAGGGAGTAGTGACGCGCGCAAGGTTTCCATCTTTGAAACGCAAGCGACCACTTACACGACGCTCCAGGAAGCCCTGGTTGCCCAGAATAAAGCAACAGCGGCTCTGGAAGTGGCTGAACAGGGACGGGCACGGGCGTTTGTGGAGTTGTTGGCGAGACGGCGAGCGGAGAGTGGGGAGTGGGGAGTGGGGAGTGGGGTGGCAGAACAGTCGACGGTGTCAATTCAGCCTCCCTCCCTGGCAGAGATCCAGCGCATTGCCAGAGCACAGAAGGCTACGCTGGTGGAATATTCCATCGTGCTGAATGGGTTTCAGGTGGCGGGAAATCGAACGGTCAAGGAATCCAAACTGCACATTTGGGTGGTGCAGCCAGACGGCACGATCGCGTTTCGGCAGGTTGATTTGAAGTCTCTCAATCGGTCATTGGCGACGCTGGTTGCTGGCAGTCGGAGGGCGATCGGCGTCCGGGGACGGGGCGGACTTGACGTAACACCAGACCCCGGCGATAGCGCCCCTCAGACCAACGAACTCCAGCAGCTACATCAACTCCTGATCCAGCCGATCGCGGGTCTTCTGCCACCTGACCCCAATGCCCATGTCGTGTTTATTCCCCACGGTGCGTTGTTTTTGGTGCCGTTTGCCGCTCTGCAAGACGAGTCTGGGCACTACCTGATCGAGCAGCACACTATCCTGACTGCACCTTCCATTCAGGCGTTGGGGCTGACGCATGCTCAACCAGGGAGCGATCGCGCCTGGGAGCAAAATCCAGCCGACCTGCTGATTGTTGGTAATCCGACGATGCCAAGCGTGCCGTCACTTCGCGGTGGTGCGCCCCAAAAGCTGCCGGGGCTACCAGGGGCCGAACGCGAAGCCATTGCGATCGCCGACCTACTGCATACCCAGGCATTAACAGGCAACCGCGCCACCAAAGCGCAGGTCTTGCAGCAAATCACGCAGACGCGCCTGATTCACCTGGCAACGCATGGCTTACTGGACGATCTGGTGGGACTGGACGTACCCGGTGCGATCGCGCTGGCTCCTTCGGGCAAGGATGATGGCTTATTGACTGCCCGCGAAATTCTAAATTTGAAGCTCAACGCCGATCTGGTTGTGTTAAGTGCCTGTGATACCGGGCGTGGCAATATCACTGGCGATGGCGTGATCGGGCTATCGCGATCGCTCCTTTCAGCGGGTGCATCCAGCGTGGTGGTGTCCCTGTGGTCAATTCCAGATGCCCCAACGGTTGATCTGATGACTGCGTTCTACCGCAACCTGCTGCACAATCAAGACAAGGCACAGGCGTTACGGCAGGCAATGCTCACCACCATGCAAACCCAACCGAACCCACGAGACTGGGCTGCGTTCACGCTCATTGGGGCAGCAGAATCGGTGCGGCAGCGTTGAGAACGCCTGCCAATGGATTCACAGGACGAAAGATTGCTGTGTGTAACAATTCTCCTGGCTGACAAAATTTATTCTGTACTCACAAATAGCGAAACGCGGCGATCGTGGTTCTGCCTCGACCGTGGCCGCTGGCCGCCATCGTGTGATACCAATTCTCTCAATTCCGGTTACAGATCCTCGTAGGGGCTTACGGCTGTAAGCCCTTACAGACGGTCGTAGCGCTATTGTTTGGAGCTGATAGACAGCAGCGAGTCCGAACGCAGGCTCGGGCGACCTGTTGTTGCCGCTTACTGTGTTCTCAGCGCTCTAACCAAAGCGGTATTGGGGATTGCGATACGGGGAAGCCGTGAGTTTACAAACGATAGCAGCAGCGAATTGCCTTCTGCCTTTCGGTCGTGCTGGCGGTGCAATATCTCCTCCATTTGGGAATCGTTAAGTTATGGTGACGAACGCATCGTTGATAGCGACGATCGCTCGGCTTTGAGGAATGATGTGTTATTTAGGAGGGAAGGCAGACCGCTATAGATCAGCAAACAGCGATAAATCAACAGCTATAAATCAACCGTGTCTTAACAGGCTTTGAATTATGAATGCTAGCGGCTTCGGCATTACAGCCTTATGTTTGATGATCGGTTGGGTGGCATCGACTAGCGCGATCGCGGCCCCGTTGCCAAATTTACCGCTATCTGCGGCACTCCCACCGCAGGCTGTCCCTGAGGCGTGTATCCAGAATCGGGCTGAAACCTTACCGAACCCGTTTGTGGATGTGCCGTCTCACCACTGGGCATTCAAGGCCGTGTTAACCCTGCATTACTGTGGTGCATACCGTCAAGCAACACCCCCCAATCTGGTTGAGCAGTCAACCAGGCAATCGTCCTCCCGTGTGCTCGATCAACCTGCGCCGTCATCGCTCATCCCTTCGCGTAAAACCCGTTAGCGGGTGTGTATCCTTAACCTAGCCAACTATTTTTCATTCACACAATACTAGAGATGCTGAAGAAGCGCCCGTTTGGTCTGCTGGCGATCGTGTTCTACAAGTCGTTTGTCGCGTCGCTCCTTGCAGTAACCTCCATTGCCTTACTGTTGGCCTTAAAGAATTACGATAGTCTGGCAGACTTTTCTGACTCCTACACCATTGAAGGTAAGAGTCAGATCATCGACTGGTTTTTGGATAAACTCCTGAATATCGATCCCAGAACGCTCAGATTTAGCGGCATTGGTGCGGGGATTTACTCAGCGCTGACGGCGATCGAAGCAGTGGGCTTATGGTATGAAAAACGCTGGGCACACATTCTCGTATTGTTTCTCGTGGGCATCAGCATTCCACCCGAAATCTATGAATTATTTCATCACATCACGCTGATTAAAATCATCGTGCTCGTCGTCAACGTGATTGTATTCTGGTATCTGCTGAGCCACTTCCCAAAACATCACTTTTCCAGGCATAAGAGCTAACTGGGTTCCTACCCTGGTGAGAATAGATTTTCCAACCTTCGCCCGACCGTTCGCTTGCAGGCCAACGCCCAACGCCGTTGCAGGACAACGGCTAACGCCATAAACTGCTGGCGCAGCATTCAGGCGTCAGTATGAGCGGATTTTGCTAATGCCTGAATGTGTTTACCGCCACTATCCTGCTCCACTGTCCCGGACTGCCCCCAGCTAGAACTGCGCATGGGTTTCGTTTGCCTCCCGTAACCGCTCCAGCACATCGGCAACCGGGATTGCGCCCAGTTCGCCAGAAGCGCGGGTTCGGATATTCAGCGCGTTGGCGTCCACTTCCTTGGCACCGATGACAGCCATCACAGGGATTTTGTCCTTCTCAGCGTTGCGGATGAGCTTTCCAAGGCGATCGCCACTGGTATCCACTTCAGCACGAATGCCCAAGGCAAGCATTTGACTGACCACTTGCTTGGCAAAGGGTAGTTGCTCCTCGCTCACCGCCAGGAGTCGCACTTGCACGGGCGCGAGCCAGAAGGGAAAGTCCCCGGCATACTCTTCGATCAAGATGCCGATCAGTCGTTCGAGCGAGCCGAAGGGCGCACGGTGAATCATGACCGGACGCTTGCGAGTGCCATCTTCTGCCACATATTCCAGGTCAAAGCGCTCAGGCAGGATGTAATCAACCTGAACCGTCCCAAGCTGCCATTCGCGATCGAGCGCATCCTGGAAAATAAAGTCCAGCTTCGGCCCGTAAAACGCGGCTTCCCCAATGCCTTCAAAGTGATCCATGCCCAGCGTTTGCACGGCACGACGGATCGCATCTTGCGCCTTATCCCAGGTGTCATCCGAGCCAATATGTTTATCAGAATTGGGGTCGCGGAAGCTGAGGCGGGCTTTGAAACTTTTTAGTTGCAGACTCTTAAACACCGACAGAATCAAGTCCACGACGCTCAGAAACTCGGCATCCAACTGTTCGGGCGTGACGAACAGATGGGCATCATCGACCGTAAAGCCGCGCACGCGGGTCAACCCACCCAGTTCTCCTGATTGCTCGTAGCGATATACCGTACCAAACTCGGCCAACCGCAGCGGGAGTTCCCGGTACGATCGCAGCTCACTCTTGTAGAGCTGGATGTGAAACGGGCAGTTCATAGGCTTCATCACAAAGCCTTGCTCGTGGGCTGCTGCTTGCTCATCCTCTGCCATGAGGGGGAACATATCTTCCTTATACTTTTGCCAGTGCCCGGAGGTTTTGAACAGATCAACCCGCGAAATGTGGGGGGTCACCACAGGCAGGTAGCCCCGTTTGAGCTGTTCCTTCTGGAGAAACTCCTGGAGGGTCGATCGCAGGACGGTTCCCTTCGGTGTCCATAGCGGTAGACCAGGCCCAACCGCATCCGAAAAGACAAATAGACCCAGTTCTTTCCCCAACTTACGGTGGTCGCGTCGCAGGGCCTCTTCTTTGCGGCGCTTGTATTCTGCCAGTTGGGCGGGTGTTTCCCAGGCTGTGCCGTAGATGCGCTGGAGCTGCGCTTTGGTTTCGTCGCCGCGCCAGTAAGCGCCAGCCACGCTCTCTAGATCGATCGCGTCGGGATTCAGGTCAGCCGTACTTTCCACGTGTGGCCCCGCACACAAATCCCACCACTGGTCGCCCAGATGGTAGATCGTAATGGGGTCTTCCAGCCCTGCCAGAATTTCAAGCTTGTAGGGTTCGTTGATCGCCTGGATGCGTCGCTCCGCTTCCTCCCGGCTTACTTCCTCCCGGATCACCGGCAGCTTGCGGTTGATGATTTTCGTCATCTCCTTTTTAATGGCCTTCAGATCCTTTTCAGTAAACGGTTCCGGGTTGTCAAAGTCGTAGTAAAAGCCGTTTTCAATCCACGGCCCGATCGTGACCTGCGCTTTGGGAAACAGTTTTTGCACAGCCATGGCCATCACATGTGACGTTGTGTGACGAATTTTTTTCAACGGCTCCGATTCACTGGTGCGGGGCAGATAAATTTTCTCGGGTTGGTGGTCAGGATGGGACTCTGAAGCAGGCATGGGAATAGTATCAAGTAAATGGAGACGGATGTGCGAAGACAGCAACGTAGGCGCGGGTTCCAGGCGCATTTTGAGACGGACAACGTGCCGAAACACGAAACCATGACCCCAACGGTCAATCAGTCTATAGTCCAGAGTCTAACGTCCACTGCCTACGTTCAACACGATCTCTATCTTACCGATCCCATTCCAGAGACAGATTTTACATTACTTAACTATGTGTAAAGAAGATTTAAGAACCTGAGAAAGCGCTAAAATGAAAAAATAGATACAACAGATTAACTTTAGTAATGTTTGACGCCAATCCACCCCACTCAAACTTGCTGCGCTCCATCCTGGAGCCGTTATTAGAAGACTTTCAGTATTGGTTTCAGCGATCGCGCCTCTTACTCGAAACGGAAACGTTACCCTTCTTGAGTGATGAGCAGCGTGCAGACCTGCTCGCGCGGGTGGTTAGTGCCCAGCAGGAAGTAGCTACCGCGCAAATGCTACTCGATGCCACCCACGGTCAGGTGGGCATCGAATCAGAAGTGATGCGGCCCTGGCATGACCTCGTAGCAGAGTGCTGGCAGGTCGCAATTCGGTTTCGTGTGCAGGCCTCGATCGAGAAAGGACTGTAAGGGGTTGAATAACCTCTAGCACACTGGGTAGGATGAAATTCTATTTATTTTTGATCCCTTCCACCGTACGGCAATGCTCCCGTTTCACTAGCGGAAACGTCTTTTAATCACTCATAACACACACTGCCGCAGCTCCATGCCTGAAGCTGCTGATATTGAGGGAAGCCCTATGCTATTACATTTGCTCTACGTGATCGCGTTTACAATCCTTGCGTTTTTGGCAGTCAGTAACCTCATCCGAAATTTAATGACGCTCAGTGTGGAGTCGCAGCGTCACTACGCGCCGCGAAGCTGGCCGATGGGTAAACCGCAGCCAACCGGCACTGCGTCGCTACGTCTTGTGCCTCACCCAGAATTTTTGGATGCGACTGGCAACGTCATTAATGAGCCGCTGCTGGTGATGCGCTCAATGAGCGTAGACGATGCCCGTGAGCAGTTGGATGCGATCTATGAGTCTTCACCGGGATCAAACGCGGCTGGATCAAACGAGTTGCGTGACGATGGGTAGCGGCCATAGAGGTAGCGACGTTTCATCATAATTAGGTAACTCATGTCTGAGCCTTCTGAAGCGCCCCCTTCAGAAACACCGGAACCCCAACAGCAATCGTCCGCGATCGCGCCGCTGGAAGGCGCTTCATTGAAGGCGTCAGGGCCGTTCGCCCTTTGGAATGGGATTGCGGATGGTCTGACCGGCTGGGGACGACTTTTACCTGTGCAGTGGGTGGTAGAAAAGTTGGCGTCCTGGTTTAGCGTCGGGGATGACCAGGTGGCGGAAATTCTGGAGCAGGTGCGGGCCGCACTGCCAACCACAGAAGCGTTAATGGTTGGTAAGCCACAGGCCGGTAAAAGCTCGATTGTGCGCGGCTTAACGGGTGTCTCCGCCGATATTGTTGGTCAGGGATTTCGGCCGCACACGCAGCACACGCAGCGCTACAGTTATCCCACCGATGACTTGCCGCTGTTAATTTTTACCGACACGGTTGGGTTGGGCGATGTGTCGCAGAATATCGACGCGATTACGCAAGAGCTGATTGGTGAACTGCAGCCGACAGATCAGCGTCGTGCACGCGTGCTGATCCTGACCGTCAAGATCAACGATTTTGCGACGGACACTCTGCGCCAGATTGCCAATCAGCTTCGCCAGCAGTACCCAGACGTGCCCTGTCTCCTTGCCGTGACCTGTCTGCATGAGCTTTACCCGCCGGATGTCAGCGATCATCCCCCGTATCCACCATCGCTGGAGGGAATTGATCGCGCGTTTAGCGCTGTGCAGGCATCGTTTGCGGGTCTGTATGACCATGCGGTGTTGATCGACTTTACGCTTGAGGAAGACGACTTTACACCTACGTTTTACGGCTTGGAAGCGCTGGTTAACGCGCTGGCAGAGCTGTTGCCTGAAGCCGAAGCCCGTGCGATCCATCAATTGCTGGACGAGAGTGTGGGCGAAAAGCTCGGCAATCTTTATCGGGAGGCTGGTCGTCGCTACATTCTTCCCTTTGCCGTCATGGCCGCGACACTGGCCGCTGTGCCGTTGCCCTTTGCCACGATGCCGGTGCTAACGGCGTTACAGGTTTCGCTGGTGGGGCTACTGGGCAAGCTGTACGGGCAACCACTCTCGCCGTCGCAAGCCGGTGGACTGGTCAGCGCGATCGCCGGGGGTTTTCTGGCACAGGCGATCGGGCGCGAACTGATCAAGTTCATCCCCGGCTTTGGAAGCGTCATTGCCGCATCCTGGGCAGCGGCCTATACCTGGGCACTCGGCGAAGCGGCCTGTGTCTACTTTGGTGACCTGTTGGGCGGCAAAAAGCCTGACCCGCAGCGCATCCAGGCCGCGATGAAAGAGTCGTTTGCCGCTGCAAAAGAGCGGTTCAAGCAACCGTAAACGCCAATAGCTAGGTTCAATGGGGCAAGGCTCGCAAACTCTCTCCCGGAGATGCGAACGATCGCCGTAGCCATGTGCAACGTGGCTACGGCGAGTCAGAAAGCCTGTCTAGACTTGGCATTTGCTCCATTCACTCTGGTCTACGCTTTCTGGCCTGCGCTTTCTGGCTACAGCGTCTGGCCAAAGCGATATTTCACGATCCCTGGTGCTTTGATAAGCCGTGCACTTTGCCCCTTACGCTTCAATCACGACTCTTAAGTTGCCCCGTTTTTTGGAGACGCGGCAGGCGGTGCTGGAGCCAGAGCGTTCAAACTCCAGATCCAGAAGTGTTGGCCCAACGCGCAGGTTTTGCAGCGAGAGGTGGTTGATCGATTCGGGTAGAGCGGGGTCAATGATGCGGAGGTAGTTACCGGGCGCATCGGGAACCAGGTTGACCATCATCTGGATCAGTTGGAAGACGCTGCCCGTTGCCCATGCCTGGGGCGAACAGGCGACCGGGTATTGCACCGGGTCATTCCCATCCGATCGCTCGTAGCCGCAAAACAGTTCCGGGGGGCGCTGGTAGGGCTGGCGTTTGGTCATATCCAGAATGCCCTGCGACAGCTCAAGAGCCTGATCGATCAGCCCGAGCGATCGCAGTCCGATCGCTGTCAGCGCATTGTCGTGGGGCCATACAGAGCCAATGTGGTAGCCCATTGGATTATAGGCCGGTGACAGGCTGCTCAGGGTGCGGATGCCCCAGCCGTTGAACATATCGGGTGCACGCAGTCGTTCGGCCACGCTGTAGGCTTTTTCAGGCGTCAAAATGCCTAAGTTAAGGCAGTGACCGGGGTTGGAGGTGATGCTATCGACGGGCTTGCCCGCTCCATCCAGCGCCAGCGCGCAAAAATCCTGGTCTTCCATCCAGAAGTCGCGATTGAAGCGAACTTTGAGATCTCTGGCTTCGTCTTCCCAGCGATCGGCCAGGTCAATCCGCTTTTTCATGCGGGCAATCTGCGCCAGCCGGATTTTGGCGGCATAGACATAGGCCTGCACTTCACAGAGCGCGATCGGCCCTTCTGCCAGTTGCCCCCGCCGATTGACGATGCAATCGCCGGAGTCTTTCCAGCCCTGATTAGCCAGGCCTCGCCGCGAAGCGCGGAAATAGCTGAGGTAGCCGGTTTGCCTGCAATTGCGATCGATCCAGTCCATGGCTGCCAGGGCGTTAGGCCACAGGTTGTCGAGCGTCTCATGGTCGGCTGTCCAGGCAAAGTATTCGGCGTAGAGCATCACCCACAAAGGCGTCGCGTCTACGGTGCCGTAATAGGGCGTGTGGGGAATTTCCTGACAGCGCGCCATTTCGCCGAAGCGGATTTCGTGCAGAATTTTACCCGGTTGCTCATCACGCCATTCGTCATCATTCTTGCCCTGATACTGCGCCAGGATGTTGAGCGTTTCCCGCGCAATTTGCGGGTCAAGCATGAGCACCTGTGAAGCCGCAATAATTGAATCGCGTCCAAACAACGTGGAGAACCACGGGACGCCTGCCGAAAGGGCTTTACCCCTGCCGAAGGACTGTCGCAGCAGGTAGATATCCTGTTCGGCACGCTCAACGATCTGGTTAAACATGCTCTTATCTGATCGAATTTGCGTCACTTGTTGCCGCCAGGTTTGCTCCTCCATGAGTTCAGCGGCTTTTGCCTGAGACAGTGTAATGGGGGCACTCACGG
>JAJPKC010000213.1 GCA_021323955.1 Oscillatoriales cyanobacterium Centralia_MAG_596 | reverse complement strand
GTTCCCTTCACCTGTTTTTGCAACGGGGACTCAATTTGCACAAAATCCTCAAAAATACGCTCCTGATCTTCCGGCGTAATGCCAATACCTGTGTCAGCCACAGAGAAGATGACGGCATGACCGCTTTGCACAGCCGCAATACGAACCTCTCCTTGCTCCGTAAATTTGAGCGCGTTGGAGATGAAGTTTCGGAGAATTTGAGCGACCTTCCCTTCATCGCTATAGAGCGGCGGGATCTGGTCAACGTCCTCAAAGATCAGCGCGACAGAAGAGCCTTGCACCAATAAGGGGCGCAACATACCTCGTAAAGTGCCAAATAAGTCACTGACTTCGAAGGTAGTGGGACGCACCTCAATTTTCCCGGCCTCCACCTTGGCCAAATCCAGGAGATCGTTGACCAGTTCTGATAAACCGTCCGCCGCCCGTTGCATAAAGGTCACCTGCTTTTCCTGTTCGGGGGTCAAGTCGCCATCCATGCGTGCCAGTAGCATCCGCGAGAGGGACAGAATGGAGTTGAGCGGCGTGCGAAACTCATGGCTCATGTTGGAAAGAAAGCGGGTTTTGAGTTCGTTTGCCTGTTGGAGAGAACTGGCTTTCTCATCCAGTTCGGCATAGAGAGCCACCACGCCGCGATTGGTATCTTCTAACTCTTGATTAAGCTGCGTCAGTTCCTCTTCGCGCTTCCGGAGCGCTGCCATCGCCTGCAGTAGTTCCTGGTTTTGGCGCTGAATTTCCTCATAGGGATTTTGGGGCGATCGCGCCAACACGGCTGCCCGAACCTGCTGCAATTGTGAGTCAGAAAGGGGAGGCACTCGCTTCGGGAAGGCTTTACCGAGTACGACCGTAGTGCCTTGACCGGGCAGCGATTCCATCTCAAACGTATCCATGAGCCTGCGGGTACCGACGATGCCCACGCCCATACCTGTTTGGGAGGTGTAGCGTCCCTCTAAAACGGCAGCGAGATGGGGGATGCCCGCTCCCTGATCTTGAATCCGCACGAGAAAGGCTTGAGGGTCGCCTGCGACGTAAAATTCAACGGTGCCGCCGTTCGCGTATTGAAACGCATTGCGGGCAATTTCGGAGACGGCGGTTGCTAGTCGTGCCTGATCTTGCACATCAAAACCCAACTGCTCTGCCAGCTCACGCGTCCGCTGTCGCGCTTGCACGACATCCTGTTCGTAGTGAATTTCGAGCCGAAAGAGCGTTGTCATCGCCCCACCCCTTTAGCGACTAACACGGTCACATCATCCCGCTCGCGATGAAAGTCGCGATACAAAACGCCTGCAATCAAGCTGGGATGTTTTTGGCTTAAGCCGGGGTAGCGATCGAGCCGCCACTGCGTGCTTAACCCGTCAGAATGCATAATCAAGAGACCATTGGCATACCACGGGTAGTTAAACGCTTGAATCTTGCGGAGTTCATGCCCTACTGTGCCGTTGTAGGAGACCAGGTTGTGTTGTTCGGTGGCTGAGACAATACTGGCCGCAATATTGCCAACGCCAGCAAAGCAAACCACCTGTTGGGCAAAATCGATCTCGGTTATGGCGAGTGCCGCTCCACGTGTGCTGCGCAAGGCTCCATGAGCGGCTTCCACGATCGCGGGCGGCGATCGATGGTGGTTGTCCTGAAAACTTCTCACAGCAGCGGCAGACGCACTCGCTGCTGCTGGGCCATGCCCTAAGCCATCGGCGACTAACAACAGGCTGCGGTGAGGTTCAACCTGACTGACCCACGCATCACCTGATACGTCCTCTCCACGTTTCGGTAAGCATACGGCCCCAATTTCTAGCGTCTGTTCTGCGCAATGGGCCGTAGGGTCTGCCCACAGATGAGCGATCAGGGCGGTTCCCTTCCCCGCGATCGAGTAAACTTCAAAAAAGTCGGAGAGGCGGCGCACGGCACCCAGCCCATTACCGGATGTGCCAGCGGTCGAATAGCCATCTTCTAAGCACGCATCCACATCGACGATTCCTGGTCCGTGATCCAGCGACAAGATCTCGATGCCCACGGTGGTCGCTTGCTCCATCGCCCGCAGCACGACAATGCCGTTGCGAGCGTGTCGTACGAGATTATTCGCCACCTCTGTCACCACCAGGCCAAGCTTGCCCCGCTCTGTTTCCTTAAAACCGAGTCGATTTGCCAAGGCCAAAGCGACCCGACGCGCTTCTCCTGTCTGACTCGGCTCCGTAATCGTGATAGCAATCGATTCTCTCATCTTATTTCCAGCGGACGATCGTCACCCGTGTACCCTTTCCGACCACAGACTCGATCGCAAATTCGTTAGCGAGCCGTTTGGCACCGCTCAGCCCCATACCCAACCCCCCGCCTGTCGTATACCCATCTTTGAGCGCCAGTTCCAGATCAGGAATACCCGGTCCCTGATCTTCAAACGTGAGTCTGAGCCCTCGCCGTCCATTTTCTTGAAGCATCTCTAGTGTAGCCGTGCCACCACCGCCGTAATTGAGAGTATTGCGAGCGAGTTCGCTGGCCGCTGTCACAATCTTAGTTTGATCGACTAAACCAAAACCAAGCTCTACCGCAAATTGACGCACCGCTTGCCGCACCAGGACGACGTCCGCAGACACTTGAATCGCCATCGTTTCAGACTGCGGCATCGTCATTGCTGAGACCTTCAGTGGCAGTAAACGAAGACGTGGCAGTAGCATGAAGGGCCGCTTGTAAGAGGGCCATGCCTTTTTCCACATTTAAGGCAGTACGCACACCTGTGAGCGACAAGCCCAATTCCACTAACGTAATGGCGACGGCGGGCTGCATCCCAACCACCACGGTTTCAGCATCCAGTACCCGTGACATCTTGGCAATGTTGCCTAAAATTCTGCCAATGAACGAATCGACGATTTCTAATGCCGAAATATCAATCAGCACTCCCTGTGCATGCGTTTGCGTGATGCGATTGGTCAGATCGTCCTGTAGCGTCATGGCCAGACGATCGTGCATGTCCACCTGAATCGTGACAAGCAAGAAGTCGCCCATTTGGAGTATGGGAATGCGTTCCATCTATCGTTTCCCTAACCTATTTAGCTTGATTGCGGGTGATCGCTGCTCCCACTCGCTTCAGTGCCATCAGAAAGGCATCTGCTAGCGTTGCCTTTGTAATCACATCGGTTAAATCGATGCCGAGATAAACAATGGTTTGCGCAATTTGTGGTCGAATGCCACTGATAATGCAATCGGCTCCCATGAGACGAGCTGCCGTCACCGTCTTCAGTAGATGTTGAGCGGTAAGCGTATCGACGGTGGGAACACCAGTAATGTCAATAATGGCCACTTCTGACCCCGTTTCAACAATCTTCTGTAACAGCGACTCCATCACGACTTGAGTGCGGGCGCTATCCAGAGTGCCAATGATAGGCAAAGCCAGAATGCCTTCCCACAGCTTGACTACGGGTGTAGACAGCTCCATTAACTCTTCCTGCTGTCGCCGAATCACATCCTCCCGTGCCTTCTGGTAGGCTTCTACCGCCAGCAACCCCAGCTGATCCAGCAAGGTTGTGGCAGTCCAAATCTCTTGGCTGAGTTCAGTTGGGTCATGCAACTGCTGACGTAAGCGATCAAACAAGGGTTGCTTGAACGAAAAGACGAAGATTGCTGTTTCAGATGGCGTAAAGCCTTTGTGCGATCGCGATCGTGAAATGCTCGTCAACAGTTCTCGCAGTTCTCGCCACTCTGCTGCCTGCAAATTAGTCAAATTACCCTGTTGCACAGCAAGGCGAAGCAACTTCAGGAATTCACGACACTCCTCTTTTAACTCCGCTTCTTTGATTAACCCTTTCTGAGCATGCGTCGTGGCTAAGGACTGATGCCACTCTGTCAGCAGGTCTGCCTCGTAGGTTTGAAGGATATCGGGTATCTTGCTTGTGCTCATCATCTCCACGGGGCAACGTCCCTCATCGGTGCAAAATCAGTGTATGACAACTTCAGCCCAATATGAAGGGTTCAGTTCGATAGCCCCTCAGTTCAACGTAACGTTTGAGCACCCGTTATACCGTTGCACGATTCGGATATTCGCTATCCCCCAGTCCTGCGCCTGCACTTTCACTCGAATGAACACCTGTGCCGCGCTCGTTCGCCGACTGCCGCGATTTCCTTCTTCATGCGTTTTGACAATAACCTTCTGCCATGCATCACTGATCTTCAGCGCTGCAGCGTCCGATCGCTTCTGCCGAGTTAACCCAGCAAGCCCTTATTCTTGCCGCGATCGCACCAACCGTCCCACACTCCGCAACTCAGCCCTAACCGCCCAGCTGCTTCTTGTTGACCTCCTTGCATTTCCCCCGGCGATGCTTCAGCAGCAAACAGCGTAACCCTTCTCCTTGCCCTCCTTCGTGTAGCGATCGCGTTCCAGCAACGCGCCGCACACCGGACAGGGCAACTCCGTAAAGGCTTCGGGGTCGGGCGATCGCTGAGTATTACCTCGAATCAAGCGTCGCTCGTGAAACCGGGGCAGCAGTGGTCATAATACGGGTGCGGCTTTGGGACTTCCAGTGTTGATACCGGAGGAAGGGAAAGGATGCTACCTGCTTTGCCATGGCCCAGAAAAAGACATAGCTGGCTAGCAAACGCTCAAAAGAGCTAAAGCGAGATTCTCGTAATTTCTCAAGTGCAATCGGTTGGGGAATGGTATTATCACTGGCGGTGACGGAATCATTGGAGGGGCTGAACAGAATGATCGCGTCATGAAACCCTTGTTGCGCGATCGTAGGGTTGTGCCCCAGAGCAACAATTTCTGCCCCTGCTCGAACATTACAGACGCCACTGGCTTGTTTCCCCGTCATAATGACCGCACTTTCATCTTCTTTTTGCATCTGGTTGCGCCGCCCATCGGGTACGCCCAGGAACACTAACGTGCCTCTCACGACTCGATGACCAAAATGATGCAGCATGTGATCTTGCGGGTTAGCACCATGCACATCCAACGAGGCAATGCCATAGCTGAGTGAAAAGAGCTTGCTGACGTAGACTTTGAGCAGTTGATGCACCCAGGGCACGTCGCCAATGACTAACGTGCGCTTGCCCAGGCGTGCCAGGGGCGGTCTACCCTGGAGAGCGCGCAGTCCCAATGTCCAGAACCAGGGACCAAAGATGTAAATAAGAATGTCTGCCAACGTCATCAACGGCAACAGCAGCAAAACAGAGGCTGGTAAATTGGCGAAGACAACCAGTAAGCGAAAAAGAGTTTGCACCAATGGCGCTTTAAACCCAACAGTGATCAGGATATAGAAGGCATGAATGCCCCAAGCAAGAGGTGTTTCTGTAATGTGTAATGCCCATTTTTGACCACTTCGCATGAGCTGCCGAGCTTCTGGAGAAGGGATCGTCTCACCACTGGCTGTCTTACCAATGATGGATACAACGCTTTGCTTAAGAAAGTCATCCTTCACGCGCTCTAGTGTCGCAAGGTTGGCGGCGGTGAGCGTCATGCCAAACGGACCTTGCGTGCCAGGAAACCGCTGTCGGAGCTGTTTTGCCAGATAGAGTAAGAGTTCTGTCAAGGTTGCTTGAGCCGCCGCAACCGCTACCGTGGTGGGTTCAGCCGTTCGTCGCCCACTCCCATTGATAAAAATGCGGCGGGTAAAACTCGATTCTTGATAATAGTACTGCGCGATCGCGGTACCCATGAGGCTACAGAGTTCTCCCGTCATAATGAATAATTCACCGATCATGCCCTGACAGCGTAGCTGCTCAAACGCATTGGTGGCTTGCAGCGTGGGAAAGGTTTGCCCAGACTGACTGATTGCCAGCACGATCGAGGTTTTGCTTAAATGCAGCCCTTTCAAGTCGTATTGTAATTTTCGTAATGCCTGATTCGCAGACAGCGTCTTGACACTTAAAGCGGGGAAGAGGATGGTTAAATCTTGGGCGAATTGTTCACCTAACCAGAGGCTACTTTCAACTCCTGTAATGAGAAGATCCACAGACGGTTCAGACGCTATGTGATCCAGCTTGATGTTGATGGTAGCGCGCTGCCGCTGTTCCCAAGCTTTGGCTTTTTCAAGCAATAGTTCGGCTAAATAATCGGCACTTTGGCGATTAAATGACGCTGGATCGCTCCAGGAGACATCAATGGCTTGAAGCACTTTGGGAATTTCCTGGATGTCCTGCTCGACAGGATCGTTAGCACTCGTTTTTGGAGCCGAGATATAGGGATTGCCCTGGAGTGGAATCCATCGCTGCTCTAATTCTGCCCCTTGCCATTCACGGTCTTCTAGCATGGAGTAAACGGTGATGTGATTCACACCGACCCAGGCAATTTCACCTGCTCCCTGGTCTAAATCTAAGCGATAGGATCTGGGAATATGGGACAGAACAGCATCAACAGCCGCGGGTTCTGACGCATAAACCATGTAATTGTCTTGGACATTAAACCCGGTGGCGATCGGCTGCCCCCAGGCACTAAGCACCAGACTTGCTTCACTCAAGGTTGAAGCCGTTACCAGCCCAAAACTACCCTTGGCTCTCGACATAAATAGTTTTGTCGCCTGGTACAAATTGTTATGGAAAAAACTATAGAGTGCCGTCTTCACAAAAGCGGTTTGCTTCTGGGGTGTCCATTGGCTGATGGCATTGTTCTGGCTGAGCGCTTGTAAAAGCTCCTGCTCAAAGTGGTTTAAGTGCTTCTGGGAACACTCCAACATTGACTTCGCATAGGGTAGCAAGAGAGCATCTTGATGCTGTAGGAAAATGTGTTCAGCGATCGCAGCCCAATCGTTGATCTCCACCTCGGAAGGAGCAGTATTGGGTGCGGTTTTAGAAGGCGACTTTCCACCAAAGGCCTCTTCAATGGATTCGGCGACGGCAAGCTGGTACGCCAGTCTCAGCGAAGCATCCCACATGCCTTGCGTGATAAGTAAATCCATCATGCCTGCAATCTTGGGAGAGTCGCCGAGCGTCGCATTCGACGTATGCAACACCCGTTCAAGCCATAGCCCTAAGTGGGCATTTTCAATAGGGTCGCCAAACAGCACCCAGGCATCGAAGTCGCCATTGTGGGTAATACGGTGGTTGACCATTTGACGATCGCACGTCCATTTTCCCTGTTCCACACGCCAAACAGCGGCAGTTCTAGCGGGCATCCATTCATGCCAGTGGGTTTCCAAAAGAGTCGGCAGGCTACTCGTTGCATAGCGGTAGTGCCAGACTCCCATCACTGCGTCTTCTAGCGCCCTGGCACCCGCGATCGTGGCTTTGTGTCGTGTTGCTGCAAACGCAGCTTCCAGAGATTGGGTCAGATTATGCCGCTTCTGATTCACCACTTTTTTGCCAACAAACACAACCCCATGCGTGCGATCGCGGGCAAAAATAACCCCTCCTCCAGCCTGCTCACCCCGAATTTCGGTTTCACAGCCCATTGTTTTGAAGATCTCTACCACTCGCCTTGGTAAAAGGTCATTTCCATCACTCGGCAACCGTTTCCCCAAAAAACCAAAGTTGCCGCAGTTAAAACAATGTGCTTCACCCGTTACAATCGCGGTTAGATCTGAGAGTGAACTCAAAATAAGCAAAAGGTTGGCACTCAGGACAGCGTTCATCAAACACGGACTGATCAAGCTGCCTGCATGGTCATCAACCCTTAAAAACTCTGTCAGTAGCGGCACTGTGAACGGTACTAAGCCCAGGGCGATCGCGTTAAACATGATGCCGCCTGATGCCTTGATACGAATGCTCCAGGGGGTTGCGTTACCTACTCCGACCCAGAGATATGCTGTGTCATGAGCAAACGGTAAAGGAATCGAACTAAAGGGAAGCAGGGATTTCAATAGGCTGGATGGACGTTGATGTTCGAGAATATTGACAGCGTTGAAAAAGCGGGGATTGCGATCGCAAACGGCAATCAAACAAACATGCCCCAAACCATGCAACACGATTGAACCTGTCCAGATTAGTCTCAGCAGGCATGCACTGGCGAGGAAGAGTGAACTGACCAACATCGGCTCTGCCTTGATGCCAATGAAGACCATGAGCAGGGCAGTAAGGAATTCTGGAATTGAGTGCTTCAGAATGACAGACATCATAGACATCAAACCTAGCCCTAAGGGTTTAAAAATTTCTTTAACGGGAAAGCCCTGCTCGTAGCGGTTCAACGTTGCAAACAGCCCTCAATTTTGTTGAGTAAACGGGGTAGATTGATTGGCTTGGTGTCGTAGTCATCAAAACCCGCCGCGATCGCTTTTTCGCGATCGCCCGCCATTGCATGAGCGGTCAAGGCAATCACTGGAATGCAGGACGTTTGAGGATTAACTTTAAGTTGTTGCGTCGCTTCCCACCCATCCATCACGGGCAAACTGATATCCATCAGGATGACATGGGGCTGTTCTACGAGTGCCTTCGACACGCCATCCGCACCATCGTTTGCAATGACAACGGTGTAGCCAGAGCGCTGTAGGCGGCGAGAGAGCATATCACAGTTCAATTCATTGTCTTCAACTAGTAGCACTTTGAGGGGTAAAGTTGCCTGCTGCTGGGCATCCTGATCGCCTGGCGCTTCACCATTTGGCTGCAACTGCTGAAAATAATCCGTCTGGATAATCTCTGCAACTTGCTGAGCATGCTTGATCTGCTCTAACTCACGTTTTAATGCGGTTAGTTGCTGTTTGAGATCGACTTCAGCAAGCTTGCGTTGCGTGATGTCTTCTACAATCCCTTCGTAATAAATTAATTGCCCGTTGGGATCTCGGACTGCACGCGCGTGCTCTGAAACCCAGATCATATCTCCATCGTAACGATACGCCTGGTACTCAAAGCCTGTTACGCGATCGTGTGCTTCCAACAGGCGTTTGAATTCAGCATAGCGGCTTGAGTCAACATAAACCTGCTGAGCTATGTCTGTGACTGTTTCGATGAGAGTCACAGCCGCAGGATAGCCCAACAGTCGTACTAAAGACGAATTAACACACTTAAAATGCCCTTCGACCGTAGCCTGGTACATACCAACAGGCGCGTTTTCCAGGAGGCTGTCAAAGTTTCCCTGTTGGTCTCGCAGTCGCCTTTGCTCCACGCAAGCGGTGACTCTAGTGCGAAGCAGCAGCGACTGGAACGGGCGGGTGATATAATCTGCTGCTCCCATTGCCATACCCTGAACAACAGGCTCCATCTCATCGGGTGCTGCCATAATTAAGACTGGCACGTGTTGCCAATCCTCATGAGACTTGAGCTGTGCCAGTAGCTCCAGACCACTGCTTTCTGGCAAACTCACATCCAGCAAAACCAGGTCATAGGAAGTGGCTGCGATCGCCTGTAGCGCTTGCTGCTCTGTGGCGGCGATCGTCACCTGATAGCCCTGGCGCTCTAACTGACGAGACAGCAGTGTGCTGTTCAAGGCATTGTTGTCTACTACCAGAAGGCGACGATTTGCAGCCACAGGCGATCGATGCATCTCCAGAGGACGTGCCAAAGCATGAGCAGGCGCACATGCTAGCGATTGCCCTGTTGCACTTTGCTCATCGGCATTGAGCATACCAATGGATTCAAGGTGTTGCTGCACCAGCCCGTCCAGATTACTCACCTGGTTCAGCAACCCCTGAGCCGAGGCATAAATCTGCTCCAGGTCTGGAATCAGGTCAGCAGGCGCTTCCTCTAGCAACATCTCACAGTAGCCAATCACTGTACTGAGCGGTGTGAGAAGTTCCAGGCGCAGAGCGGGCGCGAGAAGGTTGATTTCCTGCTGTTGAATCTCCACGAGCACTGGGTTCAGAATGGCATGGATCAATCGCCACAATTGCATCCCAGAGGTATGAATCTTTTGTAGGTCGTTACATAAAGCCAGGTTTTGCTGCCCACTTACTGCCTCTAGAAGCAAGTC
>JAJPKC010000196.1 GCA_021323955.1 Oscillatoriales cyanobacterium Centralia_MAG_596 | reverse complement strand
CTTTCTGGCTCGCAAGGGGGATGGTGAACCAGGACTGAAAACACTTTGGCGCGGCATTCAGGTACTCCACCATTTACTCGAAGGCGCGCAACTCACTGCTCAAGCCTGGACCCTGCAAGCATTCTGCCGACTTTTGCGTAATGGATAGGTGGAGCTGTTAGAGGGGCGTGGTTAACTGCCCCGCGCCAGACTGTGTAAAAACTAGAGTCAGCAATCCAAAAAGCGCTATTAGAAGCGTTTAAGCTGTTCAAATTCGTACACTTATAGCGTTTCTTCTGAGTTTTCACACAGTCTGCCGCCCCGCAGAAGGGCTGCTTTGAAACCAACGGATCATTGATTTTTGTAAACTTAGCTCAGACAGAGATTCTCAATCATCTGGCACCTTTTTGCCTTGACTCAACTCAACCCCGAAATAGCTCCAAGGGGACAAATAGCTTGCTGGAAGAAATTTTGTTAAGAACCTTGAGCTCAAAACGTTAACGCCTTTAGAATCTACCTTGTCAGATTTTCTTTCTTTGATCAGCTGGTTCGTTCACCGTTGATAAGCCGACCAGATCCTGCATTCCTCTGCCTCATCGTTACGGTTTTTGTTGCTGGAAATGTGGTTGTCCTGGGAAAGAAGGTCTCACGATGCAGCAAGTTTTGGCTCTCTTCTCGAATGGGATCGACCAAATCAGGCAGTTAAGCCGCCGATCGCACTACGGAGCGATCTTGATCATCACGCTTCTGTGCCTCATCACCGCTAATTTCCTATTACATCCACACCAAACTGCCACTCCTATTTCCATTGCCCTAGTCGCGCCGTTAACTGGGGAAGAGGCGATTGCGGGTAAGGAGATGGTTGATAGTGTGCAGATGTACCTCGATACGGTCAATCAAAAAGGCGGTATCAATGGACATCCGCTCAAGCTGTTGAAATTTGATGATCGAGCAGATGAGAGCACGGCTAGACAAGGTGCCCCCGTGATTGTTAACAGTCCAGCCGTTGTTTTATTGGGGCATCGCAGTACAGCACCATCCGAAGCAGCTGCTCCCATATATGCAGCGGCTCATTTACCAGCGATCACGGGAACGGCAAATACCGATAGCGTAACACTCAAAAATCCTTATTACTTCCGCAATACTTATACGAGATCGACCCTTAATACCGTCCTCGCGGTCTACGCCAAGCTCGTTCTTAACTTAAACACAGCTAGCGTCATTCAATACGAAAAGTACGGTAAAAAGCTAGCGCAGGAGTTTGAGGCGGCGTTTACCAAAAGTGGCGGTACGATCAGGCGCAACTTGGCGATCGCCACTGATCCCAAACAGAAGGAACAGTCAATTCAGGCGATCGTCAATGAACTTGCTGCCGATCCCAATCCAGGTATTGTTTATTTTTCACTGCGCGGTGAAAAGGAAGCGGAAAACCTGTTGGTTGCAATGAGGCGACGTGGGCTGAAACTGCCGATCATGTTGGGGCAGGCGTTATCCAGGGAAGACTTTGCCAAACGGTTTGAGCACTATCCAGAAGAACAGGCGCAGCCCGGATGGTTTACCGATGGCATCTATGCCACATCGCCACTGCTGTTTGATAGTGCAGGGGTAGATGCTCAGGAGTTTGCCGATACGTACCAAAAGCAGTTTGGCAAAGCGCCGTCTTATGTGGGCACCAAGTACTATGAAGCGGCGATTTTAGCCGTTGAAGCAATTCGGAAGGCGAACCTGCAAGGGACGGCTGAGAGTCGGGAGCGCGATCGCCAGCAGGTGTATGCTGCCCTAAAAACCATCAATAACCGCAACGTGGCACCACGTGGCCCAACGGGGCTACTTTACTTTAATGCGACCCGCGATAGTGATCAGCCCGTCCGTATGGCTCAATTTCAAGAGCGCACCTTTGTCTCTGCGCCCCAGCAGTTTGAAACGATTTTCAATCCAGAGCGGGTGAATGTGCCGCGCGAATTAAAAGCCGGGACGATCGTACAGATTGGCGATGTCTCTTTCTGGCGGCAGAACGTGGTTTACACAGGGATCGACATCAACAAGTTAAATCGCATCGATCAGCAGTCTTCTAGTTTTACGGCTGATCTTTATTTGTGGTTTCGCTATGTCGGTGATGCGGGGCTAGCCGACCTTGAGTTTCCCGGTGGCATCAATCCCCTGCCAAAGCAGCCGCTGTTTGATCCGAGCAAGCCCCTCCGAGCCTTTCAGATAAATGGTGTGAATTATCGGCTGTATCAGGTGCAGGGCGAGTTCAAAAATAGCTTTGATTTGCATAACTATCCGTTTGATCAGCAAAAGCTGGTAATTCGGTTACAGAATTCGCGGACACCGAGCGATCGCCTGATTTACGTGATTGATACCTTCGGGCTGCAATTGCCCAGAAAGACGACAGATGCCGATCGCTATTCCTCTTCTGTGTGGCAGTACAAGGGTATCCGCTACGCCAAAGAAACGGTTCGCACAACTTCTACTGAGGGCGATCCACATCTCTTTGATGCTAGTAATCGAGTGGATTATCCCGGCCTGAGCGCCACGATTACAGTACAGCGCCAGCCGTTAGCAGTGCTGGCAAAAACAGCGCCGCCGCTGTTCCTACTGGCGCTGGTGCCGCTAATGACGCTATTCTTCTCTGAAAAAATTGTCAAAGAGCGAGCGTCCGTGACGATTGCTGCACTGATCGCGGGCACGGTACTGCTGGCAAGCGCCTATCGCCAATTGCCAGACGTGGGTTACACAGTGAGAATCGAATATTTGTATTACGCCTTCTTTGGCTTAAGTTTATTTAGCATCTGGATTGCCATTGTTGGCGATCATCTCAGCCTGAAGGGACACAAGGTTATGACAAAGCGGTTAGATGGCTTTGCACGAGTGCTTTAGGTCACTGTTATGTTGGCGATCGGTTACTGGCTTGTCTTTAGAGACGGGGTATAAAAATGCGAGTTGTTGGCACCTTTGCGAATTTCTTGACTCGGCATCATACACGACGAGTCATCTATAGCGCGATCGCCTGTCTTGCAATTCTGCTGACAGTCGTCCTTTTCGGACTGGTGTTGAGAGCGAATAAGCCAGAAAACGTGACCCCGCTTTCCCTTGCCGTAGGCGTTCCGCTCAGTGGCAAAGAAGCAGACGCAGGACAAGAAATTGTCCGCAGTATTCAGCTTTACGTTGATGATGTGAATCAGGCGGGGGGTGTGAAGGGACATCCACTCAAACTACTCATCTTTGACGATCAGGGCACAGCCAAAGGATACAAGGCAGTAGCTGCAGAGGCGATCAAAAGCCCCGCGTTAGTAACGATCGGCAACAAAAGTTCTGAACTGTCGCTGGGTGTTAGCAAGGTCTATCAGATGAACCAGATGCCCGTCATCTCAACCTTCACCCTGGATCAGTTGACACTGGAAAACCCTTATTACTTTCGTACTGTTCCGATGGCTTCGGCACAAACACAGGTACTGGCTCTCTACATCAAAAAAGTATTGAATTTTAAGACAACCAGCATTATTCAATCTAAGGGAAAATCCTACGACAAGGGAGTTGCTGAGGCGTTTACAACCTTCTTTACAAGCGATGGTGGTGCGATCAAACACACCTGGGAGGTTGACTTCAAATCAGACAGGCAAACCATTCAGCGGATTGTAAGTGAACTGGTAGCCGATCCTGACTCTGGACCAATCCTTTTAACTACCCGCGAAGAAGATGAAGCGGAGGCTGCGATCGTTGCCATTCGGCAGGCTGGACTGAAAACGCCAATCATTGCTGGCTCTCAAACCCTTGCAAGAGAAGCCTTTGCCCGACGCTTCGCAACTTATGATGAAGAGAGAAAGGCACCGGGGTTTTTCACGAATGGGATGTATTTGGTTTCACCTGTACTATTAGATAGTGCTGGAGAGGACACGCAGGAGTTCGCTAGCCAATACCAGAAACGGTATGAGAGACTTCCGTCTTACAGTGGAATCAAGTTCTATGAGGCGGCGATCGCGGCTGTACAGGCACTTCGCAATGCAGAGTTGCAACTAACTCCAGCGTACCGGAACCGCGATCGTGAACAAACCCGCAACGCTCTTGCTGCTATCAACAGCCGTAAAGCCGCCCTTAGAGGGCTAACGGGACCACTGTACTTTAATGCTAGTCGCAGTAGTGATCTGCCCATTCGCATCGCCCAATTTCAAAAGCGCAGGCTGATTTCTGCACCACAGCAATTTACAACGGTAGTCAATCCTGAACTGGTTGATTTACCTCACGAACTTCAAGCCGACAATGTTGTAAAGTCCGGCGACCAGTACTTCTGGGAACAGGATGTGGTTTATACAGGCATTGATATCAATCAAATTAACCAGGTCGATCAGCGTAAATCAAGCTTCACGGCTGATTTTTACCTCTGGTTTCGTTATCCCGACGGTGCTGATGCCACCAATATCAAGTTTCCGGGTGGTACCAATCTTGTGCCCAGCCAGCCCCTATTTACGCCCAATGCATCTTTAGAAACAGACAGGAACAATGGGCTTAACTATCGGCTTTACCAGATTCGCGGTGAATTTAAGACCCCCTTCGATTTGCACGACTATCCGTTTGACCAGCAGCATCTTGTCATTCGGTTTCAGAACACGACGACACCGAGCGATCGCCTGATTTACGTGATTGATACCTTTGGCTTGAGGCTCCCTCACACTGATACAGAAGCCGAGGCGAAACCGTATCAATCACTGCAACTTTGGGCGTTCAAAAAGCTCCAATACGCGCAGGAAGTCTTCCGCACCACTTCGACAGAGGGTGATCCACGCTTGTTTGGTACCAACAACCGTGTCGATTACCCCGGCTTAAGCACCACCGTTACCATACAGCGTCGTTCTGTGGTGTTTCTCATCAAAAATCTGCTGCCGCTGTTCTTGCTGATGCTCGTACCAATGGCAACGCTCTACTTTCCCGACAAAATCAGCAAAGACCGGCCGCCTGTTGCCGT
>JAJPKC010000073.1 GCA_021323955.1 Oscillatoriales cyanobacterium Centralia_MAG_596 | reverse complement strand
TGTTGGGGGTTGAAGGGGACTTGCTCCCAGGCTGTACCGATCGGGTCGATCTGCCAGGTCTGGAGCAAGTTTTCTAGGGGGGTGAACAGCGCTGTCAGGTTGCGAGCTGGCAGGTCAGGTTTGCTCTCTGCCATTTTGCGCGCGCTGGGGTAGGTGGTAAGTAGAGGCTGTAGTTGGGCAAAGGTGCTGTCCCGGAGGTCTGTGCTCAGGTGCTCCTGCTGTTGCGCCAGTTCGGCCCGCAATTGCTGGCACTGCTGCTGTAACGCAGCAATGCTGGCATCGCGACTGGCGGACGCGATCGCGGGGTTGGGCGCTGGCGTTGCTTGAGTCGCTGTCCCCACCAGATTAAAGAGAAAACTGATCATCACCAGCGTCAGCACAACGCCAAACCAGAATAGTTCAGAGTCTTCGGTCATAGACTTCACCCGGTTGCAGATAGTGGTCTTCGATCGCGGTACTCAACAGTCACCAGAGAAGGGCAATGCGGCATCGGAGTCCGGTCTGCACCAGTGCCAGCCTCAAAGCCAGATCCAATCGCCCATTACAAACGCACCTTACGGAGACCCGGCTTGGGGCACTCTTGGATGGGCACTGGAGTTTATTCATACTGCTGGAGCGATTCGGTTGGCTCGACTGTAAGGATGTCTTCTCCTGCGTAATACTCAGGCTTCAGCGTGCGCGATTCGACCGTTCCGAGGGCCTGTTCGATCGCGGCGGTTGCATCGGTACAGCCTGTGCCCGACGCATTCAGCACTGTTTCAATGATTTTGCCGTCTTTGCCAATGCGATACTCAATTTTTTGATACTCAGCCATTGCCCGGTCCTTCACCTTCTGTCTGGTTAAACTCACCGCCCCCTTTATTCTGATCAACCGCTGGCGGGATGGCAACTGTGTCGGTGTATTCTGGCGTCCTCACACCCTACGGACTGTGGATGAATTGACGCGCAACTTTAGCCCTCATTCCCTCACTCGCCCCCAGCGTGGGGCTTGGGTTGCGGGAATGGGCGCAGACAATTGGCCCTGCTGTGCGGCAAAATGTCAGCTTTCTTTAGCGCGATCGCTCGCTTCAACTGCATCGCTGGTATCTTTCATCTCAACAACCAGGTTTGGCAGTCCATCCAGCTTTTCGGTTGGTACGCTCTCCTCTACTAACGGGAAGAAGAGTGTTAACCCACCCGGAACACACTCCACGTTGATTGGGGTGGTGCCAATCAATTCCCCGTCCAGCACGACTTTCTGCTCTGGTTCGGTCGTAATCTTGACCCGTCGCGCTCGAACATAACCGATGTCACTGCGATCCACGGCATCCCCACTCAACGCGGTTTGGAGCAGGTGATAGGTGGCGGCGATCGCCCCTGCCTTCGTTGCAGGCGAGACCAGCGTAATGTCCAGCAGCCCATCATCAACCACGACGCCCGCTGGCCCTTGTGCCAGTACAGAGGTTGCTGGAGCGGCATTGGCTACCGTAATGGCGGCGGCGGATACGTGAATAATTTTGTCTTCAGTTTCAATTTCAGCGTTAAAAGTGGTCATTTGTCGCAACGCTTGAAAACCTGCCAGGACATAGGCAAACATTCCAAAGCGGTTCTTGGCTTCGCGATCGGCTAACTCAACGGCCTCGGCCTCAAACCCAATGCCCGCCAGCAAGACCATCGGATAGCCGTTGCAATACGCGGCATCGACCGTTTTGGTCGCGCCTCCGAGAATGGTGCGGCAGGCCGCCTCGATCGTGTCGGGAATATCTAGCGCATTGGCAAAAGCATTGGCTGTCCCGCGTGAAATAATGCCGAGGGGAATTGACGTGCCAACCAGCGCTGATGCTGTCGCTGAGAGCGTACCATCGCCGCCTGAGGCAATAATGGCATCAACCCCCCGTTTAACCGCTGCCAGTGCCAGTGCATCCGCACCGACGTCTTCCGTCGTTAGCTGAATATCAAGGTCGATCTCAGGCTCGAGCAGTGCTTTAATCGTTACCAAATCTTGCTCTGGATCACCCTGCCCCGAAACTGGGTTGAAGATTAAACAAGCGGAACGACGCTTCATAACAGATGAAAAAGTAAGGTGAACTCGGACAGCGGTTGGCTCAAAAGCCCGTGCTACGCCATCTTTATAGTGTAAACAATTCTCCAGGTGCGCAAGTGCGCTGTCTTACCTGTAGGCTACACAATAGAAGTATGCCTCCTCAGGGCAGCCATTAGATCCTCCCAGGAGAATACCCAACGATGCCTGATCCACGGATGTATGAGAGCGATACTTTTGTTGTGCTGGAATCGGGGCGATCGGAGGAGTTTCTTAGCGCTACCGAACTGCTCGCTAAACTCAAAGAACTCTTGTCTCAACGGCAAGATGATCTTCCCAGAGATCTCCAACGCTTCACCGCGCTAGACGAACAAGCCCAGTACTTACTGGAAACCTCCTGCGAACTCGATGTCGGTCCCGGCGAATTTTTGCAATGGTACGCCGTCCGCCTGGAAAAGTAGACGAGCTAGCTTACCCTCTTCTGCTCCTCTAGCAGCTTGCGTCTTCTTCAGTGGGAGGATGCCAGCCAGCAGATATCCAAGCTTGTCGGACTGTAACAGCATACGGATTATTTAGCTGCAAAGCCAAGACAGTTGCACGACCACTCGCTGTCAATCCTGCAATATGGGTGCTGTTGTCTGTCCAAATAAAGTGACGTGACCATTTTTGTTGCCGAGGATTGAACAATTTGACGTTGCGATTCGTCACTGGATCTCTCGCCTGAGTTTGCATGCCTTTGTAGGAATTGCATAGACGACAGGCAAGCCAAAGGTTTTCTTCATCGTCAGATCCACCTGCTGCTTTGGGAATGATGTGTTCGATCTCTAAAACTCCCAAAACGTACTTTTGAAGGCTGCGGCAATAGCCACACTGCTGCTTTGCCTGTGCCCTCACTCGTAACCGAATTTCCTCAGAAATTTGACTCACTGGTTCAGAGGTTCAATTAACCCACGCTTGACCGCCTCACTAAGGGCAGTCGCCTTTCGGAGTAGCCCCTCCTGATAAATTTGCATGAGAGTCTGTAGCTCTAAACGATCATTTTCAGCTAAGAGATCTGCTTGTTGCCGGTCGAGCAACTCACTCAGTCGATCATCTTGCTCTGGCTCCATTTGCAGTTCTGTCAGCGCCAATACCTGCTGATCAGAAAGATTAGCAATAGGCTCAATATCAAGACTAGCAGCACCGATCGACGGAATAGAAAGTTGAATCGTGTCTGCCAGAACACTGGCAAGATCCCGATTTGCTAATCGCGCAAACCGTTCAGCACGCTGATAGATCTCATCTGGCAACGTAATCGTGATTTGAGTACTCATAATGGTTACTTGGTGTTATTTGTCTGGATGATGTATTTTCGTAGGTCTTGGTAATCGAAGCGGCGATCATAATTCCAAAAAGATCAGTATTCTAACAAGGAATTTGGTTTATTCGCATTAAGTCAAGAGCATCTACACGAAGGTTTGGGTGAGTAATGCTTCTCGCTCAAAGGCTTCTCTCAAAGCTTCTCGCTCATCTCTCATCTGATCACTCAAGAACCAGGAAAGACGCTTAGAGTAGTGCTCTAAAACTTCTTCCCAGTAGTGAAAATTAAAGTCTTTTACTAAGTTTTTCGGTAAAAATTGACTGTCAAAATTGAACGCAGCCCAAATTTCTCTCCACTCGTAACATCGAGGCTCACCAAAGCACCACGGGCGCTCACCGATATCGCAGGTGAAAAACAAGAAGTGATCTTGATGAGCTGTCATAAAGCTGTGGACAAAGGGTAACAACTCTTCAATGTATGAGTGATGTGGTACGAAATCATGTAAAGCTTTGACAAGTTGTTGAGCAGTGACAGGAACAAGGGGTTGGCTGGATAAGCTAGGCACTCTTTGCGCTTCAAATGACTGGTAGTCGTAATGGGACAGACCATGAGCAGCAATTAAGCAACGTCCAGCGTCTTCGAGGATCGACCATTTGTGTAAGTCCATGAACTCTAAACAATCACCGCAAGCTAAAGCGTAATCAACGCCCATATAAGTTTTCCTCTTTCAGAAAGTGCTTAACTACTCTTGCAAGGTTTGCAGTTTTAAAATTTTCATTAAGAAACCTATGTTTCCGCACAAATTTCGACGATCGCCCTTACTCTTCCTGCTGGCGCTTTTTGCGAATATCGTCCAGGATTTTTCGCAGTTCTTCGGTTTCATCTAGTGAGGTTGGTGGAGGCATCGTTGCTAAAGCGGGTTCTGCTTTAAGCTTGTCCATGAGCGCATAGAAGGCTGTTTGATCATCCCGATGCTCAATGAAGTAGGACAGCAATTCCTTGCGATTCATCTCTTGAAAATTTGGTTGACTCATGGGAGTGTTCTTTCACCATTACGGTTAATCAAAACGATTGTCTCTTCACCTGCCAGGATGAATACGTCATCTGTACGCTCATCAATCCGCACAATATAAATGGGCAGGAACATTTTGGTTAGATTGTAGCAAACGATAAAGCACGCTTCCGTTTGTGCTGTTGTAGGAATAGGAATAGCTGATGCTCCTAAAAGCTCTACAGTGTTTAATTTTCCTTTGCAGTCAATTAGTCAATCACTTAACCACCAATTTGAGACATCGTGCGGCTGTAAGTACCTGTGGTGCCGGAATCGCGTTCTTTGTAGTTGATTTGGGGTTTGAGTTCGAGCAAATCGCGCACCTGTTGACGGAGTTCATGGAGGGGAACGCCCGATCGCAGTGCTGTTCTTAAATCAAGCTGTCCCGTTTCGTTGAGCAGACAGGGACGCAGCCAGCCATCAGCAGAAAGGCGCATGCGATTGCAGCGATCGCAGAAGCATTCAGACATCTGGCTAATGAAGCCGAGCGTGCCCTTCGCACCCGGAATTTTGAACACGTCAGCCGGGCCATTGCCGCGTACCTGACCATCGGTTAGCCCCCAGCGATCGCGAATGCGTTGCCGCAGGTCTTCGGAACTGACCCAGCCCCGATCGCTGAACAGATAATCGTTGCCGATCGGCATGAATTCGATGAACCGGACGTGCCACTCGCGGTCAATGCTCAACGCGGCCAGATCCAACACTTCCTGATCATTCACGCCAGGAATGACAACTACGTTGAGCTTGAGCGGATTAAACCCGACGCGATAAGCTTCCTGGATGCCGTCCCACACTTGCTGCCAGCGAGAACGTCCGTGATGACCAATGATCGCATCGAACACCTCTGGCTGTAGTGAGTCCAGGCTGATATTGATGCGTCGTAAGCCTGCGTCGTACAGCCCTTGCGCCATATCTGCCAGCAGGAATGCATTCGTCGTCATGGACAGGTCTTGCGTTTCAGGAAGTTGGGCGATCGCGCGCACAATCTCGACCACGCCCGGACGAATTAACGGTTCACCGCCTGTCAACCGAAACCGTGTAAATCCCACTGGGATAAACACTGATTGCAGTAAGCGTATCAGTTCGTCCTGGGTCAATAGATTTTGCTGCAAGGCATAGGTCAGGTCTGCGCCTTCGGGCATGCAGTACTGGCAGCGAAAGTTGCAGCGATCGACAAGACTGATACGGAGATAGTCAACCTGGTTCATAAATCTATTGTGACGGATCTTAAACCAGCGCAGTGTATGGCAGCGTGCAATTTAATCATCCGCTGTCACCGGTTGAGCATCGGCCATGGCTGGTTCTGGCTTGCTGGGGAACAGGACATGCATCATTTGTCGCAGGGATTGTCCCCGCTGCTCATGTACCAGCACCAGCGGCAATAGCGCCACCAACCGCACGATCGCCGACAGCGCAAACAATCCCGGAATCCCACCATAGTCGGCTAACTCGGCCAACAGTCCGCCTGCTGTCGTGCCCAATGCCCCGCTGATGCCGGCGGCGGCAGCAGCAACGGCAAAGTATGTCGCCTGGTGTCGTACCGGAGCGACACCCAACTGGAGATTGTTGTTGCACAGGTCAATTGCGGCCCACGTCGATCCTGCCAGTACATGCAGCAACGGCAACCAGAGCCAGACTGACAGCGAATTTGCCCCTGTCCCCAACCAGAACAGCGGGGTGATCGCCACTAAAATGCCAATAGCAATTAGAATCGGGCGATTGCCAATGCGATCAGCCAGTTTGCCCCACAGCACCATCATGAGCAGCGTTGCGCCCGCCTGAATGCTGTTGTACGTTGTGACCCAACTCACATCGATCGCCAGATTATCCAGCATGTAGAGATTGAAAAACGGTGCGCTCAAATTTACCGCAAACATCCACAGGCCAAAGTACAGCAGAAAAAAGAGAAAGTTTTTGTCTTGGAGAAAAGACTGGGTGGGAGGTGGGATGGAGGGGCTTGAGTGGGGAGGTTCCTCTGCTATCTCTGCTGCCTCTGTCTCGTTCTCCTGCTCGGTGTCTCCCTCCTCTCCCTGCATTTGTGGATTGACGTCCACCATTAAAAACTGAAACCCTAAACTGATTAGACCGGCAACAACTCCCAGCACAAGCAGTACTCCGAAGCCCCGCAGCGAGCCGCCCGGAAACGTCGATACGGCCAGCCCTAATAGCGGGGCGCAGAGCAAGTTAGTAAGACTGGCAGCACTATTGCGGATCCCAAAGTAGCGTCCACGCAGCCGACGGGGCACCAGCGCGGCTAACCAACTGAGCCAGGATGCACTGCCCAATGCCCCGATAAAGTGCGTCAGACAGACGATCGCCAGCGTCCACATCACAAGCACCTGTGAGTCAAGATGACGCCAATTGACGAGCGCAATACCAGCCGCCAGCACGAGCCAGAGCACTCGCGATGGGCCATATACCCACAGGCAGTAGTTATGGCGACTGGTTGTGCGATCGCCCCAAAATGCTCCCAATGGCTGCACCAGGTTCGCCAGCATCGGGATGGATGACAGCAGCCCGATCTGGCTTGGACTGGCATGCAGCTCCACTAGGAAATTGCTGAGCAACACGCCACCAGTGATGTTGGAGAAAATTGTGGCAAACACCCCATCCAGTGTCGATGCCGTCAGGCTTCTGCGAATGGCCTGCTTAGCCGCGCGTGGTGAGGGCGCAGCAACGGATGGTGCCATGACCAACGTTTGGTCATGCGGTTGCTGGTCTGGAGCCGCCTCAGACGCGATCGATTTCAGCCGTACGGATCTCAACATATTGAGAGAAATGACTTCAATCATGGTAATCGAATTGCTCAACCGTTCAAGACCGCAACGTCTGCCTGCAGATTACTGGCGTCTGATGGACAGCCTCCCTAGACTACAGGGTTCCTCAATCCCCAGCACCTTTCGACAGGTAGAAGTGGAGTAGACGGTGCGGTGCCGTCAGACTAAGCGACTTGTTCAGCTATCGTTCAACCATCGGTTGTCGAAGGATCGCGCTGATTCAGACCATTGATCGTGACAATGACCACCGTGATATTGTCGCGTCCACCGTGATTTTTAGCCGCATTCACCAAAGCCGTTGCGGCACGCTCACAGGCACGGATGGACTTCAGGTGGGACGCAATCAATTGGTCAGACACTTCTTCGGTAAGACCATCGCTACACAGGAGCAGGCGATCGCCGGGTTGCACCGATAGCGGCTGCATATCAATCTGATTCAGGTCTTCGCGCCCCAGGCATTGAGCCAGCACGTGCCGCCAGGGATGGACTCTCGCCTCATCGGGGGTGATCTCCCCAATTTTCATGGCCCGTGCCACCCAGGTATGGTCTTCAGTAATTTGCTCTAGCTTTGCACCCCGGAGTCGATACAGGCGCGAGTCTCCCGTGTGGGCGCACCAGGGCTGCTGCTCGTCTCTAAATATCACCACGACGGCAGTGGTGCCCATATCCGATCGTTCGGGATGGTGGCGCTGGTCTTTAAGAATGGCCCGATTCGCGCTGAAAAAAGCATTCTCCAGCAACGACTGCGAGCTGGCTGTGGTCTGCCAGTGTTCCAGAAGATAGGACTGGATCGCCTGTGTTGCGATGCGGCTGGCCTCTTGCCCGCCGGCATGACCACCCATCCCGTCAGCCACGATGAAAAATCGCCCTTCCGGATCAATGTAGTAAGCATCCTGATTAACAGAACGCAGCAGCCCTACATCTGTTAGACCCGTGAAAAGGCGTTTCATAGATGGATTGCGCTTTCGTCAGCGACCATTGCAGGCTTAAGTAAACGGAGAGAGACCCTGACTATGATATTCGTTCCGACCGTTCCAGTCGGATCAGCAACCGAACCAACGCGATCGCCGCTGCCAGACCCGCGATCGCCGGAATCAATGCCCACAGCCCATAACCCGTGGAAACCAGAATCGTGGCTGAGAGTGTAAACGCACACACCAGCAGGGTATAGTTAGTTCCCATATTAACGCCTGTGAGCCGACGGAGAATGCGATCGGTTTCAATGGATCGCACCCGTACACGGACGTCGCCCCGTTCGAGCTTATCGAGCGTATCTTCAATCCGCCGTGGCAGACCCAGCGCTGTACTGCTTACCTGTGCTGCCTGCCGACCAAACTCGCTCAAAATGCTGTTGGCATCTGATGAAGGATTTCCGTTTGCCATAATTTGCATTGCAAAAGGTCTTGCAACCTCCATAAAGTTAAAATCTGGATCGAGCCCCTTCCCCACGCCTTCTAAGGTTGAGAATGCCCGCATTACAAACGTAAACGTTGCCGGGAACCGAAAGGGCTGGCCATAGGCAATTTCGTACAGATCATCGCTGATCTCGCTTACCGATTGGTTCTCAAACGGCTTGTCCATGAAATTATCGAGCATGTACTGCACCGATCGCCGCACCGGCCCCATATCTTCAGATTCGGCCAGGGCTCCCAATTCCACCAGGGACGCCACAACCCGATCGCCATCTTTTTGCGCAATGCCAAAAAAGACATCCAGCAGCTTCTCACGGGTCAAAATTGACACCTGGCCCATCATGCCAAAGTCGTAGAAGATCAGCGAACCATCGGCGCTGACAGCAATATTACCCGGGTGCGGATCGGCGTGGAAAAAGCCATCATTCAGCAGTTGTCGCAGGTAAGCGCGGGCACCCATTTGCGCCAGCGATTTGCGATCAAGTCCCGCCGCTTCGAGGGCTTCGTAATGGCTGATCTTGATTCCTGGTAAGTACTCCAGCGTAAGTACGCGGGGCGATGCATAGCGCCAGTAAACGCGCGGCACATATACCCAGTCTTCATTCCGAAAGTTACGCCGAAACGTGTCTGCATTACGCCCTTCGTTCAGGTAATCGACTTCCTGATAGAGAATCTTGCAGCATTCGTCGTAGATCCCCAACCAATCGCGACCCCTTCCCCACTCTGGATGGTTTTGAAAGTAGCGGGTAATGCCTTTGAGGATCGCTAGATCGATCTTGAATAGCTTGAGCAGTCCCGGACGCTGCACTTTCACTACCACTTCCTCGCCAGAGTGAAGCTGTGCCCGGTGAACCTGGCCCAGGCTAGCTGCAGCCAGTGGAATTGGATCGAAACTCCGGAAAAGCGTCTGAATCGGCTTTCCTAAGTCCTGCTCAATGATGGCTCTGGCCTGCTCGTAGCTAAAGGCCGGAACCTTGTCCTGGAGTTTGGAGAGTTCTTCGACGTACTCGGTCGGGAACAAATCGGCGCGCGTCGAGAACAACTGCCCGACTTTGATAAAGGTTGGCCCCAAGTCCAGCAGCGTATCGCGAATCCAGACGGCCTGACTGCGGCGACGGAGTGCGCGTTTTTCTTCGGTCATGCCGCCGGGGTAGCTCCAGGGCTTTTTGTAGAGCCACTGGGAGAACAGCAGCAGCCAGACGAAGGATTGAATGTCGTAAGTCCGGCGCAGGCGCGAGTAGTTTTCGCGGCTCCAGCGGTAGGACTTATCGCCGTAGGCGTTTGTTTTTGAGCGACGCGATCGCGGTGCTGGCACTGGTGACGACGCACTGGTGTCTGCGATCGCGGGTGGTTCAGGCTGTTCATAGTGCTGCACCGTGGCCGCTTCCGAAACGACCGGAGGAGTCGGGGGGGCCACCGCATCGATATGAGAACGGGGATGATGATGCTCTCCGATCGCATCTAACTCATCACCACTGTCGCTCACAGGATAATGAGAATGCGTCGGCACCGGATACGCTGAAGCGTCGTGCCCATTTAGAGGCAAGTCATCAGCAGCTACGGGCTCCGCAGATTGTGTTGAATCGGAGTCGCGGGGAGAAACAGACACTCGAGTTCCTAAATCTTTATCCTAAATGTAACCGAATGTAACTAATTAATCAAAACTAAATTAAGCAAAAACCAGCCCGAGCGCATCATGCCAGGGTATGAGGGACACGAAAACCCACCACTGCAGGTCGCGCCGTTCCTGGGCTACAGGGTATTTGGGCCGATCCCACCAGCGCTAAGCTCGACTGCTGCTCCGGTAGCGCTTCAGCTCAGAGCGCAACTGTGCGATCTCTGCTCTCAGTTCGTCGATCGTGGCCTGTAAATCGGCTGGCTGCGAATCGATCGGCACGATCGCGGTTGTTGTCTGCCTCTGATAGGCCGCGGTCTCTTCCTGTCGCGCGCGTTCCAGCACAACTTCGGTAAACTCACGCAGCCGTTCCCGCTGTTCTGCATCAAATTTGCCCAGCTCACTCAACGCGTCTGTCAAGCCTCGCTCGGCTTGCTCATAAACCGCTTCGGCCAACGCTCTGCCAATAAAAAAGGCTTTAACTAGAGGACTACTCATAGGAACTTTCTGCCAAAGAATTGCTGCACGCTTACCCCAGATTATAGCCTGCCTACCCATTCCAGGCCAGAATCGGACGCCAACCATCGGGCCAAATGAGTGGCATTCTCGCTTGAACATGACCTGATCAGACGGGAACGGCAGCCGAGATCGGGCATGGCCGCGATCGCCCTACATCGTGTGGCGGCAAGTCAAAATGCCGACCCAAACTGCCTGCTGTGGCGGCTGGCTGCGGTTTTAACGTTTGACCAAAGCGATCATCACCTGAACAATACGGTTGCTGTACTGGGAGATTGCGCTGAAGTTATGGCTTGCAGGGCAATCCC
>JAJPKC010000579.1 GCA_021323955.1 Oscillatoriales cyanobacterium Centralia_MAG_596 | reverse complement strand
TATCGCAACCACGCTGATAGTGCGTCTCAACGCTGGCAGCTCGAACAGATTTTACGCGCGCGATCGACCATCACCCAGGCACTCAAACGGCGGGGGCTGGCCGACCAACTGGCGGTAGAAGTCCGCTTCCCTGAAGGTCGATTTTTTTTACGCCCAAAGACCGCACCGCGCCCTGCCACGCCATCCTGGATGGCCAGAATGAGTCCGTTGTTGGCATCCCTACCGCTGGTTGGCGTCATCGCAACGGCACCGGCCCACGCGCAATCCATTACACCCGCCGCCGATGGCACCAACACCAGCGTTACGCTCAACGGCAATCGTTACGACATTGGGGGCGGCACACAAGCGGGTCGCAATCTTTTCCAGAGCTTTCAGCGCTTTGGGCTGAGTTCCGGTGAAACAGCTAATTTCCTTGCCAATCCCCAAATTCAAACCATTTTCGGGCGTGTGACGGGTGGAACCCCATCCGTCATCAATGGGCAGATCCAGGTGACGGGGGGTACCGCAAACCTGTTTTTGCTGAATCCGGCTGGTATTGTGTTTGGAGCGAACGCCAGCCTGAATGTGCCCGCATCATTTACCGCTACGACCGCTAACGGGATTGGATTTGGCAGTGGTTGGTTCAGTGCCACGGGGCCAAATGACTATGCAGTGCTGACAGGTACACCGGGCACCGTAGCCTTCACGCTGGCGCAACCGGGCAGCATTGTGAATTTTGGCAATTTAGCGGTGCCCAACGGACAGGCGTTGACGTTGCTGGGCGGCACGATCGTGAGTACCGGCACCCTGTCAGCACCCGATGGGCAACTGGTGGTGGCCTCGGTTCCAGGGCAAAGTCTGGTGACATTGAGCCCACCGGGGAGTCTATTGAGTCTGGAAATTCAGCCGATCGCGGCGTCCCAAGCCAACTTACCATCAGCCTGGACGCTGCCTGTGGCCTCCTTACCCCAACTGCTCACCGGGGGCAATTTGGGGAACGCTACGGGCGTGGCCGTCAATCCCGATGGGACGGTAGCGCTGACTGGCTCCGCCACCCTGATTGGGGCGGGGGACGTGGTGATTCGCGCGGCTAACGCCAAAACAGCGACTCTGTCAGCCGATCGCACCCTGACGTTGGTAGAAAGCCAGCTCCAAACCACCGGCGACCTGAACCTGCTGGCGGGTGATACCGTGTTCATCCGCGATAGTGCGACCAATCCGTTTATGGCGAAAGCAGGCGGAAATTTGACGATCCAGGGCGATCGGGGAATCGACATTCTGGCACTCAACCACCTTCAGACCGCCCCGTTTCAGAGCGGCGGCGATCTAACCCTGGCCAGTGACGGCATTATTTCTGGTGATTCGCATTTCACCAGTGGCGGCAATCTGTTCGTTCGCAATCTGACCAATGGTGCAGGCAACTTTGTCAGCCGTTATGACCCCATTTTTACTGTGGCCGGTGCCTTTACCTTTGGGCCATACACGGGTGTGGCGCTCAAAGTCCAGGCTGGTGGTGACATTACGTTCACCGGGCCAATCACCATCACCGGGCCAGATACGACAGCAACGGGCGACCCCGATTCGGGCTTGCTGACGACTACCCGCGCCCTGATTTTGCGAACCAGTGCGGGCAACATTTCGACGGGTAACATTACGACCAGCAGTGCCACATTAGACAATGGTGGGCCAGTAATTCTATCCGCTCCTGGCACCATTACCACTGGCACGATCGACTCGTCGGCCACTGGTGCCGCCTTTGGTCCGGCTTTACGGGGCGGCAACATTACGCTAACAGCAGGCAGCGACATCACCACCAACGACTTGAGTGCGTTCTACTTTGGTGGTACGGGGTATGGCGCACAGGGGGGCAATATCACGCTGCAATCGGGGGGCAGCATTACCACGGGGGCAATCAATGCCTCGGCTACGACCAATGCGACGTTTGTGGGGCCAACCAATCCAGCCTATCAGGGCGGCGCAGTGAACCTGACCGCAGGCAGCCTTCCCGGCAGCAGCATTGGCTTCAGCAGTATCGACACTCGTGGGTTGAGAATCTTTGCTGGGTCTACAGGCGGCGGCGGCAATGTCGCCCTGATCGCCACCGGGCGGGTGCGGGGAACGGCCACCGGCACAACCATTAACACCCAGGGCACGGATATCGGCGGTACGGTTGCCATCCAGCACGATGGCGGGCCAGATAATCTCCCATTTGTGGTCGGCAGCGCCACCCTCAACGGGACAGCCGGTGCAATCAATCGGGGGGGCGGCATTGCGGTGGCATCCGGCAGTTTCCCGGTGCAACCCACTGGCGGTAGCGTTACGCCTGCGGCTGGAATCACAATTACCTCGGTCAACACCCCCCCTGTCCTCAGCGCCACCACATCCCTATCGGGTGCGGTCAAAAATTCGCCTTTCACAATCAGCTATGCAGCCCTGGCTCCCAGCGTCGCGGACGTTAATAAAGACACAACGACGATTACCATTGCGTCGATCGCGCCGGGTGTCACCCTGACCCTCAACGGCAATCCAGTCATTCCAAACGTCACAACCCTGGCTCCGGGTGCGGTTTTGATCTACACGCCACCGACTGACGCGATCGGCCTCCTCAGCGCGTTTACGCTCAGAGCAAGCGACGGGGTATCCACGTCTAACGCGGTGCCAGTAGCGGTCAACGTCCAGAATGCGAGCAGCAGCAGTTTCCCAAATCCCTGTGTGCTGACTAGCTGTACAAAATCAAGTCTCCCGCTTGAAAGCACCCTTCCGCCAACGTTTGAGCTGGCACCCGATACCCCGGACGATCGCTTTACCCAGACCTTTGAGGCGTATCTGGGCCTATCAGACGATCGGCCCAAATCGCGTGAAGAACCGCGCGCGATTCTCCAGCGAATCGAGAAAGAGACGGGAGCCAAACCGGCCTTTATCTACGTCAGCTTTGTGCCTGCATCCTTAGAAGCGGCGGATACGTCTCAACCAAAGCAGTTGCCCCCGAACGATACGGCCGATCGCAGCACCGATCAACTGGAACTCGTTGTCGTGACGGCCAGGGGCAACCCCATCCGTCGGCGCATTCCAGACGCCACTCGCGCCAAAGTCTTATCCCTGGCGCAGCGGTTTCGCAATGAGGTGTCTGATCCACGCAAAACCCGTGCGACGACTTACATGAGTATGAGCCAACAGCTTTACCAGTGGATCATCACGCCGATCGCCGCTGATTTGCAAACCAGAGGCATCAATAATCTGGTATTTCTCATGGATACAGGACTGCGATCACTCCCGGTTGCGGCGTTGAATGATGGTCAGCACTTTCTGATTGAGCAGTATAGCGTTGGCGTCATGCCCAGCCTCAGCTTGAGCGACACCCGCTACCGGGATATTCGTAACGTCAAGGTATTGGGACTGGGGATCTCCGAGAGCACGCAGGATCAACCACCGCTGCCAGCTGTGCCCGTCGAAGTCTCGACCCTGGTTAACCAACTCTGGTCGGGACGCCTTGCCTTCAATGACAACGTCACCCTCGCAAATCTCAAGGCATTTCGCAAAGAGCAACCCTACGGCATCATTCACCTGGCCACCCATGCAGACTTTTACCCAGGGTCGATCGACAACTCTTACATTCAGCTGTGGAACGACAAGCTACGGCTTGATCAGGTACGACAGCTTGGCTGGAACGATCCTCAAATCGAATTGCTGGTATTGAGCGCCTGTGCCACCGCTCTG
>JAJPKC010000564.1 GCA_021323955.1 Oscillatoriales cyanobacterium Centralia_MAG_596 | reverse complement strand
TTCCCCGCCTGCTCAGCACAGCGGGTGCGCCGGCGATCGTCAACTTTCTGCACTTTGCCGTTGTCCCGCTGGCCTGTATTCTGGTGCTGGTTCAAACGCGCATCAAGTACAAACAGCAGATTGGCACGGTTAAGCTCCTGGTTGTGAGTCTTTTCATCTTTCTCTGCATTACCGCTGCCAGTGCAATCTTAAATGGCGCTGGTGCCATTAATGCCATTCTCGATTACGTGCTCTTAGCAGAACCCTTTCTGCTACTGTTAATGATCACGTGCGTGTCCTTTTCAGCCAAAGACTTTCAACGCTTTAAGCGATGGCTGCTTGGGTTTTGCTTTGCTAATCTCGGGCTGGCGCTCATTGAACGGTTGTTGATTGATCTGCACGTTCTGCGGGTCACCCAGATGCAGCCAGAGGACAATGTTCAAGGTGTATTTTATTTGTCCTATGGCGGACATGTGGTGTCCTCCAGCGTTTCCACCATCTTCTGTACCTATTTCTTTTTCTACGTTAAACGGGCACCGCTCTGGCTCCGGTTAGCCGTTGTGTTTGCCACACTGCTCCAAAATCAGGTTGCCGACACAAAGCAGGTGATCCTGGTGGCGGTCGCGGCCTGGCTGATGCTGATTGTGAGCCGCACCAAAGATATTACGTTACTCCTTAAGTACGTCATTGCGGCGAGTATCGTTCTGCCCATCCTGTGGTGGTGCATTCAAAACGTTGAGCTATTTGATGCTTACAAAGCCTGGATCAATCGCGATATTTATGGCCCTGATGGTGATGCCACGCTGCTGAAGACGAGTCCACTGCGGACAATCCCAACGTACTACGGGTCATTTCTCAACTGGTTTTTGGGACTGGGGCCTGGTCATACCGTTGGGCGGCTTGCAGGATGGCTGCTCAGGGACTACTGGAGCCTGTTAGGCCCGTTAGGCGCGACGACGCATCCCGTTACGGATGTCATGTGGGCCAAGTATCTCAGCAGCTACCTTGACTCCACCATGTTCTCGCCCTTTTGGGGGTTTGCTGGTATTTGGGGCGACCTCGGCTTTTTAGGGCTTGGCACCTATTTATGCCTCTGGATTATTGTCTGGACGCGGCTCTGTCCAAGCGACACCGCTAGATTTAGCTTACTCACTGTCATTGTCAATGGGTTTATCTTGACCACGCTCGAAGAGCCAGGATTCATGCTCTCGGTTGCGGCGTTCATTGGCCTGCAATGGCACGAAGAGATTGTGATCAAACGCGATCGCATTTTGCAGCACTATGCCGCCGCTTTTGCCAATCGCGATCGCTAGCGTTGCCGAACGATCAGTGGTGCCGAACGATTATGGTGCTCAGAGCATGAAAGACCCCATTGAGTCAGCATCGGCCATCCAGCGATTGGCCCTGTCCTAAGCTTGCTGACCAACGCTATACATTGGGACAACATTCAGCCATCCCCTCAGATATACCCATATCCGATCGCCGTTCTCAGCAACGCTACCGGGTCAGGCGCTGTCGCCTGTTTGTACGCTTCACTGGTTTCGGCTCCGTGGATTTTTGTTTGAACGCGATCGGCAACAGGGAAAGGATGGTCAGTGCACCCAGCGCCAGGAAAAACGGGCGATGATCACCACCGCTAAACGCTTGCTTGCCCGTCACACCCAGCCAGGTATAGGCGATCGTGAGTGGGATTAAGCCGACAAAGGTGCCAATCGTATAGGTTTTGAGGTCGATCGGCGTCAGACCAAAGAGAAAATTGACCAGGCTAAAGGGCGACAGGGGCGTGAAGCGCATCGCCAGCACAAAACTCATGGGACTACGGACAATCGCCCGATTAATGCGCTGCATCAGGGGGCGCTGCCCAAAGTAGTGGGTCACCCAATCGTAAATTAAATACCGCGCCAGCAAGAACGCGCCCACCGCACCAAAAGTCGCCCCTAGCAGTGACCACACCGTTCCCCAAACCAGGCCAAAGACCGCACCAGCCGCGATCGTCGCGATGTTGCCAGGAAAGCCAAAGGTCGTGGCGATCGTGAACCCCAGGACAAAAAACAGCGCCGCGTATGGCCCCAGATGGTCAAGCTCCATAACCAGGAACGCCTGATCAAACAGCAGTTTGACCGGGGTATACAGACACACGATCGCCAGAGTAAAAATTCCCAGCGCAATCCACAGCACGGTTTTGTAACTTTGCATGGGCATCTATCCCGGCAGCTTTTCTATTAAAGATAGCCTGATTGCAGAAGAAATCAGCGGCAACAAAGTCTGGTCAACCATCACAGCCCCAGGATTAGACGCAAAATGGCGAAAAATGGTTGACCAATCGATTACCGGCTTCTCCAAAACGCCTGACGGTCGCTTCTTTTCTCCGGTTTCCTCCTACCGTTGCCGTCGATACCAGCGAGCAATGCGATCGGGATCCACGCCCAGAAAGTAGGCCAGAATAACCAGTTGATGTACGAGGGTCGTCCTGATAATGCCAAATTTTTGCCAGCGACGATCGCTCGTCAGGACGGCTGTGGGCACGATCAAAATCCGGCCCTGGGGCTGGAGGCGACGCACAAGCTCAAAGTCTTCCATGATTGGGAGTGCCGGAAACCCACCCAACGCCTGAAAGGTCGCTGCCTTCAAAAAGATCGCCTGATCGCCATAGGGGAGCTGCAACCAACGCGATCGCCAGTTCACACTCCACTCCACCACCCGCAGCCCCCAGTTTTTGCCGCGAATCTGGAGCCGAAACGCGCCTGCTACCACCCCAGGCTGAGCCAGCGCTGATGGAATTAACGTCTCGAAGCCAGACGGCAACCAGGTATCGCCATGTAAAAAGAGCAAACTGTCGCCCTGAGCAACCGCTGCGCCCACGTTCATCTGGTGGGCTCGACCGGGGACAGTAGACACCGTCCGAACCCCGTGCGACTGCGCGATCGCCACTGTCTGATCCTGACTCCCGCCATCCACAACGATCACCTCGACATTAGCCGCCGATCGCAGCCCATTCAGCGTTTGCGCCAGATGATCGGCTTCGTTCAGCACCGGGATAATGACCGAGATCAGCGGTCGAGCCGTCGGGCGGTTGCTCTGACGCTGGGCGTTGACTTGCTCCCAGACCTCCAGGTCAGCGGGATAGTCCACATCTGCCAGCGTGGGAAGATGGCAGACCCTTAGAGAGCGCTGGTGCGCGATCACCAAAGTCTGCGCCAACACATCTGCCGTACTCCAGGCAATACCCCGAAACAGCTCTGGGATGGGACGACGCAGCCCGATCAGGTAATAGCCACCGTCAACCGCTGGCCCCAACACCAGGTCGTGCTGTCGCAATTCCCCAAAGGCTTTCGCCAGCAGATCTACATCCAACTGGGGACAGTCGGTGCCAATAATTACAACCGCCGTGCTGCCTGCCGCAAACGCCGTTTCAAAGGCGTGAGCCATCCGCTCGCCCAGGTCGCCGGACGCCTGTACCTGATAGTTCAAGTCAGCGCCCAACCAGTCCGCCATCCGTTCGCAATCACCCTCGGCAAACTGAACGTCTACAGTCACCGATTGCGATGCCAGCAGCATTCTGGCCTGCATCAGCGTATGTTCTGTCATCTGTCGATGGATCGCGGCAGCACCGATCGCGCCCAGGGCTGGAATTAATCGCGTTTTGGCTTTGCCAGGTTCGGGGTAGCGGGTAAAAATGATCAGGCGATCGTGAGCCGTTGTTCTGTCGGTCATCCAGCAATCAATCGGTTACAGCTTCTTTACTGTAGAGGACACCCCTGGCAGAGCGAAACGCACTGTCTAGATAAATCGTCGGCGCATAAAATCGGGGCATCAATCACCACGGCCCGCCTCAGGTGACTGCCTGTGTAGGGGAAAGCAACGATCCGCACGCTGGCTAACATCGCGATCGCGGCGTGCCATTCGATCTGATTATCTGATGTCACTTCAGTTATGTACACTCGTGTACCGCCAAACCGTTGAACAGACGGAGTTTGAGCACCACGGGTAAGAACGGTCACATTCGCAATAAGGTGTGCTACTTGAAAATCGAAGTCTGATTGTGTATCCTTCTCATTAGCAGAGAGTTATTGAGAATCAGCCAATGGCAGCTCCTTACACAGTCACTTCACTTAAGGCAGAACTGAATGAAAAGGGCTGGCGATTAACTCCTCAACGGGAGGTAATTCTGCAAGTCTTTCAAAATTTGCCCAAAGGCAAACATCTGAGCGCTGAGGATCTCTACAACCTGTTGCAGGATGATGGTGCAGGCATCAGTCTGTCCACCATCTATCGCACGCTGAAGCTCATGGCCCGGATGGGGATTTTGCGCGAGCTTGAGCTGGCAGAAGGGCACAAACACTACGAACTCAATCAGCCCCACCCGTACCATCATCACCACTTGATTTGCGTGCGCTGCAATAAAACGATCGAGTTCAAGAGCGACTCGATTCTCAAAGTGGGAGTCAAAACCGCGCAGAAGGAAGGCTATCACCTGCTGGACTGCCAACTGACGATCCATGCCGTCTGTCCCGCCTGCCAGCGATCGCTGCTGCCCATTTGATGGCTACCTGCCTGATGACTACACACTTAGGTGTGAACGTTGGTATGACCCCGCCCGTGTCCTTCTATGGAAATTTCCATGTGAGTGCGGTACACACTCATTAACGACGATTCGTTACTGGTCATGCGTCATTCGGGTCATGCGTCATGCGTCAGCCGCCGTGTGTCTATTAATGACCAGTGACCAACGACCAACGACCAGTAACAACACTCAGGGGGCTGTACTTCACTTGAATGAGAACCGCCATAGCATGAGCGCAGTCTAGAAATAGCGTACCTGCGCATCAAGCTTGTTCGCCCGCAGGAGTGAGGCGCGCGCTTCGGCATAACTACGCTCATCAAATGCCCCTGCCCACACATACTTACCCAGGTTAGAGTCGCTGTAGACAGCCCCCGGGACAACCAACCGCACCTGCGATAACGTGGCACTGCCAGACGCTGGCACGACGACAACATAACGCTTACGGACGCTGCCAGTATTGGTGCCACCGCTGGGAGGAATATAGCCACTGGAGCCATCCGATGGGTTGGGCGAGTAGATGGGCGTTGGGTAGCTGGCGTTAACGCCGTTATAAAGCGCATTCCGGGTGGCCGAACCCACAATGCCATCGGCAACCAAGCCATTGGATGCCTGAAACTGACGGACGGCGCTATCCGTAGACGGGCCAAAGATGCCATCCACGCTGATGCCATAACCCAGGTTCCGGAGCTGCTGCTGTAACGCTGTCACGTCTGGCCCGGTGCTGCCCAACCGCAAACCGCCATAGCTCACCGTTTGGTAATAGCTGCCGCTGCTGCTGGAGTAAGACTGCCCCCTTAATGCCCGCTGGGTGGCGGGGCCCGCAATACCATCCACAGTCAGTCCGCGCGAAGCTTGAAATTGTCTCACGGCACTCTCAGTAATCGTACTGTAGATGCCGGTGGAACTCCGTGAGAAAAACCCGGCGGCGCGCAGTCGATCCTGAAGGGTGGTCACAGACGGCCCGCGATCGCCCACTTGCAGTGCTGATGCGTGCCCTGCCACCATTAAAATCGCCGCGGGAACGAGAAGATGCAGCAGCAACAAGCCCGTTTGATTGGACATCTGTTTTAACAGCAAACTATCAATAGTCCACTTTAGTTCGGCTGTTTCAGGCTCTTCATAGGCACACGCATTGTGCAGATATGCAAGGGTTTCCATAGTCTTCCCGCAAAAGGTTGGATAAGGTAAGCGATACTGGCAAAGAGGGTTATAACTGGTCGTGATCAAAATCTTAGCTTTATTAATCCCTAAAGGGAAGTATTAGCGAGAAGTTCTATATCTGGTGTCAAACCCTCCTGAAATAGCTGTATGAACTCAAGCTACGGCTGCATACTTTAGACTTCAAACTATTGCTTGAAACAGTGCGATCGATGTAGGAATCCCGATCGAGAATTTGATCGCTATTACCTGCGATCGGGCTGTTCATAACCATTCAAACGGTACTTGCGATCAATTCCCCTTTCAGTTAGGAATTCAGATCATGCCGCTTGACAGGGGTTCGATCCGGGCCGTCCCGCGAATTGTGTCGAGCAAGTTATATCTAAAGCTGTGGCTGGTGCAGTTCACCGACGGTTAAAACAAGCAACTGTCGGAAGGCTGGTCTGAGTAAGAACATTCGTCATTCTTGACTCCCATCCGTCTGGCAAATGAGTACTGATGCGTCACCGTCAAGCAGTCAGCATGAGTCCAGAAGATTGACCACGATGACAGGCGTTAGGTCAGTTTCAAAACATAGCGCTACGGGTGACCGTCTGTTAGTTAACTCGCATTGCTGGCATAGACCAACGCCGGAACCCGCTTATAGGCAGGGGTGCCCGATCGCCGTTCTGTACGGGCTTTGAAAATCACATTCACCTCCGGGTAGAACATAACCGCTGCGCCCGGACGGACAGCCCCGTAAATCACCTCCACGTTTTCCAGCTTGCCAGCGTCCCCCTGCACGGTGACGCGCTGGTGTGCTGCCAGTCCCGCACGTTCGGCATCCAGACGATTCATTAAGATGCAGTTGCGATGAGGCATGCCTCGATAGTGGTCACCAATTTTGTAGACGACGGTATTGTGCTGGGCATAGCTGCGTCCCGTCATGATGGCCACGACGACGCCTGGGGTTGAGGCTGGAACGCCAAAGGCTTCTGGCTCCGGTAGCGTCAGATTGGGCAACGGTGTAGTAAACATCATGGCTTTACCCGATGGATTGGCGAACTTAGGCTCTGTGAAAATGCGTCCGCCGATCGTGAACTCGGCGTTGGTGTCGTCGATCGCGCCAATTTTCTCGTAACCGGGAATGGTCTGAGCGATGAGCTGCCGTACGTACCGGGTATCTTGCAGCTTGCGCCAGTCAACCGGATCGTTGCCGAGAATCCGATGGGCCAGTTCTGTTAAAAACTCGATTTCTGAGATCAGATCGGCGGTTTGGAGGTGAGTCTTGCCTTCGTCATTCAGTCGGACGAAGTTGTTGCCCGACTCGACCGTTGTTTTGTGCGGGTTTTCAAAGCGGTTCAGGACGGGAATGACGATCGTATTTTGCTTCGCCAACCCGTTAAAGTGTCCCAGGTTTGGCTTGGTTGCCACATAGATGATGGTTTCAATATTGCCCAACGCCCGCTTTGCCTGGTTGGAGTCCGGGTTAGCACCATACAGGTTGCCCCCCAGACACAGCAGGGTATCGACCTTGCCAGCATCGGCGGCCTCAATCAGGTCGCGGGTGTGATAGCCCTGCACTTTACTGAGCGGTCGTCCCAGCAGCTTCTCGAGGGCGTCCTGGATCTCTTGCTTCAGCTTGACAGTCACGCCCATCGAGCCAAATCCCTGGACGTTAGAGTGCCCCCGGACAGGCATCGTACCGGCCCCTTCTTTCCCAGCATTTCCGGTGAGGAGTGCGGTATTGGCGATGCTGAAGACATTATCGACACCATTTTCGTGCTGCGTGATGCCCATTGCCCAGCCAAAAACCACTCGCTCCGCTGTGCCGATAATTTTGGCGGCGGCTTCAATCTCAAGTTGCGAAACACCGCAGGTTTCAGTGATTGTGAGCCAGTCGGTCGATCGCGCCTGCTCCACGACCGCTTCCCAGCCCTCTGTATGCGCTTTGAGGTAGTCTTCCTTGATCAAGCCTTGCTCAATCAGCGATTTTTGAATGCCGATAAACAGGGCGACATCGCTTCCGGGAATGGGCTGGAGATATAGGGACGAAATCTCTGCGCCCTGCAATAGGCTGGTGGGAAAGGCAGGTGAACCAAATTTGACGAGTCCAATTTCCATCATGGGATTGATCACAATGATCCTGGCCCCGCGTTCGCGCAGCTTGATCAGTTCATTCATCAGGCGCGGGTGGTTGTAGGCCGAATTGGCCCCAGCTAGCACCACACAATCAGCTTTTTTCAGGTTTTCCAGGCTGACCATCGAGGTGTTGGTGCCAAACACCTGCTTGAGTCCGGTGGTAGACGGGGCATGACAGAGATCGGAACAATCAGCCAGGTTGTTGGACCCCATCGCCCGGATCATCAACTGAAGCAAGTAAGCCGCTTCGTTAGACGATCGCCCAGAGCTGTAAGACGCGACTCGCTCTGGCGCTTTGCGGAAGGCAGCAGCGGCGATCGTGAAAACCTCCTCCCACGAAATGCGCTCATAATGGGTTTGGCCCGCTCGCAGGATGACCGGAAAGCTCCAGCGCCCCAGCCGATCGGCTTCCATTGAAGTCAGCTGTTGCAGTTCAGAAATGCGGTGCTGCTCAAAAAACTGAGGGGCGATCGCGGGCTTCAGTTCGGCTGAAATGGCTTCTACGCTCTTCATGCAGCGCTGTAGCTTTTCCCCCGTTTCGTTAGTGAAGCCCCCTTTTTGCCCCCCCGTCCCCCAGGAACAGGATAAGCAGGCGCTATTGTGGAGCAGGGTTTGCCATAGCTTTGGCCCTTCGGGCGATAGGGTATGCTGCGCCCAGTACTGGATGACGGACGGGCCACCACCGATCGCAGGGGTCGCTTCGTTGACCTCATGAAAGGGGGGCACGGGCTGATTAAGGGGCTGTGTTTCTGCATCCATCGGGCACACCTCTGCGTTAATGTTCGACCAAATCAAATTCTGGAATCCGCCATCGGGACTCCAACCAAAAGACGGCATGGGCCAGACGCAACCAATGCACCGATCGCTGACCAGAACGGTCGATTAGAACGGGTTGGAACGTCTGCATTACACACACGTAAAGCCCAAATTGGAACTATAGGCAGCTTCAACTGTAGAGCCTACTAGCTTGTAGTCTAAACAGTCTTGAGTCAGATTTCAGTCATTTACGTCTCGCTTTGGTCAAAGAGGGACGGATAACGCGCGTGCGTTATGGCGTTGGTTCGCAGGCTCAGGACACCGACACACCCTGTCTGTCTCGTTCTGCGGGTTCAAAGCGCTCAAGTATCCGCTACTGAAGTTTGTACAATAGCGGAGGGCGGTTTTGTGTGGGTGTAGTTTCAAGTCAGTGCCCCTTACAGAGCAATGGATGACAGCAGCAATATGAGCAGTAGTGAAGACGGAAAGGCGATCGCGCAAGAGATTAAGACGCACATCACGATCCTGGGTGGCCTGGTGGCGCTGATGTGGGGTGTGGAAATTGTAAATACGCTATTCTTTCAGCGTTCCATTGGGTTCTACCGCGTTTCACCGGGTCTGGATATTTACGGCATCATACCGCGCCATGTCATTGGGCTACGGGGAATTCTCTTTGCGCCCTTTCTGCACGCTAATTTTGCGCACCTGATTGGAAATACGATCCCGTTCATCGTCCTGGGCTGGCTGATTATGCTGCGGGAAACGAGCGATTTCCTGTGGGTCAGCGTGATTGCCGGGTTCGTCAGCGGTCTGGGAACGTGGATCTTCGGCTCCGCAGGCGTTCATATCGGTGCCAGTGGTGTCATTTTTGGCTACCTGGGCTATCTACTCGCGCGGGGCTACTTTGAGCGCAGTATGCTGTCGATCGCCATGTCACTCTTTGTGGGCACCCTCTACGGCAGCCTTATCTGGGGTATCTTGCCGACGCAAATCGGGATTTCCTGGGAAGGACACCTGTTTGGCTTTCTGGGTGGCGTCCTGGCTGCGCGACTGTTAACGCCCAAAAAGGAAATGGGGAGCGGGGTGTAGGGAGTGCGGGACGTGACGAATGCAACAATCATTGGCTGTGGCTATGTGGGCACAGCCGTAGCGCAGCGGTGGCGAGAGATGTTGACCGTGACGGCCACAACGACAACGCCCGATCGCGCAGCCGCCTTGAAATCAGTCGCGCAACGGGTGCAGGTGGTTAAGGGAAATGATGCGGCAGGGCTGCGATCGCTCCTCCAGGATCAGTCCGTCGTCTTGCTGAGTGTGGGCGCACCCAATGCGAATGTTTACGAAGAGACGTATTTAGAAACGGCAACCGCTCTGGTCGCCGCGCTTCAAGATGCGCCAACCGTACAGCAGGTGATCTATACGGGCAGCTATGCAGTGTATGGCGATCGCCAGGGTGCCTGGGTGGATGAATCAACTGCGATCGCGCCAGCCAATCGCAACGGCGAGATTCTGGCAGAAACGGAGCAGGTATTGCTGCATGCGGCCAGCGACACGCGGAAGGTGTGTGTTTTGCGGCTGGGTGGGATCTATGGGCCAGGGCGAGAGTTGATCAAAAT
>JAJPKC010000447.1 GCA_021323955.1 Oscillatoriales cyanobacterium Centralia_MAG_596 | reverse complement strand
CCTTTCGTTTTTCTTCAATACCAGTCTCTTAGCGATGACGATCAATCTGGTAGCCGGGCTAATCTAACCCTGATCGCCTCGCGGACAGGCAGGACCGTTGCAACCGCACGACTTTTGGGGTAACTCAACGCTTTTTTGAGGCCACTACTTTGCCACTTTGCCATTGCCTGACGTCGCTATTCCTGTAGCTCTGTCGTCGCTATTCCTGTAGCTCTGTCGTCGTTGCCTCGCTGCGATCGCCCTCTGCTTTCTGGTGTGCAGACTCTTCGTCTTCGGGTGCGCCCTCTAAGCGAACCTCCTGTTGGCACGGCGGTTGCGGCGCTTTAAGCGTCACCTGTCCTGCTTCACTTGGTGCTGCTCAGCCTCTACCGGTTTCGCCTCTCCGGGTGGAGCTGGCAGAGAATCTTGGTTAACTGCCCCACGCCAGACTGTGTAAAAACTAGAGTCAGCAATCCAAAAAGCGCTATTAGAAGCGTTTAAGCTGTTCAAATTCGTACACTTATAGCGTCTCTTCTGAGTTTTTACACAGTCTGCCACGCCGCAATTAACCAATGAAAGCGGTGCTGCAAACACTAAGACCAAAATCCTTGCCAGCCTTTCAGCCCTTTTTCCTGTTATGACCCGACCAGTCGAGGCAGCGGTCCGCTCGTTCTTTCTGGCCGCTTTGCTGCACCGATCCGTCTCAACGCCAGTCAACGCTGATCGCACCGCAAAGCGTTCAGGGCTTCTTGGTTTTGCCTCTCAAAAAATAAGTGAGCGCGGCAATGACCAGCGCAATACTCAGTCCATACGGTAAGATGTCCGTCCCGCCCCGCCAACTCACGACCTGTCCCAGATACAAGACCCCTAACAGCACCACAGTGACACTCGTCAGCTTGTTCTTGAGATCATCTAAATCATGAATTTCCAACCACTCTGGCACCTTAATCCGGTCATCGACAAACAACTCATACAAGCCCAGGGAGATGATGTAGAACACCGTCGCGAGCAAAAACAAATCGATAATTTCAATAAAATCCACGACTAACGTTTTGCCCACTTCGCTAGAGACCTTCCCGTCGGTTAAGAGCACCCCGATCGTATTCACCATCCGCACCGCACCGTACAACAGTAAGGTAACTGTTGCTAGAAGCGAACTCACAACCGCCACAATAATGATGTAGCGACTGTTGGCAAGAAATCGATGCAGCATGATGATCAGAAGAAGTGGGCAGAACGCCTGTCCTCTGCTTGAGGGTGAAGACTGCGATTGAGCAGGCAACCAGACACGCCAAAAACCTAGCGGGACTAAGCCTTGTGGCTGGGTGAGCGTGAAAACCTTGCACCCTTATCAGGCATCCGAAAGGCGGCTGCCAGTAGAATACACTGAATTTAGCCGCGATGCAGGGGCAATGCTCGTGACCGCTTTTACTGTACCGAAGGGACCTGCCACTACTCCGCAGTCAGTCATGTCGCCTTTGGCCATTGTCTGGCTGCCCGATTCGTGGCAAAGCGATAGCGTGCTACCGCCATTGCTCGTATCAGCAACCGCTGAATGAGACGACCAGCGATGTGTAGGGTCGGCCTTACGTCGAGAGCCGCGCGAAAGTTCATCATACGGGTGCGCTACGCCATCTGAGACAACTGGAGACCATCGGCTGACTTGCTGGGCCATTCGACGTTCCCATCGGATAACCGTCGAGTGGGATTTCCCAAATGAGCGTCTGGTGGCTCGTACGCCCAATCCTTTTGTTCGCACATTGATGGCGGCTGAAATTAGGCTGACAGGGATTCTCAGCCTAGCTATTGGGGTTACTTGTGCGCTCATTAAAGCGTTTTCCGCAAGCTTGGCATAAGTATCGCTGCTGAAGGCTTTGATCTTGCATTTTGACCTTACCGTTTTTCACGGTTTTCTAACTCAAGCAATGAGGACACTTCATAAGTTAGGATGCACGCACCATAGCCATTCTAGCAATCACCCTTTAGAGAACCAGTGCCGAAGCTAAAGGGAGTTAAAGTATAGACTTGAGTTTGGACTAAATCTGCAGAGAAAGGCAGTCAATGAGTTTCACTGACTGCCATAAGGTCAATGAAGAAACAATCGCATTGACCCTATGATCTTCAACCAACTTCAAGCCTTTCGCCAAACGCTGTATGACACTCTGGGCAACGCGCGTGCTGCCCTCTTTGATCTGATGGATGCGGTACTGGTTAGTGTAAGCCTTGTCTCGTTTGTGAGTCTGTCGCAAAGTCCGGTGTTTCGCCGTCAATGGTCGAGCACTGATGCTGCCCTCCAGGATAGTCAACTGCCACGCACCAAGCTGCTGCAGGTCTTAGTCAAGGCGATGCCGACGCAGGTGCAACCGCTGCTGGTAGGGGATGTGAGTCGGTGGCACCGCCCTGCTGCCAAGACCTTGAAGGATCGCACCGTTACTGGGGGAGGGGACAGTGGTAGCAGCGTCGGACACAGCTACAGCACCTTAGCTTGGATCCCTGAAGCGCAGGGCAGTTGGGCCTTACCGTTACGGCATGAGCGTCTGACCAGCTTTGAGACACCTGCCAGTCGAGCGGCCTTCCAACTCAAACAAGTCACCCGCCAACTGAGTGTCCGTCCGTTGGGTGTGTATGACCGGGGCTATGGCAATGCCAGTTTGATCAACCAGACCGCAGACATTGAGGCAGACCTGCGGCGGCGCTTGGCGTCGAATCGCTGTGTGTATGGCGCACCGCCACCCTATGGGGGACGAGGGGCACCCGCCAAGCATGGGCCTAAAATGAAGCTGAATGACCCGCAAACCTGGAGCGTGCCGACTGAAATCGTTGCGGTCGAGGATGCCAAATGGGGGCGGGTCCGAGTGACGCGCTGGAGTACTGATCATTTCCGCAAGTCGGCCAAACGCCCCATGGCGATCATCCGCGTGGAGGTGCTAGAGACACAGGACGGCAAACGTCGCTTCACACCACTCTGGCTGGCCTGGTTAGGGCAGACCCTACCACCGTTAGAGGCGCTGTGGCGCCGCTACTGACGCCGCTTTGCGTTCGCGTAGCGTCTCCATTGGAGAATCGAGCATTGGTATCGCTTCGCAAAACAGCGGTTACATTGGACACAACCTCAGTTCAGTTCACTCCGAGCCACCGAGCGCTGGAGTGAACTGATGCCGTTGCTCAGTTGGCAATTATGGCTGGCACGAGTGGACTGTGTGGACCAGCCTTTGCCTTGGCAGTCGCCTCAGGATGTCCTCTCTCCAGGTCGCGTGGCACAGGCGTTTGCCAGTATTCTTGCGGCCATTGGCACCCCTGCCCTGCCGCCCAAAATGCGCGGTAAAGCCCCCGGACGAGCATAAGGAGCACAACCGTCTCCGCGTCCTCGCTATCCCACCGTCAAAAAACGAGCCTCTAAACGCAAACAATCCGTGCCATCCCCTAAGGCCTCTGAGTCAACAGCAGCTTAAGTTTGGGGCTATTTGCCTACAATGGCTTGGGTTCAACCCTAAACAGTGGTTGAACCTGTTTGTGCTGTCATCTCGTTAGATATAGCTGCAAGCCAGTTAGTTCAAACTAAAGTGTAGAGCTGGTGGCAGGCATAGCGTGAGCAGTATAACAACGCCCCTGAGTCCGCTCGTCTCAAGGGTTTTAGTTAAGTGCGAAAGATTTTTAGCGGCGATTTATAAGCAATGTTATGCCGCGTTGATTGAGTCCATTGCCTTTGTCTGCTTTTGTTCGAGCTTAAACCATCAAAAGCAGCTTGCTTGACCTTACCGTAACGTTAACCTGTACACTCCTGGCAACGAAACAAGGAGGAACAGGTATGTTTCGCATCGGCGAATTCTCCAAAATCGCCCAGGTTTCCGGTCGCCTGCTGCGGTACTACGATGAGATCGGTTTGCTTAGTCCTGCCTTGACTGACCCGCAATCGGGCTACCGCTACTACAGCGCGCAGCAACTGCCTCAGCTCAATCGCATTCTAGTGTTGAAAGAGTTGGGCTTGTCGCTGGAGCAAATTACGCGCTTGAGCGCTCAAGAGACCACTGCCAATGACATCCGGGCCATGCTGACATTGCGTAAAGCCCAGATTGAGCAAACGGTGCAGGCGGAAATGACGCGACTCCGTGTGGTGGAGTCCCGGTTGCAACAGATTGACGCGTATGGGCAGATCCAGGCACCTGATGTGGTTCTGAAAGCGGTGCCAGCACAGCCGTTTCTGGCACTGCGCGAAGTGTTGCCTGATATGGAGGGGGTGCGACGGCTGGTGCAGCGCATCGCGACGATCGTGCCCACGCAAGTGGCTCAGCACAGCCTCGAGCAGATCGTTGTCGTGCTCCATTCTTCCATCTATGACCCCGAAGCGCTCGACCTGGAAATTGGCTATCGGCTGACCGGGAAAGCCCCAGTGTCAATGCGGCTGTCCGAGGAGCGTGTGCTGACTCTGCGCGAACTGCCCGCGATTGACACCCTGG
>JAJPKC010000332.1 GCA_021323955.1 Oscillatoriales cyanobacterium Centralia_MAG_596 | reverse complement strand
CGAGGGTCGTCCTTGCTGACTGCGATTCTTAACCCCGACCGGGCCATCCTGGTTATAGCGGCGCACGATTTCTTTGGCATAGTCGTAGTTCAGTCCCACAATCTGTGCTGCTTGTTTAATCGTCTGTTGCTGGGCAATGAGCAGCAGCAGATGCCATCGACGTGCTTCAACCTGGTCTTTTGATTGCTGATAGTGAGCTTTCAGCTCTTTTAGCGATAAATATGGTTTTAGTTGTACTCTTGGTGGCACGAAACAGCCTGAACATCTGCATAGTGTACGGTTCACTTATCGACGCGTTTGGAACGTCTCCGGACAAAATGTTGATGGGCATTGAATGATCATGTTGCGGCGATCGGGTACAACCCGTCAAATACAAGGATAGAATGTCGGGCCGGGGTGATATGCGAGTGGGGCCGTCATGCTAGCTTCATCACAAGTTCACACCGTTCCATAAAACTGTGGCTGTATGAAATACAATTGGGTCTTTAATGTCTTCGTTGAATCGAACCTGAACGTGTTCCATCAACGACCAGTTGAACCAATCATTTAAATCGGATGTTGATCGCTATGGTGGTTAATTTGACTAAACGGATGTCTATTGTTGCGGGAATGGTTGCGCTTGTAATTGGCGTTCCCGGTTTCGCAACGGCCAAAACGGTACTTGCTAGCCCAACCCGGACAATCGCCGCGCAACCGGCCTCTACGTCACTGGTTGAGCAACTGCAACTGTCCGACCAGCAAAAGCAGAAAATCCGGGCGATTCGGACGACCCGAAATCAAAACATTGCCAAGGTTTTGAATGGCACTCAACGCACCAAGCTACAGCAGGCGTTGAAATCGGGCACGAAGCTGGGTGCTGCTCTGCAATCGCTGGGGCTGAACGCAGATCAAAAGAAACGCATCAGCGGGTACGTGCGGCAATCCAACCAGGACATTAAAGGGGTGCTTACCAAAAAGCAACAGCAGCAGCTTGAATCGTACATGAAGCAGCGTCAGGCTGGCGCTCAGACGCCAATCGAGTGATATAACTCCTACGGCCAGGGGTACGGCCAGTCGGTCTTTGGGGGAGGACGATCGCTGGCGTCCCATCTGGGCGAAGTGATTCGGGCACCCTCCTGCAGGTAGGCGGCAACAGTGACAACTGCTAATTCAGTCATGGCGGTATAGCAACGCCGTACCGCCATCATCCCCTGCTTACCCAAACTGTTTGTTGGATGTAGTTTCCAGATTAAACAGCGTGGTTAAGGTTTGCATAGCCTGTCGTCTGGCTTCAATGTCCTGCTGTGCCCGTAGCTGCACCATGGGGTCGTGCAGGATTTTATTGACAATACCCCGCGTCAGCGCCTCGATCACTTCCTGATGCTTCTCAGCAAATTCAGTTCCCAGTCGCGAGAGCGCTTTTTCCAGTTCTTGCGCACGGATGGTTTCGACCTTCTCGCGCAGACTACTGATGGTTGAAACTGTTTCCAGCGATCGCAGCCAGACATCAAAGCCTTCGACTTCTTCATCCAGCAGCGATTCGGCTTCCATAGCCATCTGCCGCCGACTTTCCTGGTTTTGGGCCACCACGGCCTTCAGGTCATCAACGTTGAATACCTTTACGTGGGGCAATTCGTTGACATCAGCATCCACGTTACGCGGCACGGCAATATCAAACAGCATCAGCGGTTGATTGGGGTCAAGAATAAGCTCGAGCTTGGCGCGATCGAGCAGGGGTTCGGTGGCCGCCGTGCTGGTAAAGACAATATCCGAATTGCTGAGCACCGTGGTCATTTCGGACAGGGGATGCAGATTAATTTGAGCGTCAGGAAATTGGTTGGCCAGCTCTTTGGCCCGCTCCAGCGATCGATTGATGATCGCAATATTCACAGCCCCCTTGGAGAGCAAGTGCTGCACTAACAGGCGCGACATTTTTCCTGCTCCCAGGATGCCAACGCGGCTGGCGGCTAAATTTTGCACTTTGATCTGCGCCAGTTCGACCGCCGCTGAACTGATGGACACCGCACCTGTACCAATGCTGGTTTCAGTCCGAACCCGCTTACCAGCGGTGAGCGCTTGCTTAAATAGCTGATTGAGAATACGACTAATCCCCTGATGCTGCTGGCCCAACTTATGACAATGCTTGACCTGTGCCAGAATTTGCCCCTCACCCAGCACCAGACTATCCAACCCGGATGCCACCCGCATCAGGTGCATCACCGCATCTTGATGCAGCAGGGTAAACAGATGGGGCCGTAGCTGCGAGAGAAAAAGTTTGCTATGGTCGCTTAAAAACTGGGTTACTTCGCGGATGCCCTGCTCCGTCTCGCTGGTAACAAGATAAATTTCCAGACGATTGCACGTGCTGAGAACGGCGACTTCTTCAATATGTGGGCACGCGCAGAGTTGGGCGATCGCCCGCTCATACATGGGTTCAGGAATGCTGAGTTTTTCTCGAACGTCAACCGGGGCTGTTTTGTGACTTAACCCGACAACGGCAATGTTCATCTTAAAGTGTGCTCTTTTATAGTGAACCAAATCTTGGTTGCTGGCTTGAGCTGTTAGTTGTTAGTGGTCATGGTGCTAACAACTAACAGCTAGCTACTAACAACTTAATGCAACTGCACGATTTTTGGCTGTCCAGACATGTGAATTGTGTCTACAAAGCGAGCCGTATTGGACTGATTGGAGATAACCAGTGATTGTGTTCTAGCGCCACCGCTGAAAAACCGCACCCCTTGCATGAGATTGCCAGACGTAATGCCGCAGGCTGCAAATAGAACAGTTTCGCCAGAGGCTAATTCGTGAGCATCATACACCTTGTCAGGGTCATTAATGTTCATGCTCTTAAGGCGATCGATGTTCGCTTCTTTGCTTTCGCCGATCAAGCCCGTCTTGACGACGGCTGGATCGTAGATGAGCTGTCCCTGGAAATGTCCACCTAATGCCCGCATGGCCGCAGCGGAAATCACCCCTTCAGGAGCAGCGCCAATGCCCATGAGCGCATGGATATTGGTACCCGCAAAGCCACAGGAGATGGCGGCCCCTACATCACCATCGCTAATAAGTGCGACTCTGGCCCCTGCATCGCGGATTTCTTTGATCAGGTCATTATGGCGATCGCGCTTCATGACCACCACGACCAGTTCCTCAATGGCCCGCCCGAGACACTCGGAAAGAATTTTGAGGTTTTCGGTGGCTGATTTGTTGATATCCACTTTGCCTTTCGCGGCAGGAGGGGCGGCCAGCTTCTTCATGTAGAAGTCAGGTGCCGCAAACAGTCCTCCCTTCTCAGAAATTGCCAGGACTGCCATTGATCCGGGCTGACCGTAAGCGACCAGGTTTGTACCTTCGCAGGGATCGACCGCGATATCAATCTCAACCAGTTCATCCGGGTTACAGTACTCTTTGGCATCAGGCTGCGTACAAATGCCCACTTCCTCGCCAATGTAGAGCATGGGGGCGTCGTCCCGCTCTCCTTCCCCAATGACAATCCGGCCCCGCATGTAGATTTTGTTCATGCGTTCGCGCATCGCTTCTACCGCGACCTGGTCAGCAATGTTTTTCTCACCCTTACCCATCCAGCGGGCAGACGCAATCGCAGCCTGTTCCACCACCTCAATAATCTCTAGACCGAGCGTGTTTTCCACGAAGTAAATCCTCCCAACTGCTGGTTTTGCGCGGTTTTAATCAATACTGATCTCAGTCTTTAAGTCTACCAAAAGGGGGAGACACCCCTGAAGGGAATCTCAGTGCTTGGCTCTGTTAAGTTTTGCTGAGCACCAGGTCTGATGCGGAAATTTACCCACGCCAGAGCGTACAGCCGATCCAGCATTAAGGGTTTTCAGCACTGTCAGACCTTAAGGCGCGCGCTAGAGTGTAACTAGGCACTGCGCAACAAACGTGCCCGTAAACGGGTTGACGCTACATCCAACCCAATCTTTAGGAGTTCGTACCCATGGCTAAGCTACTAGACGTTGATAGTGCGGCGACAGATCTCCAGCAGCAGATCCAAACCATGATTGAGCAAGCCCGCACCGCTTGCAGTACAAATGGTGACCTCTCGAGTGAATGTGCCGTCGCTTGGGATGCGGTAGAAGAAATGCAAGCCGCTGCTGCCGATCGCCGCTACAGCGCCCAAAAGACAAACTTCGATCGCTATTGTGACGATCGCCCTGATGCCCTTGAGTGCCGTATTTACGATGTCTAGGTGGCATTAAACTGGTGTTGACTTGATTCGTACGGCGGCTTGTGATCGATTCCTGTACCCATCAAGTCGGCACCAGTTTGCACAACAAAAACTGATCAACTATCGCTACTTTCCCAAAGGGTGCCGTATTAAAGTGAAAAGCAACGCCTTTTAGGGATGGACAGTCCCAGTTTCATCCCAAATAGCACACGCCTGCGATACTTGAAAAACCTATGACGCAAGTCCTCTGGTTGGCTCTTGCCTGGATTGCTGGGACAGCGGCAATCTTGGGCACATTGATGACTCTGGGCAGCGTATTGCTGTGGATGGTGCCATCAGCGCCGTCCCGATCGCGCCGACCAACCGCTCAACGACCTACGGATATACCACCCTGGCAAAATCGACTGAAACTCTTCGGGTTTTCTGCTGCGATCGCGCTTGCAGGACTTGGCATACTGGTAGTAGTACCGTTTCCGTATTTTTAACTGTTGACCCGCGATCGTGGAGTCCTACCGATGCTGAAAGCACTCAACGCCTTACTCGGACGTCATCCT
>JAJPKC010000077.1 GCA_021323955.1 Oscillatoriales cyanobacterium Centralia_MAG_596 | reverse complement strand
TGTAACGGGTCAAGATGGACCTGATATGCGGTTTGGTAGAAGCGTCATCGGCAATACAGAGTTCCCAGTTCGGGTAAATCTGCTGCCGCACGGATTGAATCGCTTTTTCCAGCCACTCCGCCTCAACGTTGTAAACCGGCATAACGACAGAAAACGTCGGACGCAGTGGCCACAGCGCCATCTGCTTCTGAGCGCTCTGAATCGCGGCTGGCGTCAGGCGATGGTTGGCAACCCACGTGTCGTAGGTATACTGACCTTGCAACCTTTCCTGCAGTCGTCGTCGGAGAAACTTGAGGAGTCCCAGCGTGCCCCGTTCGCGCCAAACCTTGCCCAGTTTGACCAGCTTTTGAGGGATGTTATTAAAACCGATGGCTGCAATCACAAAGCGTCCCGGTACGAGGTGTAGTTAAATCACTGAACTGGCGTCAAGGCAGCCATACTGGTCAGCGCGACAACTGCTCCGTTTTGTGACGGAATCGTTGCTTAAGCTTGATGTATTGATTATACAAACGGCCAAACTTACTGTTCTGCAGGGTCGCCAGTTCTGTTTGTACCCGCTCTAGCCGGGCATGCGTCTGCACTAATTCATCCAGCGTCTGCCCCAAACGCGTATGGGTACGATGCACATCGTCTCTCAAATCAACAATATGTTCGAACACAACGCGCATATTGGGTCCATACAAGTCAGAATGGTTTTGGAACAACCGTGTATAGTCCTCAATCCAGTTCTGCCGCGTCATGGAGTTGCTTCTGGAACTGGCAACCTGGCGGTAGAAGTACAAGACATCGGGAAGCTTGACGACATCCCGACCCAGTTCCAGCAGCGATAGCCAGAAGTCATAATCTTCCCAGCCGTGGAAGTGGTCTTTGTAACCACCCACTTTTTCCCAGTCAACCTTACGATAAACGCTGGAGTTGAAAATCATATTGCCCAGCAGAATACCCGGAAAGTTGAATGCTGGGAGTTCAAATCGGCCCGTCTTTTCACCAAAAAATTCTGCTTCGCAATAGACAATCCCCACACCGGGGTCAGCATCCAGGCATTTGACAGCTTGCTCCAGATAGGTAGGCGCGATGCGATCATCTGCGTCCAGAGGCAAAATATAGACCCCTCTTGCCTGCTCAATCCCCGTATTCCGAGCAGCGGCTGGCCCCCGGTTGGCGGTATGGATAATGCTGACGCCCGGCTGCTGGTAGTTGCAAAGAATGTCGATCGTGAGCGCATCTGTTGAGCCATCATTAATGACAATGACCTCGACGTTCTGGTAAGTCTGAGACCGCACACTGTCGATCGCTTCATCGAGATATTGGCCCTGGTTGTAGCAGGGCATGATCACTGAAACGATAGGATCCGAGGCGTTCATAGACTCCCAACGAGAACCCGATTTTTGGTCATTTGGTCATAAATCCAGCGGTAAGTACGCTCCATGCCATCTTCTAACCGAATGCTAGGCTGCCAACCAAGCAACGCCTGGATCATTGCGTTATCGCTGTTTCTGCCGTTTACCCCTTTGGGTGCCGACAGGTTATAGGTGCGCTTCAGCTTCACTTGAGCAATATTCTCAACAATATCAACGAGCTGATTGATCGTGACCAGTTGATTGCTACCCAAATTGATGGGATCGGTGATATCGCTAGCGGTGAGGTCGATCGTGCCCTTAATGCAGTCATCGATATACATGAAGCTGCGCGTCTGGTTGCCATCGCCCCAAATTTCGATTTCATGCACGCCAGACAGCTTTGCCTGAATGACTTTGCGGCAAATTGCAGCAGGCGCTTTTTCGCGACCACCATCGTAGGTGCCCGACGGGCCATACACATTGTGGTAACGGGCAACGCGAGTAATCAACCCAAAATCTTCGGTGTAGTGGCGGCACATGCGTTCGCTAAACAGCTTCTCCCAGCCATAGCCATCTTCCGGCATCGCGGGGTAGGCATCGACTTCTTTGAGCGGCACAACTTCGGGTGTGGTCTGGCGGTAAGCAGGATACACACAGGCAGAAGAGGCAAAGAAGAAGCGATCGACCTGATGCTTATGGGCAGCCATCAACAAATGGGTATTGATCAAAACACTCAACATGCAGAGCGCTTTGTTGTTTTCAATAAAGCCCATGCCACCCATATCGGCGGCCAGATTATAGACCGTGCTGGCACCATACAGCGCCCGTTCACAGTGCTCTTTGACCTGCAAATCAAGCACCAAATTTTCGGCTTGCTGAGACACCTGATACCACTCATCCAGCGGCTTGACATCAACCGCTCTTACCGACTCGTGGCCCTGTTGAATTAGCGCCTGTACAAGGTGACCGCCAATAAACCCGCCTGCACCACAAACTACAATCATGTTGTCACTCCTCACTATTTGAAACCGTTGCACCAGAAAAATTGAAAATGCTCCAGTCTATCTCAATGCGCCCGCGGCCCGACCCCAGAACTCAGTGCAATGTCAGCCCCAATATTGATCCACCAGAAGCCATCTCAATGGGGGAGGATTGGTTGACTTCAACCGACTCCAAGTGCTCTGTACTCGCATACAGTCGCGAATCGATCGCGATCCAGCACGCGCCAGCAATCCAGCATAATTTTCGGTCTGGCGGCGTTGTGCGACTTTAAATCAGCCGGTTCAAGCGTTTTAAATACGCTACTGGGGGTTGTAATCACAACGACATCCGCACGCTGAACACAGTCTTGTGCGGTTGCGGCGTACTCCGGTTGAGCACCCAAAACCTGGCGTACATTTTCCAGCGCCAGTGGATCGTACACGACAATGGAAATCCCTTTGGACAGTAGCTCTTGAGCCAGGGCAATGCCTTGAGACTCTTCAATAACGTTGGTATCAGGCTTATAAGCAAGACCAAGAATGCCCACTTTCACTCCTGGCGTCAGGCTGGGCAACAAATGGCTGACAATCCGGGCGGCCTGCCTGCGGTTAATCACATCGGTGGCTTCCGCGATCGCGGCATTAGCACCGACCGAGGACGCGAGTGAACCAAAGGCAACATTGTCGCGAGGGAAGCAGGGGCCACCGTAGCCCGTAGCGCCCTTTAAATACTTTTTACCAATGCGGGTATCTTGGCCAATCGCGCTTGTGACCACATCAATGTCTGCCCCTGGAATCCGCTCACAGATTTCCCCAAGCATGTTGGCGTAGGATATTTTGGTGGTGACAAAGGTGTTCACAGAGATTTTGGCCAGTTCCGCATTGACCAGATTCATGTGGGACACAGGCGGATTATTGCTGGCCAGATTGCGATAAATATCAGCCAAAATAGCACCCGATTTGGGGTCAGATTCACCCACCAAAATGAAATCAGGGTACAGCATGTCGTGGATGACGCTGCCCAGCGCAATAAATTCGGGGCTGTAGCACAGGCCAAACCCTTCACCACAGCGCTTGCCCGATTCTGCTTCCAAGGCGGCACAAATTTCGTTACCAGTGGAACCAGGCATCACGGTACTGGTGATGACCACCAGATGAAACCGCTCTTTGTGACGCAGCACGGCACCAATTTGTGCCACCGCTGCCAAAATATACTTCAGCGAGAAATGACCGTTGGGGTCACTGGGGGTCGGCACGATGATAAAGGTGACATCCGAGTGGGCGATCGCATCGTTATAATCCGCTGTCGCCCGGATACGATCGCGATTGCGGTGCAACATCTCATCCAGCCCTGGCTCCTGGACGGGGGCCAGTCCTTCATTCACCTTGCGAATCGCTTCCGGGTTAACATCAACCCCGATGACCGAATATCCTTTCTCGGCAAGGCAGGCAACCATTGGCGCACCCAACTTGCCCAACCCAACTACGGAGACTGTTTGCCGTTCCGTCACAGATTTACGCTCCTCACTCCACTCACTCTGGCCACTCGTTTTGCTCGATTTAGCCTGCTGACGATTTTAGCAGGATTTTTTTAAACTTTTGCTGAGACTCTTAAGGACAGACATTGCTCAAATCAACTAGATTCGGGTGAGACACCAGGATCATAGCGGTGCCAACCAGTGCTCATGGCACTTCCTGGGTGAGCTTGAGCGATCGCTTAAGCCGAAACCACAGTTTGCGTAACTGCCAGAATTTGCTGGTTTCGATCGCGGCCAGACGATTTGTTAACTGCTCGATCGTGGCCTGAGTATGATGCACATGCAGTTTGAGTCGCTCAAGCTCATCGCGTTTGCTCGGTGGCAGTAAATAGATCGAAGGCGCTTCGGCATCGCCATCCAGGGAAAGCGCAAACCAGCGATCGCGCTGCGAAAATAGCGCTTCGCCCAGATTTTGCAGTATTTTTGTCATCTGGGCCTCATCCAAATCGCTGTAGAACCGATGATCCAGCAAATAGTTCAGCAGTGCCGCCCAACTGCCAAATTCTGGCCGCACCAGTGGCAGCATTTCAAGGCAGCGTTTCAGGCGAGCGGTTGTCCAGTCCGGCGGCTTCAAGCCTGCCGTAGTCATTGTCCAGTTGGCACAGTTGATCTGGAAGCAGTTATAGTCCATGCCACCGAGCAACTTTAAATTGTTATTGCCCTCTTGTCCTTTCCAGATGCCCTCATACCCCTGAGCATAATGGGCATAGTCGTGGTTCTGGTGGATGGCAAGCACCGCTTCGGTCGCGTCAATTACAGGGACATCGGCCCGGATCGCCTCGTAGCAAAGCCAGTTATCGAAAAATAGTCGCCCGATCGCAAACGGCGGAACGGTCTGGTATAGCGGGGGCGCGAACACAAAATAGTCCATTGACCAGGGGCCGCAAAGCCGACCCGCCGTATGGGCGCGATCGCGCAATTGCTGTTCCCAATCAGGGGCCTGAACGTCGATCGGGGCCTGAACGTCCAGGTCGCAGCGCTGCCCCAACATCATGAATGGCCCGGCGGGTAGCTGCTGGATCGCCGCCATGAAGTCATTGAACAGAACGATGTCAGAGTTGACGTAAGCAAACAGCGGCCCTTTCCCGTGCGTCTGGGCCAGTGCAAACAGAGAACTCATCAAAGGAGTGCCCTGTTCGTTGCACTCAATATCGGGAATATGGGTGAGATTGAACTCCTGCGCGATTTCGGCTGTCCCCTCATCAAACCCCAATAGAATAATTTCGGGCCGAGGCCGCAGCAATGTCCAGCTCATAATGGCGTTGCGCTGGATCGTGCCAATGTGCCCGACGAATGCTTTTGGAATGGCAAACAAAGTCAACATAGGCATTTAGCGATCGCGTCCTCCTTTGAGTGCTTGCTTGAGCCTGAACCAAGCGGTGCGTAATTGCCAAAATTTGCTGCTTTCCATAGCGGCGATGATAGCCCGCAAGTGCGCGATCTCTGCCTGAGACGCCGCAGAATCACTCTCCACAGAATGAGAGGCTGGCGGTGGAAATTTTGGAAAGTAGATGGTGTCTGTGTCGTTCTTATCGTTCAACGTAAACCAGAACCAGTGACCATTTATCTGGAAAAATTCATCGCCCAATTGCGCACGCAATGCCACGACCTGATCCTTGGTGAGTTCCGTGTGATAGCTGTGGTCAGACGAGTATAGCGCCAGTCGATTTCTCGATGTAAAGTCAAGGATAGAGATTGTTTGGGGCACCGCTGTATGAAGATGGCCCAGCACCATGCGTTCGTCGCCAGCATGTCCACCTTGCCATAAGCCCCTGCCGTTATAGTCACGAGACGCCTCGCCCACGTAACGTGCATCACTGATGTCATGCATGATGACCAGGTGATCGTGATGCCGTATCAGCGGTAGCAGATGACCCAGCACAAAGCCAGCAATCTCAAACCCGTGAGCATCCCAGAGCACCAGAATCCGCCGTTTATCTTTGATAAGCGCTGGCACATCAACCGCGAGAATGTCACCAATTTGAGCATCCAGCGGCCGAAACCAGCCTGGTGGCACCACTCTGGCAACCCGATCGGTGATCGTCGTTTGCCAGTTGTCTGAGAGACAAAGACTCACGACCTGACAGTTACCTAGCTGGTTGGCCGCTTCGGTAAACACACAGGTGGAGTTGCCCATAAAGCGTCCCAGCTCAATGATCAAGTCAGGCTTAAACTCAAGCGCCATCGCCAACCACTGCGCCCATTGATAGAGGGCCAGGTCATTTTGCCAGTCAACGGCGATCGAGAGCTTTGACAGGCGATCGCGTGAGTCTGCTACAGCCTGCCGCTGATGCCAGATTGCTGAAGCTGGTGTGATGCCCATGAGTCTCGCCACGATCGATTCAAAACCCTGCTGTTAGTTTGATGCCAATCCAACGGTTCGCTTCAACCGCTGCCATGCCTCCCTCAGTTGCCAAAACTTGCTGCTCTTCATTGCCGCAATCACAGCTTGCAAGTGGTCTGTAGACGCTTTGAAGTGCTTGGTCTCTGATTGCGCCTGATCCAACTTAACTCGTAGTTGATCGGAGTCTTGCTGTAGATGACTATGGTCTTGGTGCAACTGTTTCAGGGTGATTTGTAGTTGCTCATAGTCCTGCTGCAATGACTCTAGACGCAGTTGCAACCGCGCTTCACGCGCTTCTGAGGTCGCCAGTACTTGCTGTAACTGACTGAGCGCTTCTGCAGTCGGTGACACTGGTGATAATCGGGGATTCACCCAGGTCTGCACCCCATCCCCAAACACCATGTCTCCCCACAGCGTTGTTTCAGTTGACTGGCAGGAATAGTCATTGAGCTTGTACCAGCCGCTTTGCCGGAAAAGCTGTCTCAACTGCCGTTCAATATCGTGACCATGCGTACCAATGTGCACACGCTTGACTTTTTCGTTGAGTGCGGCGATCGCGCCTCTCAGCACAACAAATTCCGCCCCCTGGACATCCAAATCAATCAGGTCTACCAAGTCGAGCGGACTCAAAATCCGACTCAGGCTCACGGCCTTGACTCGTTGAACCGACGCTGACGCCGTATCCGTGTTTTGGGCGATCGCCTGCCCGTACCATTCGTCTGGCTTGCCGATGTGAAAAAAGACTTCGCCGTCCTGTTCGTCCACAGCAGCCTCAATCAACTCATGCGCCTCAGGGTCGATGCCGTTATCGCGCAAGTGCTCTTTCAACCACTGAAAATGGGTTGGTTCTGCTTCTACCCCAATCAGCTTAATCGGTAGATGGTTGCCGTGATACCGTCTGGCAGCAAGCGCCGCTCGCACCAGCCATCTGCCATAGCCAGCACCAAGCTCGATCACGGTGAACGATTGAGTCGCCTCGATCGCCGTTTCCAATACATCCACCCACTCGAAATACTCCTCATTGAATTCTGGATAGTCGCCACGGCGAAGCTCTTCTGGAGCGTAGCTTTTCGTTTGCAGCCCCAAAACTATGTCGATGCCATCATCAAATGCTTTTCGTCTCACTTCGCCGAGAAAACCATAGTGAAACTCTGGTGGAATTTCACTGCTTGTAAGGATTTCAAACTGATCAAAGACAGGATGGCGCATCGGTCTTGCTGGGGGAAGAGCTTAGTCATTTAACGGTTCACTTGGCACCCGCGCGGTCACGCATAAATGCCAACCAAACGTTTTCTCCAGCCACCGAAACAGTGGCTGCGGCATCCAGCGAAAATACCAGACTTTAGTGTATTTATACTGCTTGTAGTCTGGAATATAGTACGGAAAAATGTGATCGACCTGCATATCAATGACATCAAACCCTTGCAGCAGTTCTTTCGCTTCTTGCTTTGAGTAGATATAGGTAACAGGACACCCCTCCTGGGCTTCGGAGTAGCGGGCTACCAGTTCATTAATCCGCCAAAACTGCCCTTTGCCATAGGTCAACACGATCCATAGCACTTTCCAGGAATAGCGGTAGTAGACCATGATTTTGATGGTGCTACCGGGCTTGACGTAGTGCCGGATTTGCTCAATTACGCGCTCCGGATGGGGAGTGTGGTGAATGACACCAAACGAATAAACGAGATCATAGGTTTCTGGGGGCAGCCATTGGTTCAGCTCCTCCGCATTGCCGTGGTAAAAATTGATTCGATCGTTCAGGTCGTACACTTCAGCCCGCTGTTTGGCAAGCTTGAGCGATTCATCGGATAGATCAACAGCCGTAACCTGTGCGCCCGATCGCGCAAAGTTAATCATGGCCGTGCCAATCCCGCAGCCAATTTCCAGCACCTTTTTGCCGTCCCAACGCTCAAATTCAGCAAACGTTGGAATGTGCGGCTCCACAAAGTGCTTCCGGGCTTCGACCTCATCGAAGTATTCACGTGTACCAATCGGCTTGGTGGAGTGGCGAATATTGCAAGGACGACTATTCCAGTAATCCTTCACTTGCTGGACAGGCGTTGCTTCAAAAAATTGGCTCAGTCGCATGGATCGTCAGGGTTAGGTTCTCGTTTAAATTCAACGCAGCCGATTCACGGGTGCTAATGTCTCTCCAGAGCATACCGTTTAACTGGTGCCAGCGGCATATAACGGTAGTCGGTCTACCGACGGCGATCGCGCGATCGCCGTCAGGGCAACGTTCCGACCGTTTCCACAGCCGCACTCGGACTGTAACGCTGTGGATGGCAGACAAACTGAGTCGATCACCGCAAACCCGTCTGGTGCAACAGATACCGCGCCAGCAGCCCTAAGATACCCAGACCGTAAATTGTGCTGGCAACGAAGCTGGCGCTGGAAGCTTCTGGAAAGTAGCGTGTGGGGACATGGATATCCTGAATCCGAAAGCTACCCGCCACGAACTGCGCCACAATCTCCTGATCAAAGATGAAGCCATCGGAGTTAGACAGAAAATTGACGGTTTCCAGCACTTCGCGACTATACGCCCGATAGCCGGTATGAAATTCGGACAAGTCGAGCGCAAAGACTTTATTCTCCAACCAGGTCAGCGCAATATTGGCGATGTACTTCCACCAGGGCATTCCCTGCCTGTATGCTGAAACCCCTTTCATACGAGAGCCAAATACAATATCACATTGCCCTTCGGCGATTGGGCGGATGAGTTCCGGTAGCAGGGTGGGGTCATACTGATAGTCAGGATGCACCATGACGACGATCGACGCGCCTTCCTTTAATGCTTCGAGGTAGCAGGTCTTCTGGTTGGCCCCGTAGCCGAAGTTACCTTTATGGGCAAACACCCTAATTCCCAGCGCTTGAGCAATCCGAATTGTCTCATCGCGACTACCATCATCGACCAGAATAATACCGTCAACGGCATCGTGAGGCAGGTCATCGTAGGTCATTTTGAGCGTTTTAGCCGCATTATAAGCAGGCATCACGACGATCACGCGATGCGGCTTGGGAGAAGAATTAGGGTTCATAAACTCCACTAAGAATAAACTGATAGGCGAGCAGACCTTTGAAGAGCGAAGCCAAAAAAGCACTGAGGGCATGCACCGGAAAAAGCATTTGCCCTTCACCAAAAAGGGGATGAACCATTGGCAGAGGGACTGGCGTTACAGCGATCGACTGGAGCTGAATCTGACAATCAATACAGAGTTGTTGAGCTGTGCGCAATGTGTAAAAGCGAAGGTGAGTGCGATCGAGAATGCCGCGATCGCTGTAATTAAACTGACCCAACAGCAAGCCAAGACGAATATACAGATGTGCAATGTTAGGCAAAGAGATGATCGTTGGCGTCCCTGGTATTATGTGGCGCTTTAGCAACCCAGTCAACGCTGGTTCCGGGTAGGGTAAATGCTCCAGGATATCTGCCAGTACCACCGCGTGGGGGGGCTTGAAGGAAAGCGTCAGGTCAGGAGAAACATCGGCTTGATGCACCTCATCATAGGTTTGACGCGCTTGCGCCACCAGGACAGGATCGCGCTCAATGCCAATGAGATAAAAATCAGGGCTTGGCAGAAATTGCCGGAGAAAGCCAGAAGCACAGCCCACATCCAATACGATAAAGGGCCGGACTGGCACGATCGCCGCCAGTTCACATAGCTTCGCCGCAATTTGCGCGTGTGACGAAAACCGATCGCCCTTAAACTGATAGGGAGAAGCGCCTTGCATAACTAATTGTTAGATCCACTCACTCACGGGCTATTTACTAACATCAACGGCTGATTGCAATCAAATGGATGCCATTTCGTTCGATACACAACTGTACTTGAATCTCTAAACACTCTACACAAACCTGAAGTTTTAGTATCAAAAAGCCCAAAGATTTGTGTCTGCTGGCCTGGTTGCAAGCGGGCTAACTGAACGACGACATAGCCAATTTGTTGACTTTGAACGAGTGTCTGAAGTTCCGCCGTGATCGACGCTGTCGGTACAAACGGCTGTCCCGCCAAGGCTCGCAAGAGCAGTGAGTGAGTATCAGTATTGAAGGCATCGGTTCCCGAACCAGCGATATTGCCGTTTAAGGTACGCTTGCGATGAATGACAGCATACTGCTGCAAGTCAAACCCACTGCCAAACTGTCGCCCATTGGTCAGTGAGTGAATGCCAAACGGGACTTCCAACAAAGCGTAGTCGCCCGGTTCTTTACCAATGGCGGTGTAAGCAGGGGAAGGTCTCCAGGCAACAGTTGGCGGGGCTGGTCGCAGCGCGATCGTTACTACTAACACTACTAGCGGCATCATCGCCAGTACCCTTACCCGATGATCGCCGAGTTCCCATCGTTGCCAGACGGACGCCAGCCCGAACGCGATCAAAAGACAAAAGGATACGCTGGCAAGTGCGATCCAATCGGCGGGGGAGAGCCATTGCTGATGAGTAGAAAACCAGCCGCTTCCCGCAGGAATCAGCGCCAAAAGCAGACTCAGCAGCCCCATGCCCAACCAGAACCCTGCAATCGTTCGATCAACGGGGGGGGCTGAACGGGTTGCCTGCGAATGCTTTGTTTGCACAAAAGTATCCCGCCACAAGGACGCGATCGCCAGCACTGCCAACGCAACCCATACCAAGCCAATGAATCCTGTAGCTACCGTAAGCTGCCACACATTGGTCAGCAAAGCGGTGGCTTCGGCTGGTGGCGCTAAGCCAACCCACGTCTTAAATAGACCTGGTAAGGGATAGGTCATACAAACAGCCACCCAAACGAGCACTTGCACCAGCATTGAGTTAATTAGCCAGTGCCGCTCTTCCTCCCGTGTCTGGAGAATGCTCACTGTGATGTAAGGCAACCACACCACAAGCGCCAGCAACGTGAGTGGCACACTGGTGAGCACGGTACCCACCCAGACGAGTGCCAACCAAACGCTGTGCCGTTGTCGCGATCGCACCTGCTCCCATACCAGACAACCCAGCGGTATCCAGCCCAGCGCCATCAAGTCAGGGTGTCCATGACTTAACTGATAGTGCATGACGGGGCTAAAAACGAGCAGCACCCCTGCAAACAGCGATCCGGCTTTTGGGAGACCGAAGTACCGCAGGTACGCCGCCGTAGTCCAGCCTGTAAAAATGACACTGACCCCATACAGCAAATTAAACGCAAGGGGTGGACTCAACCTCAGTCCCCTCAACCCAAAGTACAAAAGGCTTCCCAGCGGCGAAAGTACCAGTAGCAGATTTTGTTGAAACGGAAATGCCGAGTAGTCCGTTATCATGACATCCTGATTCAGCCAGAGGGCACAACTGGGCAACCAGAAAGACCAGAGCGTAAAGCTGCTATCCTGCCCAATGAGTGTGATCCCAATCTGCCCCAGCACTTGCCACAGCAAACCCCCGGTTGCAATCGCAAAAAGGGCGATCGTCACCCCAAACGACTCCCTTGCTGCCAGAATGTGACCTAGCAGTTTGCTATCACGATCGCGTTTAGCAGGACGATGCATGAACGACTTAACCAATACGACTCCTGCCCCTCACAATACCCAGTGGCGACCGATTCTCATAACGTTGCTCACCTACTGGATACTCGTCATGGGTATGTGGGGAATGTTTGCCTTCGATCGAGGGTTGACATTTGAAACAGGCTTTCCCGTCGCCTGCCAAAAGAGCTTACACGATTGTTTAATTTATGACGATACCCTCCGCCCTTACAACAGCCTGTTTTTAGGCTTAGGATACCTGCTTGGTAAGGGCAATGGGAGTTATGTCACTTATCAACTGCTTTATGGCATGCTCTGGTGGGCGAGAGGCATCCTGACCTTTCTCATCTTTCGTCGGATCTGGCCTGCATATTCAATCGTGGCGTTTTTAGTGGGAGCGCTGGTCATCGTTCATGCTTCTGACGTGGCACTCAATTGGATTGGGCAATTGCACCAGTTTGGCTTCATGGCATGTCTGGCACTGGCAATCTACCTTTTGCTAGAAAGCTGGTTAGCCCACAAGCCGGGACGTGCCATCTTTTTTTTAACAGCATCCCTGCTACCGCTCTACATTTGTTTGTGGACATATGAGAGCCCATACTTTCTCATCTTGAGTGTGCCCATCATTCTCTTTGCCCTGCGTCCCAGGTTAAGTCGTCGGCTGTGGCTGACAGCGGTTGTCTGGTACATCATTCCCGCCATCTATGGATACCTCCAGGTTGAAAAGTATCTGGTTGCTAGAGTGAGTACCTATCAGACTTCTGTTCTGCGACCTGATATGAGTGCTGCTGCTATCACGCACGATTGGATCCTGAATCTAGAGCAGAGTTTGCAGTTCTGGCGCTGGGCGGCAACAATGTCTCCTTTTGGGATTGCGATCCTGGCACCCGCGATCGCAGGATTGTGTGCCGCTGCCTTTATCATCGGTGCGTACTTACTGTCGCCATCAGGATTCCTGGGAGTAAAGTTGCCGCCTACCGCTCATCTACTGGTAGGGTTCGGGATTGGCGTGATGATTCTACTCCTCAGCTTTCCGGTGTATCTGCTACTGGCAGGCAATACCATCTTTTGGCGCACGCAAATGCTATCTGGGTTTGGAGCGGCAATCACACTCGGAGCAGGCATTTTGCTGCTTACCAAACTTATGCCCACCCGCCACTATCGCGCGCTTTTAGCGATCGCGGCGTGTTCGGTGATTGTCTTCAATGGCGTCAGGGCTGGCGTCTATCTCCAAGGATTTCATGCCTACCGCTGGCAAATTCATCGCAGCGTTATGGAGCAGATTGCACACCTCGTACCCAATGTTGAAAAACAAACGCTCATTTTGCTAACCAATCTGCCCAAAGCGTACGAAAACGATCCCTTTGGTGCCGCGCTATGGTTCGATTTTCCGATCCAACTGCTATATCCTGATCGAACTACTGTTGGCCACTTTATTTACGCCGATGGCACCCAGCCAACTGACAATTCCTGGAGCTTTACAGCCAAGGGCATGAAATGGGACGGGAAAGGCGTAACAGAACAATTTAATCAAGTTCCTTATAGTCAAATCATCGCTTTACGCTATGAATCCAATGGGAAGATTTCACTGCTGAAGCAATTTCCTACCGCGCTATTACCCCAGCCATTTAATACATCAACCTACGCACCACAAACGCGAATTACACATGACTTTATTTCCAATCGATCGATTAGAATGTTCGCTCGATAAAGAGCACTTTAAAGAACTTAATCGCAGACGCCTTTATTAGAACCAAGGAATCTACTATAGCGATCCCATCTAGATTGTGAAAAGGCTTTCCCGCAGGGAAACCTTTCACAACTCCCTTTATTTTCACAAATAATTCAGGATCGGTATAAGTCGAGACCCTTAAAAATCTGCATAAGCTTGCCGATGTATCGTCGCTCTTCCCCTGGTCAACTCTTGTTCAAGAATTTCTACGAAAAAATTCGCGAGAATCCGTGTTCACAATACTTCTTGGGACTATCGCAGCCCGCGACCAAAGCTGCCGCGCAATTTGGGCATGGGACGAGAACCGAGCCGCTTTGAACTGATAGTGCGACGCCACCACCATACCTGCTAATTGTGATTCAAAAGAGCTAAAGCTTTGACAACCAATTAATCGGGTTGAGACGGCTTAGAATCAAATCGAAAGATACCGAACTGATAACCACCGCCAGCAAAACTCGCTACTCTTGTAAACGCTTTTTCTGTAAATGGATCGACCCCTTCACCAGGCTGCTTACTGTCCCAGTAGTTTTTGGACACAAGATCTGCTTGAGTCGCAACCAGATATCCAGCATGGTTTTGTAACGCCGATCGATTGCTCCACCAGGGATAGTAATGTCTCGTTTCTCTAATCTTCTTCGGTACTTTCGCCCCTTGCTGCTCTATCCATGTGTAAAACATTGCTTTATTAAACGAGAAATACGATAGAAAGATCTCAGCGTTTGAATCAGTATTTGCCTCAAGCCAGTTGGTTACCTGTGCAACAGCATTCAATCTCGGTATCAACATCTGCTCAATATTGTTAGATGCGACCTGAACACCATTATGGACAACAGAAGTGCCAATCAAAATCATCATGCTCAGGCTAAATAGCTGAAACAGGAGTTTTTGACGATTGAGCTGAGCCAACATCTGATAAACAACAGCTAGCGGGTAAGCTTGCACAATGGTCAAATAAGGGAGCCAGGGATCGACACGATAAGGGGCAATCACTAGCAAGATTGGCTGCGAGATAAATGCCATTGCGCAACCAATCAATATTGGATAAAGGGTGCGATCGCGCCTAAGAATGATGAGCACCGCACCAACAATTAGCAACCAGGTCAGGCCAATGGTTGGTGTAATTACTTTCCAGTAGCTGGAATATACATCAAAGAGTTGGCCTAATAGACTTAACTTCTGACGCTTTTGATCGATCCAATCACCATAAAACTGAATACTTCGCAAAAGATGGGAACCTCGCCAGAGGAAAGTAGGCGTTCCCAAAACAAAACCAACTCCAAATCCACTGACAATCAATATGATGGCAGGATTCAATATCTTTCGCACGCGATCGCGAAGTTTTGGAATCCGCAAAGCGATGAAAAAAGCAAGAGAAACCATGGCTAAAAATAGCCACAGCTTTCGCATCAAGGTCAGACCTTTAATGACCTCATCGACACTATTACTCTCGACAGTAATCAGCATCGCGTGTGTTAGAAAGTTAGGCTGAACTAAATGCAGGCTGATCAGGAGCGTAATAACTCCACCCGTGACAAAGAAAGCCCCAATCAAAGATGACAAAATTAGCGACCAAAGCGGTCGATTTCCAACTACTTCATCGCTGACGGAGTTGGTTTTCTCGTTATTGACAGAGCCAGGAGTTGACTCTTGAACAGGCTTGCCACATTGTCGTCTGGTGAAAAAGTAAAGTGAAATAATCACTGGTAACGTAGCAAGGGCAAAATGAAATCTAGCCGCCGCTGCCACACCAGATAAAATACCGGCAATCAAAAAATATTTTACTTTGCCAAAAGTAAGCGCCTCTAACACTAGATAGAGCGCCGTTAGCGCGAGCGTAATGCCCATTGACTCCGTTCTGACAAAGCTGCTGTAACTGGCGTATGGAAAGAAAAGCGCCAGAAACAAAGCAGCCACACAACCGCCCACCGCGTTGGTTAAACGCTTACCGCAAATATAGGTAAGCGCGATGGAACTGGCATAAAAGATCAGCACCAGCAAGCGCATCAAAAAATACAAGTCTTGCAGATGTTGAAACGTAAAAAGCCGGGTTCCGACAGCGGTGCTGGCGTGTCCAGTAATGTACAGCAACCCATACCAGACTGCCCATAAGATTGTGGTCAGGAACATAAATGGCGTTCCCGGAATATCAAAAAAGTTTTGATTAAAATTTAAGTCTAAAAACTTGACGATCTCAGCGGTATAGACGACTTCGTCAGACGTGTAGTACCAGGGCGTTACAAGGCACTTTGCTAAAAGGCTGATAGTATAAACAATTAGCCCAGCAATAAAGGCAATTTCAATAAAAAAAGATGCTTTTTGATTGGCAGGATCTAAAGATTGAATAGCGCTACTGCCAGATGAGCTGAACCGTTGAATTGACTGCAGCAATCGGTTTGAGCGCGAACGCAGTGATACAACTTTGTTGTTCATCAGATCCATTTAAGTTGGAACAACATTACACCGTAACGAGGCGTTGGGACATACCTGTTCTTTGCAGACCGCCGTAGCCCAGAGTAGCCTTCGAACCAACAACTGGGAGACGATCGCGTGCTCCCAGACGGCAACAAATTCTAATTCGTGAGTGAAACACTGGCGGTCATTGCCTGTACACGATCGCTGCTGGCGATCGTCGTTTCTGGCAGCGTTTCTGCAACCATTCCCCAATTCTCGTCATTGAAAATGAGGGGCTTGTTTAACTGCTGCATCAAACGCGCGATCGAATCCAACTGCTCGTTGCTCAGTTGAGGCAGACGCAACCGTGCCAGACGTTTATTGAGCGTTTGCGATCGCTCTGCTTCTGGTGTCCAGCCAGAGGTGTGCTCAATGTGATACATCCGCATTGGATCGTCCAGGATCACCTCTTTGATGCCAGCATAGTGTGCGATATAAAGCAGTACTGAGTCCAAATGAAATGAAAAGATCTCCCATTCTGGATACCCTCGAATGGCAAGCCAGTCAGCCTTAGACATCAGCGTAAAATCACCGCAAGCGTTAGTATGCAGTCTCGGATATTGCCAGGGATCCACGATTTCCTCGACGGGTGGAGCGACAGGCTCTGGTGGCGGGGGCTGGACAGTCAGCAAGCCTCGATCGATGAACCATTCTCTGACATCCAGCGGAACAGTGTTCAAGACAGCGTCTCTGAGGCGCTTCGGCAGGAGACGGCGATAGGCCCGACGCAGCGGTGGCAGCAGAGGAGCCGCGGGTTCCAGAGCAGCCTTGTACCAGGTGGCTTGAGGTGGCTCGATGCAAATTTCCGGTACTTCTTCTGTGTGCTCCACAATTGTCCCGGCCTGAAAGCCATCTTTGCAGCAAATTCGAATGATGTTCTGGGCACAGTAGTCTAATTGCTCATCGAAAGGCGCTTCCAGGGGAACGTCCGATTGCACATCATGGCGATCGAGCCGGTAGGACGTTTTTTCTTCAAGCTGGCGGGAGGCAATGAACTGAAACAGTGCATCAGAAAAGAGTAAATCAATATTTGTGGCCAGTACAAATTGGCCCCTCGCTCGACGAATGCCAACGTTTTTGGCCAACATCTGAAACAGAGGGAGGGATGCCGCATGATTGAGCCGCTGGTGCAGTTCAGGCGGCACCTGAATAATTCTGACCACGCAAGGGCTACCGTCAACCTGCCAGGATAGCACCTCCGCCAGGGAGGGATTTTCGGGGGGAGGATTCCATTCAACAATGATCAGTTCAGCGTCTAACTGATGGCGACGACACTGCTCTAGCAGACCATTGATAAAGATTTGCATCCGTCGCAGCATATTGCCGCCATGGTTATCATTCCGTGCCGTGGCAACGACAGACAGATAGGGGGTTGTTGTCATAAATCCTCACACCAATCCTTTGCGTGTAATCAAGCTGAGAAGGGTTTGATACACCCGCCTTAGACGCCTGTATGACCAATTGCTCAATTCCACTGGTGAAATCATAGGCTGAATTGTGGATTCAGCGCCAGCGCGATCGCTGCGACCGCGCCCAACACCACTATCTCTCCCTGACGTATGGCAGTCATCAAGGTTTCAGGAGACAGCAGGACAATTTCCATTTCTTCTAGATCGCCAGAATTGGGTGCCGTAATGTACTGTGCATTACGGGCAATGAACATGTGGGCCTTACCACAGCCATAGTTAGCGCTGCCCACAAAACAGCCCAGACTTTGCCAGGTGTCAGTCACGTAGCCAGTTTCTTCGAGTAGCTCTCGTTGGGCGGCCACTAAAGGATCTTCGCCCGGTTCAATCGCCCCGCCGGGTAAGGCCAGACTCACCCGCCCAATACCGTGCTTATACTGTCGCTCCATGATCACGCGCCCATCAGCAGTTTGAGCAAAAATGACGGCGTACTCCTGGAGCGCAATTTGGTAGTAATCCTCAACGATTCTGCCGTCCGGCAGGCCAACCTTTTGCACGGATAGCTTGATCCAGGGCGGAGCGGTAAAAATTTCCTGGGTGTCTAACACCTTCCAGGGATGCAGTGGATGCGTGTGATCAGTCATCGGGCTATCTTAGTGCAACCCGATCGTCCTGACAACGGCATTCAAAGCATTGTCTCGATCATGACTGGTCGATCGGCTCTCGGACGAACCGTCCAAAGGCGGTGCTCGTAACGTCCACGCAATGTGCTGCTTGCACCCGTGTTGTGATCGGTGTGCGCGATGATCGTTAGAGTTCTGAGGTGGATTCCGGCGCGATGATCTCACCTTCGCCTAACCGAAGTGGCCGTTGTTGATCGGTAATCAGGTCGCTGAGCTCGTGAAACTCAACGCCCATATCCTGGCACGCCTGCTGCAATTCTTGCTTGAAGGTATTGAGGTCAGTGCCGTAGCCGCAGAGATTGGCAGCCGTTTCCGACCCCTGTTTGGCGTTTGCCTTGGCGCAATCGACTAGCTCTAAGCCCTTAAGTGGTTTGGTGGCGGCCATGCTGATTTCCATAATGCTCCACCTCATGTGTAGCGAACAGCCGCGATTTGGCTACTCCACCGCAAGGTAGATTTATCGCAAGGTAGATTAATGGCTTGGGTGCTTGGGTGCTGTTTGCCAGTAGCGATAGGCAGCGTACGCCAGAGTCACAACGCCCGTGATGATTGCCGCCTCATCGACCGCAAACTGGGGATGATGGAGGGGATAGTTATGTCGGTCTTTGAACCCAACCCCCAGACGAAACATGCTTCCTGGCGCATGTTGCAGATAAATAGAGAAGTCTTCAGCCCCCAGTGAGGGTTCGTGGAGCATTTGAATGCCGCGATCGCCCCAGGCTTCTGCCGCTGCCGTTTCCAGCAGATGCGTCATCGCTGTGTCGTTTTGCACCGAAGGCGTCCCATGACGGTAGTTGAATTCATAGCGAGCACCGTAGATCTGACAGACGCCCGCCACAATTTGTTCAATCCAGCTGGGTAAAGAAGCGCTGGTTTCGGGATGGAGCGATCGCACAGTTCCCAATAGCTTTACCTGTTCAGCAATCACATTCGGAGCACGGCCACCGTTGATCTGGCCGATCGTGAGCACAACTGGACGCAGGGGATTTTGGGTACGGCTAATGGCCTGCTGCAGTGCGGTGATCACCTGGGATGCAATCCAGATCGCGTCGATCGCTTCGTGGGGACGGGCACCATGCCCCGACTCGCCCAAAATCGTGATCTCCAGGTCATCGGCTGCTGCCGTCAACGCGCCATAGCGAATGCCAATCACCCCTGCCGGAATGGACGGAAATACATGCACCGACAGAATCCCAGTGACGCCTTCCATGGCACCATCCTGTACCATCCACGCCGCTCCCTGCGCCGTTTCTTCGGCTGGCTGAAACAGAAAACGGATGCTTCCTGGTAGCGCCGCGCCGAGTTGGGAAAGCACCATTGCTGTACCTAAACCAACGGTTGCATGGACATCATGCCCACAGGCATGCATCACTCCGGGTTGCCGCGACCCAAACGGTAAGCCAGTGCGCTCCTGGATTGGCAGCGCATCCATGTCTGTGCGGATTGCCAGCAGGCGGGAGTCATTTCCCTGACCGCGCAACTCACCAATCACGCCAACCTTACCAACGCCCTCTGCAACCTGGAGTCCACAAGATGACAGAACTCCTGCTACGTAGGCGGCTGTCTGGTATTCCTGTCCACTTAATTCAGGGTGGCTGTGCAGATGGCGACGAATCTCGATCAAACGGGGGGCCAGGTTAGCAGCAAGATCTTTAATTTGGGCAAGCATGAATTAACCGGATTTGGACATTAACCCTATGGTAAGAGTTGGAAAAGAAATGTTAAAAGCCGCGATCGCTTGACCCAGAGAAACCGGGGCTTCGGCATCACCATTGGGAGTACGACGGCAGACAGTTGTACAAGACCCGTTTCGGCATCAGACTATGGATAAATTAACCCGCCTGGCAGAAGGAGGCGCGAGCAAGAGTGCTAAATTAATTATGAAAGGATTATGAAAAAGATTTACACCAATGGCATTCTCCAATCGTGAGGCTGCATTGCCGCATCACCTGAGACCAAGCTTACCGGAGGTTCACCGCAGCATCCCAATTCCGGCTGTCAAAGGCTTTTGGCGCAAGATGCTGGCCTACGCTGGCCCAGGATACCTGGTTTCGGTGGGTTACATGGATCCGGGCAACTGGGCAACGGATCTGGCTGGCGGCTCCCGGTTCGGCTATACCTTGCTGAGCGTTATTCTACTGTCAAACCTGATGGCGGTGCTGCTGCAATCGCTCTGTGTGCGGTTGGGGGTCGCGACAGGTAAAGACCTGGCCCAGATGTGCCGCGATACCTTTAGCCCGAAAGTCAGCATCATGCTGTGGGTGCTGTGTGAAATTGCGATCGCGGCCTGTGACCTGGCTGAACTGTTGGGCAGCGCGATCGCCCTGCAGCTGCTGTTTGGGCTACCGCTCGTTTGGGGTGTCTGCCTGACAGCGTTAGACGTGTTGGCATTGCTCTTCCTGCAGGGCAAGGGCTTTCGCTATGTTGAAGCGCTTGTCATTGTGCTGGTAGCTACGATCGGCGTGTGCTTCGCCGCTGAGATCCTGTTTTCGCATCCCAACGCTGGCAGCATCGTGGCAGGATTTTTGCCCAATCGTGACATCGTTCGGAACCCAGACATGCTCTATCTGGCGATCGGCATTCTGGGAGCAACGGTAATGCCCCATAACCTGTATCTGCATTCCGCGATCGTGCAGACCCGTGCCTGGGAACCGACGCCGCAAAAGCGCCGCGAAGCCATCTGGTTCGGCACTATCGATTCCACCGTCGCGCTCACGCTGGCGCTGCTGATCAATGCTGCCATTTTGATCGTTGCCGCCGCTACCTTTCATACGGCTGGCTATCATGCGGTTGCCGAAATTCAAGATGCCTATCAACTACTCTCACCGTTGCTGGGTGTCAGCGCAGCCAGCGCCATTTTTGGATTGGCCCTCCTCGCGTCTGGGCAAAGTTCAACGCTAACGGCAACCCTGGCAGGACAGATTGTGATGGAGGGCTTTTTGCGGCTCCGTATTCCGTCCTGGGTGCGGCGTCTGGTCACGCGCCTGCTGGCGATCGTGCCCGCGCTGATCGCGATCGTCTTTTTTAGTGAGAACAGCACAGGTAGTTTGTTAGTGCTCAGTCAGGTTGTACTCAGCCTGCAGCTATCGTTTGCGGTCGTGCCGCTGGTCATGTTTACGAGCGATCGGCGCATTATGGGCGAGTTCGTTAACCCGCCCTGGCTCAAGGTGGTCGCTAAGGCCGTTGCCGTGGTAATTGTGGGGCTTAACCTCTGGCTGCTGCTCCAAACAGTTCTGGGGTGGCGATAAAATGCCCCCTTCCCCTGCACGTCCAGAACAGCACCCGCATGCCGAACAATCAGCACCCCAATCAGTCGCTAGACGCGGACAGCAGAGGGCTGACGGCTGAACAGCTTCAGAATGCGGTCGGCCATTTGGGGCGGCGTCAAGCCGAGATCAGCCTTAGACTCGTCAGGGGTAGCATGCTCAACCAGCAGATCGGGAACGCCCAGACGGGTCAGCGGCACCGTGATATCGGCGTCCAGCAAGGACTCGGCGATCGCAGAGCCAAAGCCGCCCATCAGACAGCCTTCTTCGAGCGTGACAACCCGACCAATCTTCTGCGCGAGCGGCAAAATCAGTTCCGTGTCTAGCGGTTTGGCAAAGCGAGCGTTCACAACCGTTGCTTCAATGCCGTGTTCACTCAGGATTTCGGCGACCTGCATCGAGGGGTAGACCATGGAGCCATAGCCAACAAGCAGGACATCATCACCGTGGCGAAGAATTTCGCCCTTGCCGATCGGCAAGGGTTCCCAACCTTCTTCCATCAGAGGCGCACCGTAGCCGTTACCCCGGGGATAGCGCATGGCGATCGGTCCGGTGTGTTCGATGCCCGTCACAATCATGCGCTGCAACTCGGCTTCGTCTTTCGGAGCCATCAGCACCATGTTGGGGATACAGCGCAGGTAAGCAATGTCATACATTCCCTGATGGGTTGGGCCATCGGAACCCACAATGCCCGCCCGATCCATGCAGAAGAAAACGGGTAAGTTCTGGATGCAGACATCATGCACGATCTGGTCAAACGCCCGCTGTAAGAACGTGGAATAGATGGTGGCGACGGGGCGCATTCCCTCACAGGCCAGACCTGCCGCCAGGGTAACAGCGTGCTGTTCGGCAATGCCCACATCAATGTACTGGTCAGGCAATCGCTTCTGCAAAATATCAAGTCCGGTGCCCGTTGCCATTGCGGCTGTAATGCCGATGACTTTGGGGTTGTTCTCGGCAATTTTGGTCAGCGTCTCACCAAAGACTTTTGAATAGCTCGGCGGCTTGGGCTTGCTGGAGGGAATCGCTTTCCCGGTCGCCAGGTTGAATGGCACCTGAGCGTGATAGCCGACCTGGTCTTTTTCCGCGATTTCGTACCCTTTGCCTTTCGTGGTGGCAACGTGAACCAGGACTGGCCCCGGATGCTTGTGTGCCTGCTGGAAAGTGGCAATCAGTTCTTCCAGATTGTGACCATCGATCGGCCCCACATAGGTAAAGCCCAGTTCTTCAAACACTGCCCCCACTTTGGGCACCGCCAGCCGCTTCATCCCTTCCTTCATGCGACCAATTTCTGGAGCCAGAGATTCGCCCACAAAGGGGAGATGCTTAAACTGCTCTTCAAGGTTCTCTGAAATGCACTGTACGGGTGGACTGAGCCGCATTTTGTTGAGGTAACGGGGAATCGCTCCCACGTTAGGCGAGATTGACATTTCGTTATCGTTGAGCACCACGAGCAGATTCGTCTTGGGCAAATGTCCAGCGTGATTGATGGCTTCTAGCGCCATACCGCCGGTCAACGCCCCATCACCAATCACGGCGACGACTTTGTAGTTCTCGCCCTGCATGTCACGCGCCAGCGCCATTCCCAATGCTGAAGAGATACTTGTAGACGCATGACCGGCACCGAAGTGATCAAATTTACTTTCACCCCGCTTCAGGTAGCCAGCAATGCCATCTTTTTGTCGCAGCGTGTGAAACCGGGCGTAACGCCCTGTGATGAGCTTGTGAGGATAAGCCTGGTGCCCGACGTCCCACGTCACCTTGTCGCGATCGAGATCGAGCGTTTGATACAGTGCCAGGGTCAATTCAACCACGCCTAAACCAGGACCCAGATGCCCACCACTGGCGGCAACCGTTTGCAGGTGCTTTTCTCGAATCTGACGGGCAATTTGCTGGAGCTGATAGACTGACAGACCATGCAACTGGTTCGGATGGGTCAATTCACTCAGATGCATACTGGGTATCCTTTGGAGTGCTAAGCGGATTTGTATACCTTTATCACTGTAGTAGATTCAGGGTGGTGAATTTGATGACAGAATCGTAATGTTCGCTTTAGATTCTATGGCTGAAGGGGTTTAACCAATCTTGGAAAGCCTGATATTATGCAGACGATAACCCTTCACACTTCTGAATCTGTGAAAGCTCAAATCTGTCAGCCAAATCAACCGCCTCAGACAAAGCCTCAGTCTGGGACAAAGCCTCAGTCTGGGACAAAGCCTCAGTCTGGTGTCGCGCTGGTGAATGGTCTTGCTGGTGTTGGCATTGTGGTAGGGCTGTTTGCCGCCGTATTACCAGCACCATCTGCGATCGCGGCCAATGATTACGAGCGCTGCACAACCGATTTGCTTGGTTCCAAAATTTCAACCGATGAAGCGGCATCCGCTTGCGCGAGAGCTTTGTTTCCCCGCGATATTGCACGCTGCGTCAATGATCTTAGCGGCAGCGCGATTACGGCTGTTGATGCGCTCTCGGCCTGCCGTCAGGTACGACGCCCACGCGAACTGGCCACCTGCGTCGTGGATATACGCCGTGAAATTAGCGACAGTACAGCGGCTGAAGTGCTTGACAGTTGCCGTCGCAGTTTACTGCCCGTCCGCTATTCTGACTGTGTGATTGGCCTTAACAAAGCAGCAAAGCTGCCAGCATCCAAAGCACTGGATTCCTGTATCGATGCCAACTATTTTCCCCGCGAAGTTGATCCCACGTTTCTACCATTTGCCCCCTCGGGTGGTGTGAGTGCCACCCCAACCCAGTCGCAAATGACAATGCCATCCACCAGCCCAACGTTGACGCCATTCACGTCACCGACCACGCCATCGCCGTCACCCGCTCCAGCAACTCCTTCGGAGCCAATACCGCAGCGCTATTGATGGGTGACGACGCATCACGGCTCTTCTGTGGTGACGTTACAGGCATCGTCCCTGCAAGACGCGAACAGTGGGTCTAGAATACAGTACTGTCGATGGCAAAGGTTCGGCTTGAGGGTATCACACGGCAGTTTGGGAACACTACAACGTCGGTGGCCACAACAACAGGTATCACTGACATTACGTTCACGGTTCCAGACGGCGAGTTTTGGGTGCTGGTAGGGCCATCAGGCTGCGGCAAATCGACTGTTTTACGGACGATCGCCGGACTGGAGCAGGCAACTGCCGGGGCACTTTACATTGGCGATCGCCTGGTGAATCAGATCCCGGCACGTCAGCGCGATGTGGCAATGGTGTTTCAGAACTATGCTCTCTATCCCCACATGAGCGTGGCGGAAAATCTCGCGTTCGGGTTGCAAATGCGGCGTGTGGATGCGAAGACCCGGCAGGAGCGGATTGAAACAGTCGCTAAAATGCTGGCGATCGATCACCTCCTTGACCGCAAACCGGGTCAACTATCGGGCGGACAGCAGCAGCGAGTCGCGTTGGGTCGGGCGATCGCGCGCCAGCCCCAGGTGTTTTTGCTGGACGAACCGCTGTCAAACCTGGATGCCCAACTGCGAGACGATACCCGCGCTGAACTCAAACGCCTCCATCAGCAGGTGGGCATTACCACCATCTATGTAACTCATGATCAGGTTGAGGCGATGACTCTGGCGGATCAGATTGTCGTGCTCGATCGGGGTCATATTCAGCAAATCGGTGCGCCCCAAACCATTTACGCCCAGCCTGCAAATCGCATGATTGCCACATTTTTGGGCAGTCCACCAATGAATATTCTGCCTGCAACGTATGACGGCACGGCATTTCAAGTGGCGGGACAATCGTTGACTTGTCCAGAGTCATTACAAACTAGAGTACAACCGCGATCGGGAGAGCGCTACGACCTGGGCATTCGTCCAGAGCACCTCCAGCTTGCGGCCGATAGCGGTGATCTCACCGTCGAAGCCAGCATTGTAGAACCGTTGGGGCGTGAGGTCTTAGTGCGGGCAAACCTGCTAGAAGTGTCCTCGTTATCCCCGGTAGAGCTGACGTTTCAGTGCCGTCCTGACCAGTGCCCTCGTGTGGGCGATCGCCTTTCCCTTGCGATAGAGTTTGACCAGCTATTTGCATTTGACGCTGATACAGGCAAAACGCTTTATTCCCTATAGCCCTGTATCCAACGGCATTGCCCCATTCACCAGAGATAGCAGCACGCCTGTTTGTTCCTGTCCGTTGGTCGCCAAATCACTATGGCACAGGTAAACTCGATCGCTAACGCGAGCCAGTAAGTCCAGCAGAATGCGACGAAGCCGACGCTCATTAGCGGCCATTGTGTCAGCCGCCGTCCAGGGGCGTCCAGACCACTCGTGCAAAAACAGCGGTGCCGCAAACAGCGCATCCACTCCACTTAACCAGCGAGAGGAGCCTGCATCCAGCCAGAACTGCCAGCGATGGGCGCGGCGACTGGAGCGATACTGAAAGACATTGGCCACCAGCACCGCATTACTGGCCAGACCGATCGGACGCACAGGATAGGGGTTAGCGGTGACTGTCCCATGCTGCAATAGCTGAATAAAGCGGCTGACGGTTGTAGAAGCCGGTGCATCAAACCGCTGACGACGGCGCAATCGGCTATCAACTTCCCAGTAGTGCTGCGCCGCTTCGATCAACTGCCGTAAGGCAGAAAGCTGCTCGAATGGCAGGGAACTGCCCCCCAGCAAAAACTGTTGAATGGCCCGATCGAGCAACGACACCGCATTCGGAATCAGCCGTTGCTCTAGCTGCGCCTGCTGCGTTTCAATCCACTGCACGATCGCCTGATATGCATCACTGGCCTGATAGCCCAATCGATCCCACCGGGGAAATGTCGTCACAGGCAACAAACGGGGACGATCGGGGTGAGGCGCAAAGCAGTAATCAGCCAGTAAGCCAGCGCGAACAGGGTCGATAAGTGAGGGGAGTCGGGAGTCGGGAAGGGCGCTTTGAGGTTTGAGCTCCAGACTTTGCTCAATGGAGCCCTGATGGCTGGCGGTTGATGGCTGACTGGTAACGGCTAACGGTTGACTGCTCCCGGTTGACGGTTGACTCAACACGACCAGCATCTCCGCCACCGCTTCGCGATCGACCAATCGCCCCAAACCGGAATATACCAGCGTCAGCAGCGTCAGCAGTGACCGGATAATGGGATAACTCGTGAGCGGTCGCTGGTCGTTGAGAGACTCGACCGGGATCTGGTGCTTGGCGAGAATTTCGGTCAGGCTATAGCGGGCGATCGCATCCACCCCTGGCCCAATGACGGCGATCTCCCGCGGCTGTAATTGCTGAGACTGCACCGCTTCAATGATGACCTCAGCAGTACGATGCAGCAGTTGAGCGCGAGAAGTGGTTTGGATGGCCTGAATTGAGTCGGGTAGGGTAGTGAAGAAGACTGGATCCGTCACCAATGAAACAATCGTCTCGCCCAGTTCATTGCCCAGACAGGCTACGGGGCGGTCGGTCAATGTCTCCACACGGCAGCGATCGGCAAGGCCAGCCAAATAGGCTGGATCAGCCCCCAACCCTGACCGCACGGCACCATCCGGGTTGTAGGTGAAGATGGCCTTCGCGCCCGCATCCAGCAACGTCTCCAGCAGCAGACGCGCGATCGCCGGATACTCATCCACATCATCAGCCAGAACGACACGGTAGCGCTGCGCCAAGTACTGCTGGTAGACCGGGTGTGGCAGTAAATATTGCCAGTACAGACTGGCAATGATGCCGTAGGTGAGCAGCCCTTGCTCAAGGCACCAGTGCTGCCAGCGGTGCAGCAGTTCGCCAACCTCTGCGTCGGAAAGGGGTAGCTGATCGGTCTGCCCAGCCAGTCCGTCTTCTAAAATAATCGGGATCTCAGCCAGCGGTATTCCCGCCAGGGCTGCGAGCTGGAGCAAATCGAGCAATCGTCGCACCAGTCGTACTTCATTCATACTGGGCTGCTGTCCGATCGCCCGATCTAACGTCGATCGCCAGAGCTGGGTGGCGAGTTCCTGCTCATTTTCGGGTGCCAGTCGAACCGGAAACTGGGCCTTCAGGTCAAGCTGCTGGATCAGTAGCGACCAAAACAGCATGACCTCATCCTGAAAAAACCCCAGTGGTGTGGTCGAGTGCAACGATACCTTGCCCTGAGTCGCTGTGGCCAGACGATCGCTCAGTTCGATGCGGTTATCACCGATCGCCGCCAGTACCAAAACGCCCGGAATCGGCCTCAGCGAGGGTAGTGGGTCACGCCCCAGGGGAAGCCGTGCTGGCGTCGGCACCACAGCCGTACTCACCGCCTGCGGCCAGCCGGGTTCAACCATCAACGTCCCCTGACCGACATTACCAGACCGCACCCAATCGCGAAACTGGTTTACCAGGTACGTCGTCTTACCGCTACGCGTTGCCCCTATCAACCAAATCGGTTCACCGTTCACCAAATGTTCTCTGTCAATTTTGTTAAGATCGCTTAGCGCTCTTACTTTAGCGCTTTACAATACATCCCGGTCGAGTCATCCAAGCAGCGGCGATTGAATCACCCAGGCGCTGGATTGAAAAATCCACTTCTACATGGGATAAATCATCAGGCAGTCGAGTTTATACTCCAGCTACAACAGCAACATCCAAACCAGTGAGGGCGCTAGATTCAAGAACAAGCCAGGGTCAAAATCCAGGGGTCAGAAGGATTTTCGCGTCTGGCTGCTGATTCCTGTCTCCCCAATTCCTGAAGACAGACAGACCAGATCTGAATGAGAATTGCTGTAATAAGCTGTAATCAAAACCCGAGTTATTGGTTCAAGTTCCATTAGTTCAAGTTCCATTGATTCAAGTTCCTAAGTTACCAACGCTCGATCATCCGCGCTTGCGACTTAGCCCCATTCTGCACCTATCTGCGTCATGCAAACATCAATTTGGACGAAGCTAAATCAGTATTTGCGTACCGCCAGACAATGGTATGAAGCAACACCAGAGCGGGCACTTGACCAGGCGTATGATGCCGCTTTAATGATCAAGTCGATCGAAGACGAACATTTTGACGGCAAACCGATTACGACTGGTTCAGACAAATATGGCACCAATTCCAAGGCCGTTTTTCAAGAAGAGTTGCGAAAATGTCTCAAGATTGCCACCTTGCGACTGTCAGAATTTAAGGCCAGTCGGTTTATTTTCAACACCACGGATGCATCTGCAGATGCTCGTCGGGGGCCGGCTTCTCTGGCCAATAAAGAGCGATCGGCCATCATTTTAGAAAAGCTGAAATTTATTG
>JAJPKC010000562.1 GCA_021323955.1 Oscillatoriales cyanobacterium Centralia_MAG_596 | reverse complement strand
GTCTGGTCTGATAACGTCACCCAGTTCCTGGGCACCATCAGCGCTCAGGGAGGCCCCGCCGCCGGGAATGGAGGCTTTGTCGAGGTGTCTGGCAAGGGCAATCTCGCCTACCGGGGATTTGTGGATACGTCTGCCCCGGCGGGAACAGTGGGGACGCTGTTGCTGGATCCAGAAAACATCACGATCGTGTCAGGAAACGGCTATGGCTCAGCCGATGGACAGCTTCCCACCATCTTCAGCGGCGATTTTCCTGGCGCAACGCTCACGATTTCCCAAAACGCGCTCCAGAATACGCGCGGCGCAGTCCTTCTGGAGGCTACCAATGACATCACGATTCAACCGCTGGAAAATGGCGCGCTCAATTTCAGTCCCAGCATTCCATCCGTCACGTTTAGAGCGGATGCAGACGGGAACGGCGTCGGGAATTTCACAATGGCCCCTGGCGATGCGCTGGTGACCAGTCCGGGTGCTGGAACCGGCAGTATTTCAATTTCGGGCGCAAATTTAAGTCTGGGCACGCTGCAAACCTCTGCCACCTTTGCCAATGGGGGAGCGTCACGCTGGCGGCATCGGGCAACATCACGGCCACCGCGATCGATACCTCCATTGTGGATAGCATCATGGGCTTTGGCTACAACGGGGGATCGGTCAATATCACCGCCGGGGGAGCCCTTGTAATCAACAACGCCATTAATACCGCCGGCACCCAGAATGGTGGAGCCATCACGCTGTCAGCGACAGGCAATATTGCCGTTGGCGACCTCTTGACCAATGGCGGCACATTGGGCGGGAGCGGGAATGGGGGATCTATTTCGATCGCCAGTGGTGTCGGCTCGATCGCGGCGGGAAATCTGCTCACCACTGGTTCCAGCAATAGCGGTAACGTCACGCTGCAGGCCACTAATGTCGGGGCCGATGTTGCCTTTGCGTCGATCGACACCAGTGCCCCAACCGCAGGCGGCGCTGGTGGTCTGGTCAATGTAACCGCGGGTCGGTTCGTGCGGGGGACGAGTTTTACGAGCAGCAATCCCACCGCTACGATTACAGCTGCTGCTGACAGTAGCGGTGCCATCACCATTCGGCATGGGGGCGGTGCCGTCAATCAGCCGTTCACGGTAGGCGATGCCACAACGAATGGCACGGCTGGCGCGATTGTGTCTGGGACGTTGACCACACCGAACGCCATCAACCCACCGCGATCGTTTACCCAGAGTTTTGCTCAAGGCAATATCCAAATTTTGACGACTACTGCACCAGCAAACCACCCAAAGCTGCCCCCGGAGGATCCCACAAATATCCTCACGACAAGCGATGATGACTTGACGCTGGAGGCACCGACAGTCACGCCCAATAGCTTTAGCGAACCCGTGTCTGAAACGGCAGACATGGACAAAGACACCACCACTGAATTTGAGGCTTACCTGAATCTGCCCGATACCGTTCCGAATCCGGCTCCCGATACGGTGAGTATCTTGACCCAGATTGGTGATGAAGCTGGCGTCAAACCAGCGCTGGTCTACGCGTCTTTTGTCCCGCCCAATGTTGCCACCCGCGATGGGCTTCAGGCGATCGCCAGCCGCGAAATCGAGGGCGCAGCGATCAAGTCGCTCACCCCTGGCACCAGCCCCCTGGCTGCCAAGTCTCTAGATCCCCGCTGGTCGAGGACGGCGGGTGGTCGATCGGGCGCGATCGCGCTGGACCGATCGCCGGATGCACCCAGCAGTCGACGCGCCCAACTGCCAAAAGAACCGCTGGCAAACGACAACGACCAGCTTGAACTCGTGGTTGTGACGGCAGACGGAAAGCCCGTGCGTCGCCTGGTTCCCGGTGCAACTCGCGGTCGGGTGTTGCGATCGGTGCACCAGTTTCTAAACGAGATCACCGATCCGCGCAAGACGCGCACAACGAGCTATTTAGCTCCCGCGCAGCAGCTCTATCAGTGGCTTGTCGCACCGATCGAACCCGAACTCAAAGCAAAGGGAATCAGCAACCTTGCCTACATTTCGGACACCGGGCTGCGCTTTTTGCCGATGGGGGCGCTCCATGATGGACATCAATTCCTGATTGAAAAATACAGCGTCGGACTGATGCCCAGCCTGAGCCTGACCGATACACGGTACGTCAGCCTTAAAAATGCGAAAGTCCTGGCGATGGGAGCATCTGAATTTCGCAATCAACCACCGCTGCCTGCCGTCCCCACGGAGCTATCGGTCATCACCAAAAACCTGTGGCCGGGCACGGCCTTTCTCAATCAGGCGTTTACGCTCAGCAATCTCAAAGCCGAACGGCAGCAAGAACCGTTTCAGATTATTCACCTGGCAACCCACGGCGAATTTCAGTCGGGCGCGTTGGGCAACTCTTACATCCAGCTCTGGGACACCAAACTCAGGCTGGATCAATTGCGTCAGTTGGGCTGGAACAATCCCCCGGTCGAACTGCTCGTCCTGAGCGCCTGCCGGACAGCGCTGGGCAATGATGAGGCAGAACTGGGATTTGCTGGATTTGCCGTTCAGGCAGGCGTCAAGTCTGCCCTCGCCAGCCTCTGGTACGTCAACGACGAGGGGACACTGGGTCTGATGACGGAGTTCTATCATCAGTTGCGGACGGCACCCATCAAAGCAGAGGCGCTCCGGCAGGCCCAAATTGCGCTATTAAGGGGAACGGTTCTGATTGATAATGGCACACTGCGTGACGCTCAGGGAGACACGATCCCGTTACCGTCGCCGCTTGCCAGTGATACAGGGACTTACAATCTGTCGCATCCCTACTATTGGGCCGCTTTTACGCTCATTGGGAGTCCCTGGTAGCAACGCAATCTTCTGGTAGTAACGCAATCTATAGTGGTGGCGCGATCGCCCTCCCGCCACTGACAGCCCCCGATCGCTGGCAGATCCCGATCACTGGATCAAGGCAAGACAACGTGTTGCCCTTACAGAAGGGGGCCTGTCCTGTAAATGAGTGGCCGTTACCCTACTCACTTTTAATTGCCACATACTGGCCCGTATGCGTGGCAATAACGTCATCCTGGCAGCAAATCTCAGCACTGAGCAGCATCCTGGCTTTGCCGCGTCGTTTGAGGGTGGTGCAAAACTCTGTCCAGCGATCGCGATCACTCCGGCAATGGGCCACAATATCCGCGATCGCGGGTTTGATGAAATGGGTGTTGCTGGTCTGGATGACCAACCGATGGGGCACGGCTTCCGTTTGGAGCTTGGCCCACAGCAACGCCCAGCCAGAGAGAATGCCCAGATTCGAAATGCTGCCTCCAAACACGGTTTCGCGGTGATTGATATTGGGGGCGTAAGGCGCAAACAGGGAAATCTGTGACCCATCGAACGCCAGCACGACAATTCCCATGTGCTGGGTGATGGGAATATGCTCGTGAGCATAGCGCGTGATGACATCCGGTTCCATACGGTTACAGTACGGGTAAAACGGCACAGGTAGAACAGCACAGGCAAAACGGCACAGGAGAACCTGAGCGCGATCGCAAACCGTCCGTCACAGCCAGCGCAGACGATAGCGCGTCAGCAGAATACTGACCAGCATACACAGCAGCGAGGCAGACACAATCACATCGGCCAGATACGAAGGCAAATTCGCCGCTCGACTCATGGCGTCGGCACCCACGTAAATGGCGGCAATGAAGATTGCAGACGCCACCACCCCGATCGGGTGCAGCTGCGCCAGCATAGCCACAATAATGCCGGTGTAACCAAATCCAGGCGAGAGGTCGAGGCTGAGATAGGTCTTAAGTCCGGCGACCTCACTGACACCACCCATGCCTGCAAGTCCACCGCTGAGCAAGGCCGTCGCCAGAATCACCCGGTCAATTGGGATGCCAGCAAACCGGGCGGCCTGAAGGTTCGCGCCGATCGCCTTCATCCGGTAGCCCAGAACGGCCCGGCTGTTCAGGATCCAAACGAGCACAGCGCTCAGAATGGCAATTACCAGCCCCAGGTGAGTCCGTCCCGACAGTTTCGGCAAGGTCGCCTGTGCAATCATCGGGACGGCTTGCGGCCACCCTAACGCCGAGGGGTCTTTCAGGGGGCCTTCGACCAGGTAGCTCACAACCAGCAGCACAATAAAGTTCAGCAGCAGCGTTGTGACGACTTCATCGACCTGAATCCGCGTCTTGAGAAAGGCCGGTAACAGCAGTAGCACCCCCCCAAATAGAAACCCCGTCACCAAGATGATCGGGATCATCAAAAATGGCGGTAGGGTGACGGCTCCCGTGCCGACTAACGTGGCCGCGATCGCCCCGGCATAAAACTGCCCTTCTGCACCAATATTCCAGAACCGCGCCCGAAACGCGATCGCGACCCCCAGCCCGGTAAACATGAGTGGGGTGGCCCGCGATAGGGTTTCAGAGATAGCAAACCACGACCCCAGAGCGCCCTTGAGCATGACGCCATAGGACTGCAACGCTGGCACTCCCGTCCAGGACACCAGTGGAATGCACAGAATCAGCGCGGCCCCGATCGCGGCGATCGGAGCCACCACGGCCAGAAGCAGGGGAATGTGTTCACGGCGCTCAAATTGCATACAGTCAGGAATGGAAATTCAATCAGCTAAAGATTTGGTACGGGCAAAGCATTCGGACGAAATTTGTGCCGTGAAAACAGGGCTGGCATACCAATCGCTTCGTCTATATAGGGTAAATTGCCATGTTATCTAAGTCATGACTCTAAAAAGGTCAACCGGATAACGATCCGGGATGTCAGCACGGGCCGCGCGATCGCCCCACAACACAATTCTCTAGCAACTCTACCACTCCGGTATTGGCATCCCAGACTGTAATGCACCCGGTTACAGCACAAAGCATCGCTTTGGATCGGCCCCATCAGCCCCAACTCAAAGCCTATTAATATGAAGCCTGTTAATAAGAAGCCTGATAGATCAAAAGCCTGGGGATGAATCGTGACAGATCCGGCAGCAAACGAGCCAACACGGTAAAATGACTCAGAGGTTGGATTATTTTGACACTCTGGATCAATGCTTTGAAACCGCTGTCTTACCAGACCCCACCCACGCATTCACCGTCGTCTCGTCGGGCTATTCCACTCCGGTCATCGGCTGCTCCGCCGGTGGCCCCACGTTCCGCCAGCGTGACCGCCAGGCCCGTTTCAACAGCTGCCCCGCCACCACGGCGACAGCGACGCGAGGCCGAACTCCTGCTGCTCATCCATGCCGGGTGGGTCGGTATGGCGTTAATTGTGGTTGCCTACCTGCCTGTCTGGAAAGTGGACTTTGCCCAGCGACACCCGCAAAATGCCCGTAGAGTAAATCCCGCGGCCAGTGCGCCAAAACAGCTCCCATTCGATCGCCCCAGCGAGAAGCGTTCAACCTTATTTGCCGGGGGTTCCGATTCACTGGTCGCACGAGCCGTTGGGCACGCTGAAGGCACGCGTACCCCCGATGGTCGCAAAACTCATGCCTATTACGGCCATCAAGACCCTGGTAACGGGGCCTGGAATCTGGGCAGCTTTTCCTTTCAGCACTGCCGGGACATTCGCTATGCCTGCTCGACTCCGGAGGCCGCCGATGAGCGTCAACTGCAACGATTGCAAGCGCAGGATGCAGCCTTGCAGCAGCGAGCCAGTGCGGTCAACCTTCGGCTGACGTTGGTAGAAGAACTCAATGGCATTGACCTGGCAAACCAGGCACCTTTAGCTGCATTGAGTGATCAGGGATATCCCGATCGCCTGTCTCAGGCCAAACGCAAAGGGCTCAGCGGCCAGGATGCAATCTTAACTGCGCGCGTTTGGAGCTTCTGGAATCCCCAAACGAACCGCTGGGATGCAGCCGGATTGGGCAATACGGAAACGAGCATTCGTCATGATCAAGAAAGACGGCTCCTGGCGATCGTCCGTGCTGTAACCGTCTATCAACAGCAAGCAGGTCTGTCACCCGGCGATCGCGCGATCAACTGGTTCAAACTGCAGCCAGATGTGGTCAATCCTTACTCTCTGGAGCGTCAACGGTCTGATTACCTCTGGTGGGATGCTGGCTACTGGGATGCCAAACTCAACCATCAACGGCAAGTTCCTCCAGGCTACGAACCAGCCTACGACGCTGGATTTGCGAACGGTTCTGCGGCCCAGTAGCCGCGTGGATCACCGGAAACAGCGGTGCTGCCGGTCGTCCTCTAAACGCGAGCGATCGCCCCCTTAGCCGCCTGGGAACAATCGCAATGAATGGATTCAGTTCTAGTCACAGCAGACTACTTGCTGCCAGCTTCAAGCGCTACATCGTTTTTGGCTGAAAGTGCTTGTCCAAAACCACGCTCAACAAAGTAGCCATTGAGGAAGGTGCTCGCGAATGAGAGCACAATTGGCCCCAGAATGACTGCCAACAGTCCATGAACCGCAAAGCCAGGTACGACAACGGATGCTAACCAGAAGCAAAACCCGTTTACAACCAGCGAAAACAACCCCAGCGTCAAAAAGTTGACTGGCAGCGACAAAATCCTGAGCACTGGCTTCACGAACGCATTGACAAAGCCAATCGATATGCCTGCCAGCAGCGCGGCTGGAAAGGTCGCGATCGTGACACCCGGAACAACAAGATCAACCACCAGTAGGCTCAACGCTGTAACTAGCGTCGTTAGTGCAAATCCAAGCATGGTCATCCTCCAAATATAAATCAACGGTGAACAGTCCTTTCTACAGGTCTGGTCAAATGGTTCTGGTCAAAGCGCTCAGGCCACGCAATCGACGGCAACAGGCGGTCGATGGGCCTTGCTGTCTCGCCTTCCACAGTATGCATAGCGGCTGGTTCTATGGATGGCGGCTGCTTCATAGGTGCAGCGAGCCAGCGTCGGCACAAACGCTAGACGGTACGCTGCTGCTTGGCCTGCTCTTCATGTTTGGCGATCGCCCACACAGCATGAATGATGCCTGGAACCCAGCCCAACAGCGTCAGCAGCACATTAATGACGAGTGTTGTGCTCAGACCATAGGTCAGAAAAACGCCCAACGGTGGCAGAAGAACAGCCAGAACGAAGCGGATTAACGTTGCCATGTGAAATACTCCTTTTCAATCAATGGAATGAAAACCTTTACGGGTCAGCGCTTTCACACGTTCATACTCGCAAATCCTCGCCAAAACTTCTGGTGCGGAAAACCCCTCGTTTTAGCGTGAGATTCCCACCAGGCAACACGCCGTAATTGCTCCACCGCAAGAGTGGCGGCCATTACAGCGCTATAGCCGTCGCCATATTCAGGATGGCGGCACGTCAGCAAGCCTACCCAGAATTGGCGATCCAGCGATTGCCCCTGCCCAGAAGAACGAGAACAAAATAAAACAAACGCCATGAGCCTCCTGAACTCATGGCGACATGGCCAAACTGAACCTTCAATGGTGAGACTACCGCCATTGCCATCTGACGGGTGGCGATGCGTCCCAAAAACGACTCTGGCTGGAAATGTGTGCGGTCAGCGTTGCTCTATCCTGGCTGATGCCAGCGATCGCGCCATCCCCTAAGGGCAGTTTGCTTTTTCATCGGTTCGCAATGTGCCCAACAGCGTTGTCACCAGAACACAACGATTGGTGGTGGTGCCGGTGGTATTGCCGCGTGCCACTGTTATGCCAAAGGGTAGGGTTTGAGCAGCCGGGACGTTGGGGATCTGGGCGACCGTGCCGTTGCTGTCAAAGACGAGCGCCGAGATCGCGCTGTTTGAGCTACTGGTCGCCATCCGGAGGGTTCCTGAATTGACGTTGCCGTTACCCAATAACACCCAGGTGTTCGCATTCAGGCTGTTGGCCGCCGTAGTGAGATCCGTTCCCGGTACGTATGGCCCAACGGCAATCCTGGGCTTGCCAGTCGTGCTGGGGTCAAACGCCAGAATGCGGGGCGATCGCGTACTTCTTGCCTGACTCTGGGCCACTCGAATCGTCTGGGCAATTTGTTCCCGTGCCGAAGACACCCGCTGCCGACTCAGGAGTGTATCCCAGCCTGGAGCCGCGATCGCGAACAAAATGCCGATAATAATAATGACCACCAGCATCTCAAGCAGTGTAAAACCACCGATTGAACGCTTTGCTCGAATTCGCTGCTTCATTGTCGTTCTCCTGCGGGGGAGCAGACCACACGCCTGTCGTCTGCCGATTGTCGTTAACTCTTGGGACTCTTGTTAATGATGCCGCGGGTTAGCACGCGTGTTTCGATCGGGAACACCTGACTTTCGGTGCTATTGGGCAATGTGGCTGTAATCGGGAAACCGGGTCGGCCCTGCACGTTGCCAGCCAAAAATAGCTGCACTTCCTGATTGACACTCTGCTCAGCCGTGGGCGATTGATACGTTTGACCGCGAATGCAGGCGTAGAAGCTGCGAAGCTTATTGGGGTTGAAGGTGGCATCGCTTCTGGGCGTCGCCGCAAATGGGGTAGTGCTCGTCGCTCGATCAGGACAAGCCGACGTTGTGCGTAAGGTATCATCGACAAAATCGACCAGTACAGCCGAATTTCCTGACAGGGTGGTGTCGTCGGGACGGGCTGCCTGCACACTTACAGGATTCGATGACCCTGATGGGATCTGAAACGGCCACTGCTGAAAACTGGCGCTCGGTGACGATAGTGGGTCAACATAGCCAACGTTTGTATCGGCTCCGGTCGCGGCGCTGTTCTTAAACTGGCTGAGCTGGTAGCGTAAGAGCC
>JAJPKC010000399.1 GCA_021323955.1 Oscillatoriales cyanobacterium Centralia_MAG_596 | reverse complement strand
TAATCAGTGACTTGATGTAGTACAGACTGGGGTAAGCCATCTGTGTAATCCTTAAACTCTAATGTCCGTTGTCCATACTGCTGTAGCAAGTGGACTGCCAACATGGCGGCTGTTGTTTCGGCATACAAACGGCTACCCGTTGGATCGTGCTCCAGCACGGCTTTAAGCCTTAAGCCAAGTTGATACACCAACGGATCAGGCGTGGCAAAATGGGGCACGAGCGTAGTCTGATAGCGGCTGGTGGCATCATCGATCGCATCGTGAAACAGAGACGGATTAAGCCCGATTAAGAGCATTTCTACGGTATCTGTCCAACGCACGCCATGCCCAACATTGGCGGGAACAACAACGATATCCCCCGGATTGAACGAATCATTCTTTGTGGTGCCGTCAATTGTTCGCTCTGTGGGCGCTGCATTTGTGAAAATGCCAATGCCATGCCACGGCAAGCAAACTTCGGGAAATGCATACGCAGGCTGATGCATATAACCCATGACAATGGTCTGCCACTGGGTTGTATGGCTCGTCAAGATTGGTGGCAGCGGTACACAAAGTTCTTGGGCAAACGCCGCCATGTGGTTGGCATCATGGCTCATCTCAGTCTTTCTCATTGCCTTAGCAAGTGGTCTTTCATGACCACCAGAATACTGACCCACCAACACGCGTATTGGCTGACGGGCTATCTTTGCTGACGGGTTGCGATCGCCAGTGAAACCAACACACCATTTTCAGTTTTAGAATTTAAATGGCTTTTACTCAATGCCCCAATCGGGTGGTAAGCAGCCAACATCATCTCGATACTAAAAATGGGTATCGATCACGGGCAAGATCCCCATCGTTACCCATAGCACCATTAAAGAGCATTCATTTTCTTGAGCAAGCGGTCAATCTGGATCACTTCCTGCGTTCTTCCCTGAGTCTGGAACAGCGCTCGGGCTTGTTTAAATTCAGCGATCGCTTGATCCCATTTACCCTGGCTATAAAAGGTAGCCCCGACCGTAAAATGCGCCTCTGCAAAATTAGGGTTCAGGCGCAGGGCTTGCCGAGACTCTCTGATTGCCTCCTCTAGCTTACCTTGGCTGTAAAGGTCAGCCCCAAGGCTGTAGTGAGCCTTGGCAAAGTTGGGATCGAGGCGCAGGGCTTCACGGTACTCGGCGATGGCCTCCGCCAGTTTGTCTTGTTGATCGAAGGCAAGTCCAAGATTATAGTGAGCGTCTGCAAAGTTGGGGTCGAGGCGCAGGGCTTCGCGATACTCGACGATGGCTTCCTCGCGCTTGCCTTGTTCAGACAAGACATTCCCAAGGCCATTGTGGGCTGCTGCAAGGTTAGGGTCGAGGCGCAGGGCTTCACGATACGCGGCCATGGCTTCCTCGCGCTTACCTTGATCGGCCAGCACCATCCCAAGATTATAGTGAGCGTCTGCAAAGTTGGGGTCGAGGCGCAGGGCTTCGCGGTACTCGACGATGGCTTCCTCGCGCTTGCCTTGTTCAGACAAGACATTCCCAAGGCCATTGTGGGCTGCTGCAAGGTTGGGGTCGAGGCGCAGGGCTTCATGGTACTCGGCCATGGCTTCCTCACGCTTACCTTGTTTCGCCAGCGCATTCCCAAGACTATTATGGACAGCGGCATACTTCGGATCAAGGCGCAGGGCTTCGCGGTACTCGACGATGGCTTCCTCGCGCTTGCCTTGCTCAGATAATACATTGCCTAGATTATTGTGTGCAAAGGCATCGTTCGGATTAAGGCGCAGGGCTTCGCGGTACTCGACGATGGCTTCCTCGCGCTTGCCTTGCTCAGATAATATATTGCCTAGATTATTGTGCGCAAAGGCATCGTTCGGATCGAGGCGCAGGGCTTCGCGGTACTCAATAATCGCCTCCTCTCGCTTGTTTTGGAAGTAGAGGACATTTCCCAAAAGACGATGCGCGGCGGTATTGCCTGGATCGAGTTGAATCACTTTACGAAAGGCTGTTTCGGCCCTTTGGAAATCGCCTGAGTGAGCCAGCTGCTGGCCTTGTTCCAAATATTGAGTAGCGGAAGCCTGCGGACGAAGTGGCGGCTCAAGCCCCTGACTGACCAGTAAAGGATGGACGGCGGTGCTGGCTAGAGCTGTACTTGGAATGAGAGTCACTGAACCAGTGACCACGACCGCCAGCAGCGAAGATAAGTAAAGCTTAGCCATACGCCATGGCCTCCATCGGCTATGACTGCCCTAACACTATTTTCTCTCGATGGTGTAAAGGGTTAGAGTCCGAGCAGCAAAACTTAACCCCAACGCAATGCGATCGCATCTGACACTCGCCATTCATGCCGATGCATCAACAAAATCAGCGTGCCATCCCAATGTCTGGACGACCTTCCAGCTTAGCTACTTGCCTGAGCAACTCATCTTCACTGGTATTGTCTGACCATTTGATAAGAACTCATGCAATGCAATTACCCCTCTCTAACCCATGGATGTTCGATTTTATTAGCATCACCTTTACCTTCTACTAGAGTCCAGATCGTCTGCATCAGGAGCTCTGGCTCAACCGGTTTGATCAGGTGGTGCTGAAAGCCAGCGGCTAAGGCTTGCTGTTGATCCATTTCACCGGCATAAGCGGTGAGAGCGATCGCGGGCACTTTGCCGCCATGGTCAGGTGCCTGCTTTCGGATTTGACGCATCAAGGCATAGCCATCGATCGCGGGCATCCCGATGTCACTAATGAGTAAATCAAAGGAAGCTTGTTCTAAGCAGATCAGGGCTTCACTGGCTGACGCGACTTCAGTGATGATGGCCCCATGCTGCTGTAGCAAAAAGGTAATTAACTCGCGCGAGTCGCGGTCGTCATCAACCACAAGCACCTGCAAACCGTTGAACTGAACCTCTGGGGAATGCGGCGATAAGGTATCCGTTGGCGGCAGGCTGGCAGCCGCGATCATCGGCAGCTTGACAGTAAAGGTGGCTCCTTGCCCTTCACCAGGGCTAGCGACTGCCACGGTGCCGCCGTGTAGTTCAACCAGGTAGCGCACGATCGCTAATCCTAACCCTAACCCGCCAAAGCGTCGGGTCGTGGTACTGTCAGCCTGACGAAAGTAGTCAAAGACGTGAGGCAGGAAGTCAGGCGCGATGCCCTGGCCAGTATCGCTGACACTTAGCTGAACGTAAGTGATGGGAGCATGGGAGGATAGCATCGCTTTCTCTTCTTCCCACGCCGCCGTTCCGCCGCTCCCCGGTTCCAGTCGTACCTCTATACGCCCCCCATGAGGGGTGAATTTAACCGCATTGGCCAGCAAATTCCACACGACCTGTTGCAGACGGCTGGAGTCACCTAACACTTGTCCAACCTGCGGTTCAAAGACCGTCTGAATCTGAATGGCTTTTGCTTCCGCCGCCAGGCGTACCGTTTCCAGTGCCGCTTTGACCGTGAACGGCAGGCCAACCGGCCCCATGTGCAAACTCACTTTGCCTCGAAGGATGCGGGACACATCGAGCAAATCTTCAATGAGTTGTGCTTGTAATTTGGCATTCCGTTCGATGGTTTCCAGCGCATACTGAGTTTTAGCTTCATCTTGTTGGCTCGTTTGGAGAATCCTGACCCAGCCCAAAATGGGATTGAGCGGCGATCGCAACTCATGGGACAGCACGGCCAGAAACTCATCTTTGATCCGGTTGGCATGCTGCGCCTCCTCGGTTTGTTGTTGCAACGAGAGCATCAACTGATTGAGCTGCTCATTTTGGGCGTGTAGCAATGCTTCTGCGCACTTGCGCTCAGTAATATCTGACAAGATGAAAACGGCACCCGCAAATGTCCCGTGCTCATCCAAAACAGGATCCATCGTCTTCGCCAACCATCGGTCTTTCGTCTGGAGTTCTAAAACTTGGCGCTGGCAAGTCGCCTTTGCCAGACGAAAACAGGCCCCCTTACCGGCTCCCAGGGCCGTCAGCATCAATTCCTGATGCTGGCGACCCAAAATGTCGTGCAAGGGCTTACCCAAAAGCTGACTCATCGCCCGGTTACAGCGTAGAATTCTGCCCTCTGCGTCTACTAGTCCCACGCTGTCGTTGATCGCGTCAAAGGTGGTTTGCCATTCCTGGGCGGATGCTAAGGCAGCGTCCTCCGCTCGTCGGATCCGGAGCAGCGAGCGTACAGTAGCAACCAGTTCGATCGGCTCAACGGGCTGTACGAGATAGGCATCCGCACCACTATCCAGGCCTTCGGCTTTATCCTGGCTTTTGATAAAGCTAGCCGAGAGGTGTAAGACGGGAATAAAGGCTGTTTCGGGGTTTGCTTTGATTTGGCGACAGACTTCAAAGCCACTTAAATCGGGCAGTTTCACATCCAGAATGACTAGAGCCGGTTGCTGGGCGGCGATCGCCTTTAAACCCGCCGTGCCCGTTGCCGCTTCCACGACGATAAAGCCCGCCTGTTGCAAAATCCGCGTCACCACATAACGATTGGCTTCATTATCGTCCACATGTAAAATCGTGACCTGTGGCTCAGACATGGCATATTCCTCAAGCATCTAGAACCAGGCCAGCTTTGATGAGCGTGTCTTGCAGTTGAGCGACGGCTTGAGCGGTTGTTTCTTTTGAGAGTACGGTAAACCCCTGTGCCACCAGGCTGCTCTGGACGCCTGCATCCAACTGTGTCGAGGTGTGGATGATCACAGGAATCAATTGAGTGCTGGCTTGATGGCTTAGCCGATTAAGGACATCAAGTCCATTCATACCTGGCATTTCTAGGTCAAGCAGTATGGCTGCTGGCTGTTCACTGGCTGCCAACGCTAGGCCGTCCTGTCCGTTGGCGGCTTCTAAGATTTGTAACGGCGTTTGCGCCAACAACTGCTTCATCACGTAGCGGTGGGCTGGATCATCGTCAATAAGTAAAATTTTTTGAATCATACCTCGTCTAACCAGCGTATTAATCTGGTTGAGTAAAGGCAATCTCTCTACAGGCTTAATTAAGAACCCATCGGCTCCCAGTGCTAATGCCTGCTTCTCATTGTCAATCACCGTCACTACTAAGACAGGAATGGTTCGAGTCGTTTCATCACTTTTCAGTGCGCGCAAGAAGGTCCAGCCATTTTGCCCTTCCAAAAGGATGTCTAGAATGATCGCCGCTGGTCGCAGTTGCTGTAAGGCTTGCCTCGCCTGCTCTAACGTGCGGGTGGCAATCAATTGATACCGTGACGCTTGCAGGTGTTTCTCATAGATAAAGAGCGTCTCCGGATGGTCTTCAATGACCAGCAGCGGCAGGTGAGCTGGGCTCTGAGGGGCGATCGCTGGCGGCAGCGGTGCCAGTTCGGTTACTTGGGGATGAACGATCGGCAGCGAAACCGAAAAGGTGGAGCCTTGACCG
>JAJPKC010000536.1 GCA_021323955.1 Oscillatoriales cyanobacterium Centralia_MAG_596 | reverse complement strand
ATCCCGCACCGCACCCGTTCCAGCCGTTCCCGACGCGCTCATCCAGCCACTGGCCAGACATGCGTCAACTGGCCCCGTTCCTGGACGGGTATCACGAACGGGGCGCGTGGGGGTATGCTCGGTGCCCCGGGACAGCCGCCCATCCCGCTCCCCACAGTTGCTCCTCATTGAGTGTCCATCTGGGGACGGGTGCCTTTCAGCTGTTTTGTGGATGTGAGCGGGGAGTGGTCTATCGGCAGGCGCTGGCCTTAGCGCAACAGCGGGGCGTGGTGTCGTCGTAGCGTCCCCGGCAGGCGCGTCACGGCACCCTACCCCCTCGCATTAACCCACCACCCCGACGGACCATTCCGGTTGACCCTTACCCACTCACGAGCATGACCAGTCAACCACAGCCCACAGCCACACCCCACGCGCTACAGGCAGGCACGCCTTCACCTCTAATCGACCAGGCCATCCTGGACTTGCTGACACGGATCAGCCGCTTCTCAGACGACCACTTTGACACGGAGTTTGTGACGCTAGACGAGTTTGAATTGGAGCGGCTCGTGGTCTTGTTACTTGAGCATTGGACGGACAACCTGGACGGGCGGCTGTTAGCGGGTTGCTTGCTGGTGCTGCGGGAAGGCGCGAACGACCACGCCGGTGAAACGAGCGGGCGGCATTAAGCACAACTGGTGTAGCGGTGCGACCAGTCGCCAGGTCTGTTCACGGTGGTTGAGTCTAAGACTGGCCCGTCGGCCGTAACGGGGACGCTGGCGTGAGCCGCAGGCAACACAGCGCTCGAAACAGCGGTCAGAGCTGGAAGGCGATCACGGAGATATCCGTCTGTGAGGGCGATCGGCCTGTGTATCCCATCCCTGAAAAAAAAGCCGTACTGCGTATGGGATGATTTCTGGTTGTCGTCGTGGGGATGGATCGACCGGGATGGCGATTTAGGGTGAATGATCTGGGTTGCGGGGGCGATCGCCACGAGTCCGATGGGTGACAGCGGGAATGATGGTTGATTGTAACGGGTGATGGCGTGGCTGTCAGGTGCATGGGCGATGCTGCTGGTGGCCTGGTACCGCTAAGATTAGGGTGAAAGTCTCTGATCGCTGCGACGTAGAGGTATGCCGCCATTGCCGGACCGCCGATTTTTCCCGTTAGCGGTTTGGCTGTCGTTTAGTGTGGCCCTGCTCGTGGGCTACGGCCGCCATGACCCGATGCTGCTACTGCTGGCCCTGCTGTGGTTGGGGGTGTTGGTGGCGGTGGTTTTGGGTCTATTGCGCCTGCAACGTCAATTCAATCGGCGAGCCGCCAATGCCCGCTTTGTCTACAGCAGTCAAACCCGACAATTGGATGGTCGTCGGGAGCCTGGGTGGATCGGTGACTAGAGTTGCGTCTACAATCCCCGCTCGCCCAGCTTGCGTTGCGCGGTGCATCCAGCCGGTCCCTGCTGCGGTTGTGCCCACTACGAGGCCGTCTCCCCTGCGCATGGGCGGCGACGTTCCTGTTGAAACACGGGAACGGACTGCCAGTGAAACCCGCACGATCAGTGCGCCTAGCAGGTTTTTACACGTATCCTGTCGCAATGCCTCAGAGCAATCCATGCTTTGCTGATGGGATAGAGACCGATTCACGATTGATTCCTGACTTTAATCTCCCGCTTAAATCACCCACCTCCCTGACCGCTATGACTGACCAGCCGTTACAAAATCTCTCCTCACCCCTTCCGGCAAACGAACCGGCACGGTTGGCAGCGCTCCATCGCTACAACATTCTCGATACACCACCCGAAGCCGCCTTCGATCGCATTACAAAGCTGGCAGCACGCCTGTTTGACATGCCGATCGCGCTCATTTCATTGGTGGATGAATCTAGAGCCTGGTTCAAGTCTTGTGTTGGCTTTGATGCGGATGAAGTGCCGCGTGACGCGACCCTTTGCAGCTTCGCGGTGTTGACGGAAGCACCGCTGATCGTTCCCGATACGCGACAGGACGATCGCTTTGTTTGCAATCCCTTTGTGCAGGCGGAATCAGGTGTACGGTTTTACGCGGGTGCACCGCTGATCAGTCAGGATGGCTTTAATCTGGGAACGCTGTGTCTACTCGACAGCCAGCCCCATGATCCACTCACCGCAGAGCAACAAGCGACTTTAGTAGACTTAGCCGCAATGGTGGTTGATGAACTGGAACTGAGGCTGTCAGCCCAGAAGATTACCCAGTCTGAAGCGAAATATAAACACGCCGAATCCCAACTGAGGGATGTGTATGTGCAGTTAGAAACGGCTTTGGCGGCAGGGGCGGTCTACACCTATCGCTGGCATATCCCGGATAATCGGTTGATTGTAAGTGCGGCGTTTGCTGAGTTGTTTAACGTAGACGTAGCGGGGGCAACCACAACCGGACTACCGATCGAGCGTTTTATCAACTCGATTCATACCGAAGACCGTCCTCGCGTTGTTGCCGCGCTTGAGCAAGCAATCGCAACGGGTGAAGTCTATCTCGCTGAGTACCGCGTTCAAACGGCGACGGGCGAAGAGCGCTGGGTGGCAGCCCGCGGTCAGGTCGAGTATGATGCCGCCGGAGCACCGCTGGTGCTGATCGGTGCGATTGCAGACATTACTGATCGCAAACGGGCAGAACAAGCCCTGCACGACAGCGAAGTCCAAGGCCGGAATACTCTGGAAAGCATTACGGATGCCTTCTTTGCCCTGGATGAAGACTGGCAGTTTACCTATGTGAATGGAGCCGCTGAAATTCTCCTCGGTCGCACGCTCAGCGATTTGCTGGGTCAAAACATGTGGGAAGCCTACCCCGGTGTTGCTGACAGCGAGTTTGGACAGCTCTACCGGCGTGTGTTCTGCGATCGGGTCGCTGGCTCCGTTACCTCCTTCTATCCGGACCACGATCGCTGGTACGAAGCCCACGCTTACCCCGTCGCTGAAGGCATCTCGGTCTATTTCAGAAATGTCACCGAACAGATTGAAGCGGCGGCTACTCTGCGGCAATCGGAGGAACGCTATCGCACGCTGTTTGAGTCGATCGATGAAGGCTTTTGTGTGATTGAAGTTTTACTCGATGCAGACGGCACGCCAATCGACTATCGCATTCTGGAAGTCAACCCCGTCTTTGAGCAACAGGCTGGATTGCAGGATGCCGTCGGCAAAACAGCGCGTCAACTCAACTTTGAAGCCCACTGGATTGAAATTTATGGTCAGGTTGCCCTCACGGGTGAATCGGTGCGGTTTGAGAATGGTGCTGAAACGCTCAAGCGCTGGTTTGATGTGTATGCCTGCCGCCTGGGTGAGCCAGAAGTGCGAAGAGTCGCCATTGTCTTCAAAGACATCACTGAGCGCAAGCGCAACGAAGACGAGCGCAAACGTCGTGAAGCGAACCTTACCTTTCTCGCCGACATTGCCGAAGATTTTTCGCGTCTGTCATCACCCGACGAGATCATGCAAGCCGTTGGGGCGAAAATCGGTGCGTACCTTCAGATCACCACCTGTCTCTTTGTCGATGTGGATGAAGGACGAAGTGAAGTCACGGTTCACTATGGCTGGAACAGTCCCGATGTCCGCAGCACGGTGGGCACCTTTCGCCTCTCAGAGTACGTGAGTGAAGAGTTCCAGCGAGCCAGCCGCGCCGGAGCAATGGTCGTCGTTCGCAACACCCAGACCGACCCGCGCACCGACGGACCCAGTTACGCCGCACTCAACATACATTCATTTGTCACCGTGCCGTTTCACCGTGACGGCAAGTGGACCCATTACATTGCGCTTTGCGATTCGCACCCGCGCGATTGGCGTGACGATGAACTCGAACTGATTCAAGAAGTCTCAAATCGCATCTTCACCCGCCTGGAGCGCGCCCGTGCGGAAGCCCTGGTGGCAGCAGACCTCCAGGATACGCAACGGCTGCGCGAATTGGGGGAACGCTTGGTGATTGAGGGCGACATTCAAACGCTATATCAAGAAATTTTAACGACCGCGATCGCTCTGACCCGCGCCGATGCCGGAACGGTGCAACTTTTCGACCCAGCGACACAAACTTTAATGCTGCTTGCCGCCCAGGGGTTTGAGCCCACCATGACCGAGTATTTCTCCCGCATGGATGCCAGTTCGCACACGCCCTGCAGCATCGCGCTGAAAAACGGCGATCGCACCTTCGTCAACTTCGATGTGCCAGAGAGCGAAGACCCCGACGGCTCGATGCGATTGCATGTAGAGGCAGGCTATCAATCGTCGCAGTCTACACCGCTGATGGCTCGTTCGGGCAGACCGCTCGGCATGATTTCCACCTATTGGCGCAACCTGAACGAACCCAGTGAGCGCGAGCTGCGGTTTCTCGATTTGCTGGCTCGTCAAGCGGCTGACCTGATTAAGCAGCGGCAAATTACCGCTGAACGAGAGCAACTTCTGACACGTGAGCAAGCCGCCCGCGCTGAAGCTGATCGCGCCAATCGCATTAAAAATGAATTTTTGGCGGTGCTGTCCCACGAGTTGCGATCGCCCCTCAACCCCATTCTCGGTTGGTCGAGGCTGTTGCAGCAGGGAAAACTGGATGCCGCAACCACCAAAATGGCCCTGACGACGATCGAGCGCAACGCCCAACTGCAAGTGCAATTGATTGATGATTTGCTCGACATTTCGCGGATTTTAAGCGGCAAATTGAGTTTAACCACCCTGCCCGTTGATCTCAGTGCGGTCATTGCCGCCGCTCAAGAAACCGTGCGCTTAGCCGCAGAAGCTAAAGCCATCCACATGCAAACGATCCTCTCCTCAACCGTTGGGATGGTGCTGGGAGATGCCGGACGATTGCAGCAGGTCGCATGGAACCTACTCTCGAACGCAGTTAAGTTTACACCCAACGGAGGCCACGTCACCATTACGCTCACGTCAGACGAAACCTATGCTCAAATTCAAGTCAGCGATACCGGCAAAGGCATCGCTTCTGAGTTTCTACCCTATGTGTTTGAACATTTTCGTCAGGAAGATGGCGCGACCACGCGCAAATTTGGGGGACTGGGGCTCGGGCTAGCGATCGCCCGACAGATCGTCGAGATGCACGGTGGCACTGTTTGGGCAGAGAGCCAGGGTGAAAATCAGGGCGCAACCTTCACCGTGCAGTTGCCTGTCCTGCCGCAGATCGCCTCTGTTTCCTCTAAACCATCCCCCACTCCAGGCCAAACCGAAACCCCACTAGACGACGTGCAAATTTTGCTGGTGGATGATGATACCGATACCCGTGAGTTTCAGGCCTTTCTGCTGGAGCAAAGCGGGGCAAACGTGACAGCTGTAGCCTCTGGCTCAGAAGCATTACAATTGCTCGATCGATGGATTCCTGACGTGATCATCAGCGATGTAGGGATGGCTGAAATGGACGGCTACATGCTGATTGAACAGATTCGTAGCCGCGAAGCGTTGCGAAGCAATTCGCGCCCACTCAAGCGTGGCGGCACGATTCCGATGATCGCGCTCACGGCTTATGCCACAGAGCATGACCGCCAAAGAGCCTTGCAAGCAGGCTTTCAGCTGCACCTAACAAAGCCACTGGAGCCAGAGCAATTGGTCAACGCGATCGTCAGTCTGCTCAAGCCCATCTGGGTCGAGTGTGTCTAATCAGGCTATTTTGGGGGACGACACCGATCCTGGCCATCAGGTATCCCATCGCTTTCGAGTTTGACCGCGGCAAAGTGAAAGCAGACAACCCGCACGGTGCCGCACAACGCTTTCGCTATCAAAACAACCTTTGCCGCCTGAGCAACGCTTTGGTTCTACCTCACCCTGTCATCGCACTGTATACGTTCTTCCTCTTCTACCGCCTCAAGCCGCACTGCTCGCGGGTGCGTCCCGGCCACGGCGATCATCTGGGGCGGCGCGACCGGCATGTTAGCGATCGGTCTGCTGCTCTCAACCAGTGCTCAGAGTGAAAGGGTCATTGCGATCGCGATTATGGCCGCAGGGGCGGTGAGTCCAATGACGGTCTGGCTCTCCGCACCTAAAGCCGCCGTCATGAAGGTTGAGGCGGCGCAGGATTGAGGTTAGCACCTGTGTTTTGCGCTAGCGCTCTGCCGCCTCAGCCGCGATCGCCGCGTCGATTTCTTCGGTGTTCTGAGCATAGTAGGTGTGGACCGCTTTCAAGTCGTCTCGGGTTAGCTGTGGGTAGTCGTGGAGCAAATTGGCATCGGAGCAGCCCTGAGCGCGCAAGGCGACGATTTGCCACACCGGAATTTGTGTCCGACCGATACACGCGGCTCCGTTGCAGATACCAGGCGTCTTTCTCATTTTTGTCGTGGCCATGTCTGATCTTAAGGTCTTGTGTTGTTTGTCTGTGCCAAGCCACTTCCGGTGGCTCAAGGACGCGCACGTCTTCGCCTTCTACCTTAGCGCTACTCCTCGTATCGGTGCGCTCTGCTGCTTTCACCCTGCTGCTGTTTTACCCCCGAGGACGTGTACTTTCATCATGTGTGATGACGAGGGATCGTCGTTGACTGAGGGCGGCTCGCGATCACCACGTCAAAGCAGTGCCATCAGTGGTCGCGCCGCCAGCGGTTTGGCGGGGTGTACTAGTGGCGTTGGACGCAATTTGGACTAGTTTTGAGCGAAAGTGGGTAGTACAGCGGCGTTTTTGCCCGGTTTGAGCGGCTGAAACCCTTGTGCCACGTGGCACTTCTGCTCCCCGGGAGCAGACAGTCAAGGCGATCGCGTCGCCACGATCGGCGTATCCTGCAGCAATCCTTGCCGCTTCTGAGGAGCAGCTAAATTAAGCATGCCAAGTCAAAGAGCCAAGCCTTTCATTTGCAATGCTGATCGTAACTGCTGCCCCTGCGAGGCAAATGGCTCTTTTTGGCACGAATCGTTGTTATACCGCTGCAAGAGTGCTCTAAGGTTCAGCTGCCTTCTGGGTGTTCCAAAGCGACATGAGTCCCTGCGCGAATGGAGCGTACGCGTCACCCAGAGGCGCGAAAAAGGCATCGTGGGTTTGTTCGAGTAGTGGCATGAGTTGAACCAGGAGCGCTTCTCCTTTGTCGGTTAGTTCTAAGCGTTTGGCCCGGGGGTCGGAAAGGGCCGGTGATCGCTGAATTAACCCCTTGGTTTCCAATTTACGCAGCACCTGCGAAACCAGCGTCACTTCAAAAGCGCAGAACCGCGCCAGTTGCACCTGAGTCACTTCCTCCTGACTTTCCCGATGCTTGGCCAGAGCGGCCAAGAGCACAAATTGTAAATGGGTCATATCATACTGCCCCAAGGCCGCATCGACTGCCCGTTGCCAAGCATGGGTCACCTGCCACAGAAAAAAACCGAGGGTATCTTCAGCACCAGTCAAGCGCGTGCGTGATCGCCAGCGGGTCTGCTCACGGGTGCTTGCCTGGATTGACTTTTGTTTCATGGTGAATGGGCTCGAGAACAAACTGAAAAGGGTTTACCTGCAATCATCGTAGGGTCAAGTCCTGGTATGAAGGAGGAACATCATCCCAAAGTAGGAGGAATTCTGGTGCGCATTATAGATATATCTATTATAGATACATCGATAGTAGATATATCAAGTGGTATTCCAGGTTAAGCCTATGAACCAGAAACAAAAGCTGGATATGCCCGTTCTCATTGTGGGCGCAGGTCCGGTGGGACTAACGATGGCGTGCGAGTTGCGACGTTACGGGATTGATTGCCGCATTATCGACAAAAACGCGAGTGTGGTGCATGAATCACGAGCACTCGGCCTGATGGCGCGATCGCTGGAAGTCCTATCGGATATGGGCATCGTGGATACGGTGCTGGAGCAGGGAAAAATCCTGCATGGGGTGAATGCTTATGCCGATGGTCACCGCATCGCCCATTTGGAAATTCAATTGGACAGCATGGATACCCCCTATCCTTATCTGCTGGTATTACCGCAGTACAAAACGGAGGCGCTGCTCACGGAGCTTTTGAGCCAACGGGGCGGGCAGGTGGAGCGGCAAACAGAACTCGTGGCCTTCACTCAAAACAAAGAAGGTGTCACAGCGACCCTTCGGCATGCTCAGGGAGAGGAACAGGTGCGATCGCAGTGGTTAATTGGTTGTGATGGGGCCAGTAGTCTGGTGCGGCACGGGTTGAAGCTACCGTTTGAGGGCAGTGATTATGAGGAAACGTTTTTGCTGGCCGATGTGCAAATTGACTGGGATCTGCCGGCTGATCAATTGCATATCTTTTTGACACCAGAGGGAACGGTTGTGGCCTTCCCGTATCCCACAGCAGGACGGTGGCGGATCGTGAATACCCATGGCGAAGGGCAGAGTACTGAGCCAGAACAGGTTGTGCAACACTTTCAGGAGAAGCTGCACGCCAATGGTGCCGCTGGGGCGGCAGTCAGTGCGCCAACCTGGGTTTCCGCTTTTCACTTCCATCGGCGCATGGTGCCCCACCTCCGGAGGGGGCGCTGTTTTTTGGCGGGCGATGCTGCTCATATTCACAGTCCAGCCAATGGTCAGGGTTTGAATACTGGTATTCAAGATGCCTATAAACTAGCCTGGAAGCTCAGTTTGGTGATCGCAGGAGCCGCTCACGAATCCCTCTTAGATTCCTATGAGGCAGAGCGGCTGCCGGTCGCACGGGCGGTGCTAAATGGCAGTTCAGACTTAACCACAAAAGCGGTGACGCTCCGTAATCCAGTGGCTAAACGCATTCGCAATCAGTTGCTATCGTTTCTGTTTAATCAGGACTTTATCCAACGCCAGGCATCCCAGGGGGTTTCGGAATTGGGTTTGAATTATCGCCATAGCCCGATCGTCATGGAAACTCGGCAACCGCTGCCCCAATTTCAGCTCTTGCCCCATCCCGCGTTTGCGGCATCGCCCCTGGATTATCTGGATTTTGGTGCTGCTCCCCGCCCGGGCGATCGCGCTCCCGATGTGATGCTAAATGCTGCTGCCACCAACCATCTATTTGATGTTTTGCAGGGGACGCAGCATACGTTGTTGCTATTCACTGGCACTCATCTGCATCAGGCTGATGTCTCCCAATTTGAAACCATCAAAACTTGCATCCAGGCCGACTACGCCCCCTGGATTCAGCCCTATCTAGTGGTCGCGACGGCAGAGAGCGTTGAGCAAACCGTCTGGAACAACGCATTGCTGCTTGATCCGGCGTGGGCACTCCATCATCGCTATGGAGCGGGTTCAGCGTGCCTCTACCTGATTCGTCCGGATGGGTATATTGGTTATCGCAGTCAGCCCATCAGTTCAGACAATCTGTTTGCTTATCTCAAGCAAGTGTTTCGCTGATGTCTGATGGCAACGAGCAAGCATGCCATTCTCAATCTTCAGGAGACTAGCTGGACAGAACTCCCCGCTAGCTGTCAGTTCATAGCTCATGCTGTCGTAGGTTGGTTGCGAGGGGGGCAACAGCACAAGCGCGATCACCAAGCACTTCTGCTCCCCTCAGGCAGTTAACCCAGGCGATCAACTCATCTGACCTTGGTTAGTTGCGCCTTGAGCAGCTAACCAACCCAATAAGCCTTGTTTTGAGCCAAACGGCAAAAGCCCCTCTATGTAAAACTTTGATACCTGTATAACAAACTTCTGCACATATCTCGGTACGATGCCAACCCCATAATTAAGTTCCTTTTCGCTTTTACTAGATGGCTATTTCTGGATGTAAAGATATGAAATGAAAATTGAGCCCGCTTTTATTGATCGATAGGATAACCACTGAAACGCCTACCCAATGTTTCTGGCTCAATGGCTCTGAAGGAGAATCTTAATCTGTTCCTGTCTTGATATGGGTGCTCACTATTAATCCATTTTTAGTAGAGGTAATTGTCTGTGAGTGGCTTATCTACTGGGATCGCTTCCTTTTTTAACACCCTTTCTTCAGCTCCCCTGCTCAATTCGCCCCTATTCCATGCGGAACAACTACTGACATCCGGCTGGCACCATCGGTCTTATTCTCAAGTAAACGATTTATCAATTGCCAAGTCATCCTATTTCCCTGTTAGTGATGGTCCAACGATTGATCCGGGCAATACTTTGAAAGACCGCTCCTTCAGTAAGCTGGTTGTGTTTGGTGATAGTCTGTCTGACCTGGGCAACTTATCTACAGCCGCAGCAAACCTTGTACCACCCATTCCGTTTCCGCCCTTGCCCTATGCGCAGACTGGATCCATCGGGCAATTCACTGGTTTCATTGGAAATACGATCAAATCCCTCAATGAGGCCGGACGGCTAACGAGCGGTAGCCTTACAGGAACAGGATTTCTCGGTAACCTTTGGGTCGATTATTTGGCTCACAGCGTCGGGTTACAGAATAAGGTTGAGGATTTTGCCTATATCGGTTCTACATCAGGGCGAGATAATGTGGTTCGCACTTCAGCTCCTAATCTGCCCCCAGGCTTGAAGTTGCCTGGAGTTCTGGATCAAATTGATGCTTTTGTTGCCAATTCCGTTCACGGTAATCAAAAAGCTGATCCCAATGCACTCTACTTTGTTTGGGGTGGAGCCAATGACTTCTTGACCGTACTGCCGTCTTTCTCTATTTCTAAGGCCATCGATGCAGTAGTGGGTGGGGTTGCCAATGTTGTGAAGGCGGTTACCACCTTAGCTAATGATGGAGCGGAGACGATCGTCGTTCCAAATCTCCCGGATCTCGGGCTAACTCCTTTTGCCGCAGGTAAAGATGTATTGGGGAATCCCTCACAACCCAATGTGGAGCCGATTGCAACACTTTTTAGCGTTGGCTTTGATCTACTGCTGCAACCCACCTTGGCTAATTTGGAGCAGCAGCTCAAGAAAGTGAATCCGAAGGTAGACATCGTCCAGATGGATATTCTTTCGCTAAGTGAAAGAATTGCACAACACCCAGAGCACTTTGGATTTACAAATACAACTGACCCCTTGTTTGGGAAGCTAACATCGGTTCCACCCGTCAATCCCAATGAGTTTGTCTTTGCAGATAACTTTCACCCCACCACTAGAACACACGCGCTCTTTGCAGATTTCTTCCAACAAGCCCTAACTCACCCTGTTGCAAGTCATGTATTCGAAGCTAGTACTTTGGCGATCAATGATTTGATTCATAGCGGTACGGGTGCATCGGCGGTCAGCAGTTTGTTCGGTTTGACTCCATCCCTCTTGTGAGGCTAGGGTACGATTTTGACAGAAATTGATGTGACTCAGGAGCAATGAAACATTAATCGCTTCCGTATTCTGTTTGTCTCAGAGTTGGGGGTTTGAGTAGCAACGGATGCTGTTGGCGAATGTGCTACAGAGACTACAAGAACGGCATATTCTAGACTTTATGCCTGTCTAGGGGGTTGAGTAGCAACGGATGCTGTTGGCGAATGTATTACAACCGCTCCTACGAGGAGGCTACAAGTGCAGTCAGTGACGAGAATTTAGGTCTTTTAGCTTTTGTCGTATTTCCGTAATCTT
>JAJPKC010000360.1 GCA_021323955.1 Oscillatoriales cyanobacterium Centralia_MAG_596 | reverse complement strand
GGGGTTTGCGGTCGGTTGCCATTGCTGCCAGAGTCGTCCAAGGTCGGCTAAGGTTGCCCGATTCTGGCCGTCGAACTTTAGCGCCAGGAGCCGGAGCAGTCCACCCTCAGCGCACAGCAAATCGGGAGTCAGCAGCGTGGTTGCTACACCTTCGTGCGCTAACGGTTCCCACAGATGAGCGATTTGCCACAGCCAGTTAAGCTGACGCAAGGCTGGACTTTGCTTCCAGATCGTCGTCAACGCAGGCATTAACTGCCCTTCCAACGGGGTCAAATGGGATTCCAGCGGGGATGGTGCGTCTGATCGCCGGACATCTGCTGCGCCGGGTTCGATCGCGGTAACCTCACGTCCCACACCCTCGCTATAGATCGGCGCTTGCTCAAGCAGTACAACACCATCGCCTCGTTTTTGTGAGGCTGGGAGAACACTATAAACCTGTGGCACATGAAGTTGGTAAGGGGACAGCCGCAGGTAAGGATCAATGCTGGACGGAATGTCATCTGGGACATCGGGCAGCAGACCGGGCTGAGTATCCAGAACGACACCGTCCTGCTTGACGGCATAGCGCTCCGCCAACAGTTCACCCGATCGCAGGGACTCTACCCCCTTACCAACAGCCAACAAATATCGCTTTGGCAGCAGCGTACGGCATTGCTGACAGAAGCGATGACTCTCCGGATTAGGGGCTTGACAGAGGTAGTTGGGGCAGTAGATCGTCACCGTATCACTATGCATGAGAATTCCTTGCCAGGTCTGTCCGCGCTCATTCAGCCACACCATCAAAACATCGGACACAGATCCACCCAGGGAACGTTCTGGCAGACTTGATCGTGACGACGTATAAGCGCCCGATCACTTAGCACTAGAGCACGGCAGCAGCAACAATAACACTGTTTTGCGTGGTTTGAGGCGTGGTTGACTACGTTCAACTTCTATTATTTAACTGCACCTGTTCTTATGGTAGACCGATGCTGTCGTGATGAGGGTAGGGACTTAACAGGATGAAGATGGTCGCGATCGCGCCTTGACGCCAGTTGTACGGGAGACGATCGTCAGCCATACCGGGTGACTAAGCATCATCAACGGTTTGATTCTCAAGGATGCGGCCATCGAGTTTTTGCGCCTGTAGTAGCTGCAGCAAAACATCAGGAAAGTCTGTAATCAATCCATCAACACCTATATTAATCAAGCGCTGCATCATCGATTGCTCGTTCACAGTCCAGGGAATCACCGCAAATCCTGCCTGCTGAATGGCCTCGATCGACTGAAGGAAGACGGACGATTCAGGCAACAATGTCTCAAAATTCGGTGAGTAGGCGTCAATATAGCCTGTTGCACGCAGCAACGCGGCCATGTCTCCCTCAAAGTCGGCGTAATTGTTGCCCGCCAGAAAGGGCGATTGCCCAGTTGCCGCATACAGGGTGGTTGCGGTCGGACTGTGCATCACCAGCGCCACGGTACCAATCGCGGGATTGAGTTGTTTCACCCGCCGAAGTACCTGCCAGTCAAACGATTGAATGGTCGCACGATCAACCAGGTGGTTGGACTCAATTAACGCCACTAGCGTTTCCGCAAACACGATCGGGCCGGCGGTTTCATGCGATCGTAACGGATTGACTTTGCTCTCAATGTTGTACCGGATGGCTGGATTCTTCGCCTCCGCCAGGTCAAACACCTGCTGTAAGGACGGAATGATGGCTCCGGGCACTAGCTGCTGCTCAGGAAACCGCACTGGGTCTGGATTCAACGATCCACAGTCAAAGGTCTGAATTTCACGGAGCGTTAAGTCCTTCAAGTAGAGCGGCGGCGAGTCTGGCACCGGCCTGCCGTGCTGATCCAGGCACAGCAGCGGATTAATCAGTGGATCGTGGCAAACAATCACCACGCCATCTGCCGTGATCCCTGTATCCAGTTCCAAGGTGGTTACGCCTACCTCGATCGCGTACTCAAACGCTGCCAGCGTATTTTCCGGTCGCCGTCCCCGCGCTCCCCGGTGCCCCTGTACATCAAAGCCTGTAACCAACCGTTTCATCGCGATCGCCCCAGAATGCAAGAAACTGGCTGATCGCTACACATCAAGGCGATCGGGCACCGATGCAGTCCCTAGCGCTCCACTCTGCATCATTAACCGCGGGTATACCAGCAAGAAAAAGCCCATCCAGGTCAGCACCGGGATCGCTACAATTACGGTCAACCAGATTGTTCGCGTCAAGCCCCAACTGCCACCAATAAGCAGGCTCCCCGTCAAAAGAATCGACCAGGGCTGACACCACCACGGTTTATGGGTCCAAACACTTGCGGGTTTCATTGCTACGATCGCTCCAATACAGCCATCTCTAATAGTAAAGCGCAGTCCGTTGGATTCCAGCACGCAACCGGATCGCGGCCATCCTCTACTGCTCAGGAGTGTATTTGGGTGGGGATGAGTATTTTTGCTAAGTTGCCCCTAGAATGAATGTGGATGAGTAGATATACACAGGCGGATAATCCTATGGCTGACGGTGAGTCTCAAGCGCAGGGTCCCCTTTCAGACCGAGAACTGCAAGTAATTGAGCTGGTGGCTTCTGGCTTAACCAACCAGGAAATTGCCGAAAAGCTAGAGATTAGCAAGCGCACGGTTGATAACCACATCAGCAATATCTTGACCAAAACGGAGACAGACAATCGCGTCGCATTGGTGCGATGGGCGTTGCAGTGGGGCAAGGTTTGCCTGGACGACGTTAACTGTTGCCCCCTGCCAAATGTTGGGTTACCAAACGCCACAAAAGAAGCGACCCCCTGATCGTCTCCAGTTCATGATCAGGCAGCCAGATCGACGGTCGTGATCCCCGCCCAGTGCAATCGACAAGTAGACGAAATCGACGCAATTGATGAAAGAGACGGAAGACTGGTTACAGCAGTTATCGGTTGAGTTAGCCACACGGCTAAGGGGCCAGGGACTGGGGGCTAAGATCTGGAGCGTGGTTTATCGATTTGAGCATGGCTGTAGTCATCGCTGCCTATCTGGTTATGCTGCACCTGATTAGTACTGGAGAAAATTGATTGGACGTTTCGGCAGATCAGACGGCTTTGAGCAGCCGCATTCGTTGGGCAGATTTACCCTTAGCTGTTTACCGTGAGGTGATGGCCCATCTGCATCAGGTGGAGGGCATTACCGTAGCGTTAATTCCTCAACGATCGCCACAGTTTGACTATAGCCTCAGTCAGATTGACAGCCTTCAGATTGAGTATACTCCTGACATTAGCGCGGCCAACCGTGAGCAAGTACAGCAAATTTTGGCGTACTATAGCGATCGCTACGGTGCCTGGGAGACAGTAAAATCGCCTGAGATGTAGACTCTTTCTGATCTTTCGGCCTTGGCTGACGTTTGGGTCTCCAGGGTGAACAATTGAATGAGTCTGGCTGTCTCAACTTGGATGGCTGTTTCAGTCGGATGTGGCCGGAAGACCAACGATCACTGGTCACCACAAGCCCAAACGCTCAAAGTCTAAGGGCCAGCGTCCAACGTCCCTAAACGGTGCTTAAGGTTTCTTTTTTCAACAAATAACCAATGGGTTCGATTCAAGCGCAACGAGGAACGAGAGATATTCTGCCAGGCGAAATTAGCTACTGGCAGCACGTTGAGGCGACGGCTCGCCATATTTTGCAAAAGGCTGTTTTTACCGAAATCCGGACACCGATTTTTGAGCAGACCGATCTGTTTGAGCGAGGCATTGGTGAAGCAACCGATGTCGTGGGCAAGGAAATGTATACCTTCCAAGACAAGGGCGATCGCTCAATTACCCTACGCCCCGAAGGGACAGCGGGCGTTGTGCGGGCCTTCATTGAGCACGGGTTGTACGCGCAGGGCGGTGTGCAGCGGTTCTGGTATTTGGGGCCGATGTTTCGCTACGAACGACCGGGTACCGGACGGCAGCGTCAGTTTCATCAGCTAGGGGTCGAACTGCTCGGCAGCGGTGATGTCCGGGCCGATGCCGAAGTCATTGCGATCGCGGTTGATATTTTGCGCGGTGTGGGGCTGGATGACTTAAATCTAGAACTCAATTCGCTCGGCACCCGTGAGGATCGCGTCCAGTATCGCGAACAGTTGGTCAACTACCTGACCCCTTATAAAGCCGATCTTGACCCAGACTCTCAGGATCGGCTCACGCGCAATCCCCTACGCATTTTGGACAGTAAAGCCGCCAAAACGCAGGCAATTTTGCAGGCGGCCCCGCTGTTAGGCAATAGCCTTAGCGATGCGTCCAAAGCTCGATTTGAAAAAGTTCAACAGCTTCTTACCGATTTAGGCATCGGTTACACAATCAATCCCAAACTGGTGCGTGGGCTAGACTACTACAGCCACACAGCCTTTGAGTTTCAGTCAGTCCAGTTTGGTACGATCGGCGGTGGGGGGCGCTATGACGGTCTCGTTTCCGAATTGGGTGGCCCAGAGACACTGGCGATCGGGTGGGCCATTGGATTGGAACGTCTAATTGGTCTTCTCCAGCAACTCCAACCCCGTCCAGCCGATACAACCGATTTTTATATCGTGTCTAAAGGTGAGGTGGCTGAGGTTCAGGCGCTCAAACTGGCGCAAACCCTCCGCAACGCCGGATTCAAAACTGAGCTAGACCTTAGCGGCAGCGCTTTTGGCAAGCAGTTCAAACGAGCCGATCGCGCCGGAGCTGCGGCCTGTTTCATCCTAGGTGACACTGAAGCGGCAACCCAAACCGTGCAGCTCAAATGGCTTGCAACTGGAGAACAGCAGGCGCTGTCTCAAGCGGAGCTACTCAGCCAGATCACCACACTCCACCAGCAAATTGCCCACCGACGCGAAACAGACCATTAGCCAAATACGGTTTTGAAGGGTGTACCCTCGATGCCAGCACTTAGGTATCAGGCGCTGGTACGCGATTCCGCTGCTGATACCAATCAATCCAGGCAAGTATTGCAGCACCCGGCGGAATAAAAAGAGTGTGGGGGATCCTTTTGCTTCAATACTTCATTACTTCACACCTAGATTTGGAGGGCAAGAGTTGTCTCAGGCTCAACTGGCGGTCATGGTCACCTGCTCTGATCGGCCGCTACAGCTTCTGCTCCCATTAACTTTTCTAACGGTTCGGCCAGCTTTCATCCCGAAGCATCCCACGCTGGACGTAAAATTATCCTATTCTTAGAAACCTCTAGATAAATAAGGACACATTGCGTATGTCTGATCCCAGGAACGCAGAGCTGATTCAACCATATAAGGGCGACCCCTTTACAGGACATCTGTCTACTCCAATTAGCGATTCTGGCTTTACGAGAGCGTTTATCGGTAACCTACCCGCTTATCGCAAGGGGTTGGCTCCCATTGTGCGCGGTCTTGAGATCGGTCTCGCGCATGGCTATTTTCTCATTGGCCCTTGGGTAAAATTGGGACCCCTGCGCGACTCTGATGCCGCTGCGTTGGGCGGACTGATTTCAGGAATAGCGCTAATTTTGATTGCGACGGTCGCGCTATCGGTATACGGTCTTGTCACGTTTCAAGATGACAGCAAGTCTGGTGACTCGCTCCAGTCAGCCGATGGTTGGAGTCAGTTAACAGGTGGATTCTTTGTGGGTGCTACGGGTGGCGCGTTTGTTGCCTTCTTCCTGCTCAATGAGTTTTCCACCGTTGATTCTATCTTCCGTGGCTTGGTTAACTAATCCCTGGCAGCCATTAAGCGCCTTTGGAGATGCGAGCGAAAATCAAATTCTTCCACCGAAGAGTGCGATACGGCTTTTGCCTCTGCAGGTGTTAGATTTGCAGCTCATCTAACGCACGATTCTGAAGGCAAAGAGTCTGGGCAACCGTCCAGGCTCTTTTTGTGCATGTTTGAGCAGATGGATGGCATCACCGAAGGTTAGAGCTGCAAACGACCACCGATCGTCGAGCCACCGATCGCCCATCAAAACAAAACGCTCAACAGAGTGATCTGTTAAGCGCATGATTGATACCGAAAACGACTTGGAAAAAGCCGGTTTTAGCGAATGTATTCTTTCAAGACACTGTTGCGGTTTGGATGGCGTAGCTTACGCAGCGCCTTCGCTTCAATTTGACGAATCCGCTCACGGGTGACGTTGAAAATTTGGCCAATTTCTTCCAGCGTTTTCATCCGTCCGTCATCCAGACCATAGCGAAGCCGCAGCACATCACGCTCACGGGGGCTCAGCGTATCAAGAACGCTTTCCAGATCTTCGCGGAGCAGATTTTTGGACACTTGATCTTCAGGCGTTTCACCATCCGATTCAATAAAATCACCCAGGCGAGAATCTTCCTCTTTACCAATCGGCGTTTCCAGCGAGATCGGCAATTGAGCTGACTTCGCAATAAATCGCAGCTTCTCGATGGTCATCTCCATGCGCGTCGCGATTTCTTCTTCCGTTGGCTTTCGTCCCATTTCTTGCGATAAAAGCTTGGTAGTCTTCTTGATGCGCGAAATGGTTTCGTAAAGGTGGACTGGAAGACGAATCGTGCGAGACTGATCAGCGATCGCGCGGGTGATGGCTTGACGAATCCACCACGTAGCGTAAGTTGAAAACTTATAGCCTTTTTCGTGATCAAACTTCTCTGCCGCCCGAATCAGACCCAGGCTTCCTTCCTGGATCAAGTCCTGGAACGACAGTCCTCGGTTCATGTACTTCTTCGCGATCGAGACAACCAATCGGAGGTTGGACTGAACCATTTTGTCTTTTGCACGGCGTCCAAGGTGCAAACGATGGCGAAATGCTGACAGGGGCATGTTAACAGCATTTGCCCATTCTTTATCTTGAGGATCACGGTCTAATTGCTGCAGCAAGTCCTCCCGAATCCGCTCCAGCTCGAGCAAGTCAGCAATCTTACGAGCAAGCTCGATTTCTTCGTCAGCTCGCAATAGCCGTATGCGACCGATCTCCTGCAGATACAGGCGAATGGAGTCCTCAGTGTAATGCTTCTTCTTTGCCTGCGTCCGACGGCGAGTAGACCGAGCCTTGCCAGGCTTACTGTCGTCCTCCTCCGCGGTCGCATCCATAGAATCGTCTCGATCATCTTCATCCTCGACGAAGAATCCTAACTCACTCTCAGGCAAGTCGCCGGAGGCGTCGCTTAAAAGCTCGATTTCGAGTACGTCGTTGGCCTGGGTCATGCCGCGTTCCTCATGCTCCTTAACTAAAAAACGGTCAACAGAGAAAATCACATGCAAATGTCGGGATAATCATATTTTTGATTATTCCAGTCAAGCATCTGCATTGGCTATTAAAAAAGTTTACCTCCCCACCAGAACCATGTCGCTGGATAGAGGCACCAAATTCCAGAATACGTCAACAAAAGTTTGAGCGATGCTTCTGATTGTAGCTTTTCTGACAAAAGTTGCACGCTTTCTCCTGGTGTCCATCACGAAGTTGAATCAAGGATGCTACGGGATAAATAGCTGATCAAACGACTAGGCAAGCCGACCAAAACCCCAGCAACATACGTGCGTCAAACTGTTTGTCATTAATGCTCTCGCGTGTACTCATTCAGTACTCATTCAATAGCGGTTTGGGTTGAAGAACGATTCAGTAAGCAATTCAAATTCAGTCCGACCACTGCAGAACCATCTGCACACTTAGGAATATTTGACCTCTGACAATTTGTTCCGTTGCGCTGAATCGTGCGAAAACGCAAGCTGTTACTGCTACGTTAACTCAGATACTCTAAGGTAGCAGAGCGAAAGCGAAAGAGCATTAGTTTCTTTAAGAATCCAAAAGCTATATCAACGGTAACGTTGCTAACTGGCGAAACACCTCCGCCATTTTAACGAATTCTGTAGTTGCGTTCGATTGCACAAAAAGCTGTCGTAGAAGCGCTTGAGGCGGCTAAAAATTTGCCGCACCACTCGGTCTAGAGGATTGGAAACGAGTCACCCACCCCCCAGACCGACGATCGTGACGAATGTAAACCTTTGCTAACAACAGGCATTAACCAGGGGGTGTCCACGAGGTTTCTCCCTGGTGCTTGCAGACCATAGTCTACCCATTTCCACAACGTTTATTCCAGGCAGACTTATGGCACTCCATAACTCTGCGTTTTGACCCGAGTGGTTGTCGCGGCCAGCTTCGATAAACAAACCATTTGTCAGGGTTTGATGCACTCAGCCAGAAATACGCTCATCTGCTAATGAGACTCGTCTGCTTGAAGTGACAACATCGCATCCAGCAGGCTGGTAGCGTTGACAGTGAGAAGCATGCGCTTGGTCGCCGGATCGCGCAGACTACTCCAGAGACTGCAGGTTTCTAGAGCGCAGCTCAACACGATCGATGCTTGCTGTTGCGCAAGCTTGCAGCCCAGTTGATACACCTGTGGGCGCTTTTGAATTTCGAACGATTCGAGCCGACAGTAAAGTTCACCCTGGTAGTACATGCCACAGCGAATACTGCCGTTGAACCAGAAGTTGAATGCAAATATCTGCGCCTCATTAACAACTAGCGGTAACACGAGTACGACCTGCTGAGAACACTTGCTGAGAACACCGGCAAAACGAGAAATGAACCCTGTCTCCGTTCGTTTGTTCACAATTGTAATGAACACTGTCGGCTGGGTGTGCGAGACAATTGTATAAGGCAAGACCTGGGATCGACGGCAGCCACAGTATTTTCAGGATGGGGTATTTTCAGTATGGGTTGGAACGTATCAAAAATAACTCTGTGCGGCAAAATTTTCCGTGCAGCAGCAGGTGTTGGCTCGCAGCGCCGATCGGATTCGCGTTGCGTCGGCAGCTGCCGTTACAATCGCGACTGCCAGAGCTGATCGATCGTGACGAATTTGTAATCCTGCGCTGCTAGCAAGGGAATCAGTTGCGCGGTCGTTTCGGCAACGTCGGCACCTCCATGCACCCCGTCATGTAGCACAATGATTGAGCCATTCTGAACTTGCTGAAGCACCCGCTGCATGACGATGGGAACACCCGGTCGTACCCAATCTTCGGGCACAACGCTCCACATGACAGGGCGATACTGCCATTGCTGGAGTAACGCCAGCGTTTGTGGCGTAAAGAGACCGTTGGGCGGGCGAACATCACGGATGGCGTTGGGATGCAACTGGCAAGCCGAGTGAATTTCGGCCTGGGTTCGTTCCAGGGTTTGCCTGAGTGCGGTTGCTGACAGCAGCGGAAATGATTGGTGATCATAACCGTGTATCCCGATCCAGTGGCCCTGGTTGTGGATTGCACGGGCGATCGCGGGCGATCGCTGGACGCAAATTCCCAACCAAAAGAAACTGGCCGTCACCCCATAACGCTCCAAAACAGCTAGTAGTGATGGGGTGTAGTCGGGGTGAGGACCGTCATCGTAGGTGAGCGCAACGACGCGATCGTGCCCTGCTCCAGACCATAAACAGGTTGGGAACAGCGGCTTAAGCACTCGGTAAAGGATCGGGTAGGCGGGGGCGAACTGCATTTGTTGAGCCTACACGGTTGCACAGACTGCCTGCCGAGTATGGGCAGACTGAACCAGGGACGACAACACTTCGCTGCTGAGTGGATAGACTAAAAACCCGTCGAACCCTGGGTTTTCCTCTTGATGCATCCATCGAGGTGCATGAAAATCTGTCAACGCGACCAGCGTGATTCGATGCATATTGGCGTAGGTTCGCAACTCTCCCAGTAGGGTTTGGGACCAGGTGTGGTAGTCCCCAGTCAGAATAATCAGAAATGGGGGTTTTCGAGTAATTTGAGCTAATGCTTGCGCCTCTGAGCTTGTGCTGGCGACAGAGTAGCTAGATTGCCGCAAGAGAGATGCCAGTATCCGCGCCTCGTGGGGCTGTTTCGCCAGTAAGAGAATATCGCTTGGTGATGATTGCATAGTGCGAAACGGCAAACTGCTCGCTGGTGTCCATCAGGGGGATTTTGAGGATTAGCAATTACTATACCTTTCGGTAAAAAGTGAGTTTTGCAAACAAAATCACTGGAATCTTTTTGCTAGTTCCTTTTAGCGTTGTTTTGACCGATTCGGCTGCTTCCGTTTTTCTTAGCTTTTACCGTACTCTGTCACTTTTTTTGCAACATTTCTTAGAATCAACGTCTGTGGATTACCTTTTCAAGTGAAGAAATTTAATTAGCCGATAGCCTTCAGCATCAGTCGTTTGCTGGATTTCAACATGTTAAGTCAAGGATAAAGTGTACCTACGCCAGCCGCTTTGATCCAAAACAAAATTTGCACTTAAAAAATTTAGAAATTGTGTAGCTAATTTGCAGTTTGACTCAACGAATATCTTTAGAATTCTTTCCACATTCAGTCGGTGCCTTGTTGGTGACCTGGTTGCGATTGAATCGATCGCGTTCCTTCAATGTGTGCCAGGTGACGTGACCGACAGCAGACGCATTTAGCTATTGTTGACGTGCCCCAGGATCAACGTTAGTCGGGCGGTCAAGCCAGTATGCTAGTGGAAGGGGTCGATCGAGCGAACAGAACGTTCCAAACCTGATTTATCTCGCAGATTATGCCGTCTATGACTCAAGGGTTCGTCCGCACATTGACGGGGCTTGTGCTACTCACCAGTCTCGCCAGTTGCTCATCGCTGACGACCCAGCAATACGACGCTACAGCACTCACTCGTTATACCTGGCAGGTAGACTATAGCCCAGACCCAATGCATGAGCGGGGGCTACGCTTCGAGGAATTTGCCTCGACGACACTGCTGAATCGGAATGGGCAAAAGCCGATCGATGCCGTGACAGGGCCAGACGATCGCGGGTTATGGTGGGCGGCTTTGCCGCCAGTCCCAACGATCGACGAGATTGAACAGCGACAGCAGGCGTTGGAAAAGCCGGGGCCGCCGCAGCTCATGAAAAAGGTCGATTACCAAATCAGCTTTCAGCGTGGTGCAGAAATGGTCACCCTACCCACAAACTTCGACGTATATCGTGCAGTGGTTAAAGCAAAACGCTCAGGAGTCGCCCTTACGCTCACCCTCGGGCTGGGTGACAATACGGTTGAGAAAGCCGAACCGCCGTAGAGCCGGTTCATTATGGCGAGAGACGCGCCTTTTTCAGTCGATTGGCTTCGTACCAGGCAGCGATCGCGGGCACCCAGGCTTGAAAATGTGGCCAGATGAATTCACACAGCTTTTGCGCTTCGAGCTGAGCGTCCAGTTTCCAGCGCAGATCGAGTAAATGCATGAGCGATCGCACATTGGCTGACATCACCCAGTGTTGACGCACATCAAAGGGAATGAGTCCTCGCGCATGTTCTTCAGCAAAGCCCTGCTGGATGCGTTCAGCATAACGTTGACAGGCTGCCACACACCACTCTAAGTCCTGTTGCCGCTGCTCCGCCGTATAGTCGTAGCGTTTACCCTGTCGATCAGTGTATGACCCGATCGGACGCAGGTAAAAGACGTCTTCTGCTTCCCGTTTTCCGGCCACAACATCAAGAATTCGTTGTCCGGTGTAGCGAAATGATTGCACATCAAAACTAATCCCAACTCGGTGTGTGCGAATCTGCTGCATGGTGCTATGGGGAAACCAGCCGCAGTTGAGAATAATTTGGGGATGCTCCAGAGGGCCATAGTGTCCCCGATTGCCTGCCAGCAAATTTTTTACAACGATCTCACCACACTTAGCCTCATCAGGCCACTGCGCGCGATCGTCCCACACAAACGCCTCTGCGTAGTCTTGATGCATGGCAGCGTAAATGGTTTGCTGGGGATTCGGCGTTTGAGCAATAACGGCAACCGTAAAGCGATCCATGGGTTCGGAGCGATAAAACTTTAAGCCACCAGAATACGGCTTTTGGGCAAGAATCGTAGTTTGATTGGCATTTCTTAAAAATTGAGCAATAGTGACTGAGATGGAAAACACAGTCTGATTGCTGAGGCGTGAGGAATGAAGGCGATAACTTACTGCCGTTGTCTCAGAGGACATGAACGAACAGGGTGAGGGACGAAAGGCTGACCACCGAGCTTCTACCCTTCATTGTTCGCCTGCTAAAGCCGCATTCCTGCCGTTTGGCCGGGACATTTTCCGGGCATCTTTTCAGTTTTGTGCCACCATATATTGCAGATGAGCTAAGCCATCGCGCAAACTGTTACATCATATTTGAAGGCTGACCCGTGCCGAATCGCAATTCTTTTCTCTCTTTTCTGGTGTTGCTTGGTCTGTGGGGCGCTGCCCAACCTGCTTCGGCGCAGCTGCTGGTACCTCACACGGTACAACTGGATCCAGCAAAGCTAGAGCGGCAGGGCCTCAGTCTGGCACAAGAAGCAGCCCAGTTGGCACAATTTCAGCAGTATGAACTGGCCCTCCCAAGAGCCCGACTGGCAACACAACTGGCCCCTAAAAGCCCAGAAATCTGGTCACTGTTGGGCGGATTGTACTTACAGACCAATGATCTTGACAATGGTATTACCGCTCTGAAGCAGGCGCAGAAGCTCGATCAGAAAAATCCAGCGGTGCTGTTTGCGCTGGGTTCAGCGTACTTCCAGAAGAATAACTACACGACCGCGATCGAGTATCTCAAGTCAGGGCTAAAGGTTAAACCAAATGTTCCCGGTGCTTTGTTTGACCTGGGCAATGCCTATCTGATGTTGCGGCAGTTTTCGGATGCGGTGGCCCAGTACGAGAAAGCCGTGGCCCAGGACAAAGAATTCTGGCCAGCGATAAATAATATTGGGCTGATCAAGTACGAGAGTGGTGAGGTGGACGAGGCCATTCGACGCTGGCGAGCAGCCGTCGCGATCGATGCAAAAGCTGCAGAGCCTCAGCTCGCAATGGCGGTGGCGCTGTATGCCAAAGGCGATCGTGAACAGGGGCTGACGCTTGGTGAAACGGCTATTCAGATTGACAGTCGCTATAGTGATTTGAAGTTCCTGAAAGAAAATCTTTGGGGCGATCGGCTGCTGAACGATACCAAAAAGTTTCTCGAAACGCCCCGGATGCGAGCGACGATCGCACAATCCCAGGAACGGACACCCAAGCCACCAGGCCCGTCTTCACCGCAGTAGTGTGTTGGCCGACGGCAAGCGGAGGCGTTCTTGCTCACCTGAACCTGGACGCGAGAACTGTGCGCCGCTGACCTGAGATTTACGCGTAAATTCTGGAAATTCACGTTACTTTTACCCGGAACGCCCCCAGAAGCATCGATAATTTCCCTGTTAACGCGATTGATACAGTGATCATGGGATTGAGGGGATTGCTCTACTCAGGTACTTCACGCGCCAGGGGTGCGAAATCAACCCGACTGAAACGGCGATCGTTACTCTGGCTACTGGTGCTCGTCCCGCTTTGGCTGGGCTATCGGGAACTGAGAAGTTACCTGGAAAAGCCGCAAGCCATATTGGT
>JAJPKC010000076.1 GCA_021323955.1 Oscillatoriales cyanobacterium Centralia_MAG_596 | reverse complement strand
TGTAAAGCCTTTCAACAGGTCGGGCTGTTGATGGACAAAGTAAACGCGTGATTCCATCAGTGAACCATCCAGCCCTTTGTAGGCCAGGATCAGCTCCGCCGGTTTGGTCGCCGATTTGGGCAGGCCATCATTCATCGGTTCGCCCACCTCAGTCGCCATTGTTTCGGGGGGAATCAACCGCAAAAGTTGCCCGTGTTGCTCTCGGGTATAACCGCGAATGTCAAACAAGTCTTTGAAGTCGGCATCAAAGCTGAGGCTAAGCTCAAAGTTGACAGTACTGGTGGTGTAGTTGGAAACTTCGATTTCCTCGAATAACCCACCGTTTAGAACCAGTTCGCGCTTAATGCCAATCGATTCTGCTCGAATGCGCTCATCAAGCTGAGGGTTCGTGCACAGTACGGAGAGGAAAAATCCTTTTTCGGCGGTGCTGCTTAGCAAAATCGGCGATCGACCCTCGATTTGCAGTTCCAATCGACTGAGGAAGCGGGTATCGCGGCAGAACAGGCCCATGCTGGAGCTGCGATCGTTTTCCATGCAGCCACCGATGTTGCCTAGCGTATCGGTCAGCAAAAACAGGTCGTCGTCCTTCAGGGTTAGCGTTGGGTGGGGCCGTTCGCTCAATACGCAGGGCCATTCCGTCAAGGGGAGCTGATCAGCCGGAACGAACTTTCGACCTTCGTGTTCAATCAGTTCAAGAGTTTCTAGTGTCATTCGATCCACAGGTTCAAGTTACAGGACAAGTTTGAATGGAGGCATGGGACAGTTCGGGCAATGGGCATGACAGGGAATTACTGGGCGCAGCGCGGCGCGTGCTGGATCGGCAACGAAGTGAAATCAGGCTTGCAGCCGAGGAACAGTTTTAGCATCTGAGGTTGGGTGCCATGTCGCTTTAATTCGTGAATGAAGATAATAATTTAACGGGCGACACCTTCAGTAAGGTGCCCGCCAGCGTTGTCAACAGCACAGTCTGCAAGCGACGATTTTGTGCGGAACAGTCATATTCAAGGCTACAGAATTTTTGCAGCTTGTGTCGCGATCGCAGCCTGAACCGCCAAAATCTCATTGATCGTTGACAGAGGGAAACGGTCTTGATCACTGGGCTGAATTGACGCGTTGAATTGGGGCGGCTCAGATGGCGGCATGATAAAAAGTCAGGATTCAGTCAGTTCGGTTGGCGGGGGACACACAACGGTGAGTGGAGCGCCGCTACGCTGCGTTAAGGTCAAGCGCTCGGCGTGAAGATGATAACCACAATCCCCTGGTACGGGCAGTTTGCCCTGAGCTGGCGGTGCGATGGGTCTACCTCCGATCGTGTAGAGTGGGTCACCCACGAGCGGATAACCAGCTGTTGCCAGATGAATGCGAATTTGGTGTGGTCGGCCTGTCAGAATACTCACTTCCAGTACTGTGGTATCAGCACGCCGCCGCAATACTTTACACTCACTCTGGGCAAACGCCCCTTCGGGATGTGCGCCATAGACATACCCTAAAACTGGATATGGCTGTTTGCCAATGGGCTGCGTGATGGTGAAGTGATCGCGCATTGCCGTCCCTTGCACCAGTGCTCGGTACGTTTTGCGAATGTGGTGGCCACGCATTTGCTGACTGAGATAAGCACGAACAGCCGGCGATCGCGCCAATAGCAGGAGGCCAGACGTACCGCGCCCCAACCGATGAATGGGGATGGGCGTGTCTTGGGGATAGCGTTGCTGTAGCTGCCAGAGCAGAGTATGTTCTAAAAAACCGCCCCCCGGCAGCACGGGCAGTCCCGCTGGTTTGGCGACGACCAGCACGTCTGGATCTTCGTGGAGCACAGCAAAGGTTAGGGGGACGGCTGGCTCTTGCCAGGGCGGGCGATGATAGGCCAATTCCTGACCGCTGACTAAGCGCGTGGCGATCGTTGTTGTGACGCCTGATAGCAAAACCTGACCCGCCTGAATCCGGCTCTGCCACTCTGCCCGACTGGAGTGCTGGTAGCGCTGCGTGTAATAGTCCAGTACGGTGAGACCGTCTGCTGTGCGGGGTACATGCTCTCGATAAATCCAACCGCTGTTCATGCCTGTAGGGATGGGCTTCGCTCCTGTATGCTTAACGCTATAGTTTTCGTTGAGTGCAGCGGCCTTTGCGTACGCCTACTCGCGTATCTTCAACTCTAAACTGAAAATTGGCGCAAAATAAAAGCCCCCAGCCGTAAAGCCAGGGGCAAAATCAGGGTGCATCTACCATCTCTCTCTACTGGATTGCCTGGTGCAATCCGGGAAAACTGAAAAATTTCTCCAATCGTTCGGCATTCCGTGATTTCATTTGACCAACTGCAGGCCCACCGTGGGCTACCCAACGCGACATCGATTCAGTATCGCTGTCAGGCAAACGTAGACCTGTACGATTCACCGACGCTACAGACGCTGGCAACCCAGGCCGCTGCTGGTCGCTATCTGCGCGTCATGGCCATCCCCGATGATCGGGCGATCGAGCCACCGGCACTCAGTGTTCGTTTATGTGAAGACGATTACCCGGGCTGGTTGGCGCTCGCTGATCTGGCGTTGCTTACAGTCGCGGAGATTCCCTATACAGCGGTTGTGCTCTCTGCATCTGACATCACCCATCGCCTCCCAGACGCGATCGCTTTTGCTCGGACGGCAATGGCGCAGCCTAACCAATACCTTTGGGGCGGTACTGTGGGGCCAAATTACGACTGCTCGGGATTAATTCAGACGGCGTTTGCGTCGGTCGGGATCTGGCTGCCGCGAGATGCGTATCAGCAGGAAGCCTTTACCCAGGCGATCGCTCCCACAGCAGTCTGGATGCCCGGTGATCTTGTGTTCTTTGGTTCACCAACGAAAGCGACCCACGTTGGGCTGTATCTGGGTGACGGTTGCTATATTCATAGCTCTGGGAAAGATCAGGGCCGAAACGGCATTGGCATCGATCGCCTGTCTGCTGAGGGGGATACGGTCAGTCAAGCCTATTACGCTCAGCTTCGCGGTGTCGGCAGAATCATCAGAACTTATCAGCCGCAGTTTTCGTCTTAAGAGACAACGGGTGCTTAGACTTGCCGCGGCTTTTTGATACAGTGCTTTCAGCGCATCCATTCACTTCCGTTAACACAGACTATGAGCACTTCACTGCACCCTGAGGCGAGCACCTCGCGATTGTCCGATGCCCTCGTGCCGGAGGTCTCCATTGTGGTGCCCATCCATAACGAGTTTGAGAGCTTGCCCCATCTGGTGGATGCGATCGCAACGAGCCTACAGGCTGAACATCTCGATTACGAGATTATCTGTGTAGATGATGGCTCGACAGACGGTTCAGCGACACTGCTCAAGCAAATTGCCCGCGATCGCCATGACCTGCGTGCGGTGATCCTGCGTCGCAACTATGGCCAGACTGCCGCCATGTCTGCTGGATTTGCCTGTGCGCGTGGGCCGGTAATTGTGACGCTGGACGGTGATTTGCAGAATGATCCAGCCGATATTCCGATGCTGCTTGCCAAGCTAGAAGAAGGTTATGACCTGGTCAGCGGGTGGCGGAAAAATCGGCAGGACGCGGCTCTGACCCGGTTGCTCCCCTCTAAAATTGCCAATACGCTCATCGGTCGTGTCACGGGTGTCAAGCTGCACGACTATGGCTGTTCGCTGAAAGCTTACCGCACCGAAGTGGTTGCCGACATGAACCTTTATGGTGAGCTACACCGCTTTCTCCCGGCGCTCGCTTTCATTGAAGGTGCCCGAATTACTGAAATTCCGGTGCGTCATCATGCTCGTCGCTTTGGCCAGAGTAAGTACGGACTAGACCGCACATTCCGGGTCATTATGGACTTGCTGACCGTCTGGTTTATGCGCAAGTTCCTGACCAAACCGATGCATGTTTTTGGGCTGTTTGGGGTTGGCTCGATCGCGATGGGAACGGCGATCGGTCTTTATCTAACGTTCCTCAAACTGGTCGATGGTGAGAGCATTGGTAATCGGCCCCTGCTGATTTTGGCGGTTGTGCTCGTACTGACTGGCGTGCAGCTCTTTAGCGTTGGGTTGCTGGCAGAACTCCTCATGCGCACTTACCACGAATCACAGGGACGACCGATTTATCGCATTCGAGAAATTATTGAGCCAGACCATCGGCCTTAAACCTCTACGGGGTTGGTCAGGACTGCAATTAAATAACCTGAATTATTTCATTCAAGTTACTTAAAGGACGCACCACTGTTTGGAGCGTCCTTTAACTTATATCCTGCGGCAGATTGGTTAATTAAAGTCGGATTGGTAGTGTGATGTTGTTGAGGAAAAAGGCTTAGTAATTATCATGAACATCATCGCTTGGATCATTCTAGGTTTGATTGCGGGCGCGATCGCAAAAGCGATCTATCCCGGCCCTCAGGGAGGCGGTATCCTGGGCACCATTATTTTGGGTATTATCGGTGCGTTTATCGGTGGTTCGCTGTTTAGTCTTTTGAGTACAGGTACACTTCAATTGGCAGCCACTAGCTTGAGTATTCCCGGCGTTTTTGTGGCAGTTATTGGCGCAATTATTGCTATTTTCCTGTGGGGTTTGCTTAATCGCCGTGCTGCTTAAAAACGCCATTTTAGATTGACTTCTCTCTTCCTGTTTGATTGAAAAATCCTGCTAGGCAAATTGCGTCGCTGCTTGCCTAGCTGTGGGGTTCCCATCCAGACTGATGGCAGCAAAAAGGATTTATCAGTCAACTAACTCTCTCTAGACAAATTAGGTTAACTGAATAAGCACCGTGTCAGTGAATGCAAGAGTTGGTCACGCTCAAATTCACTGACACGTTTTTATCATTTCCAGCGTATTGTCTTAGAAACAAGAACAAAATAAAACTGATAATTTTGGGATTGTATTGCTGTCAAACGTGAATGTAATTTGGCTGTTGTTAATCCTCAGGGAGAACCCATTGAGGGGGTGCCATTTGCTTCTTGCGAACTGACTCTTGGGCCATTTCCAATATTTTTTCTAATGACGTTTCATGAATAAATTTGCTGGCTTGAGCTTTGTACTCCTGATTGGGGCATTGGTCGCCTAATACGCAACCATTGATGCAAGCTTCAGCACAGTTGATTGTCATATGTTTCTCCAGCGTTGAAAATTTATATCACCCCACGATTGGGATTGATTCAAGCGAACCAGACTCGATCGCTGCGATCGGTCTGACTCTTTGTTCCGATGTTTTTCCTGTTGTCTATTCTACCTGGGGCAATTTTGATTGCTGTATGACCTGGGGCTGATGCTGAACGATTGGGACAACAACCTGCTGCATTCAAGGCGGGTCACATTGGTTCGCCGGCTGAACTGCCTATGCGTCTGAACAACGAGACTGTTCGACTATCGCTAACGATAGAGATGGTTGGCGTTTGAATTACACTATTGTTAAGAACACTTTCACAATTGACCGCAATCGATTGTCTTTCTTGATTGCTGCTTCTATTCTGAATTTACAGCCAAATCGAAACTGCGGGCTGATTGATTAGCTGGCTGATCGATTAAATGGGTATTGGCACCTTTCTACATTTGTCATTTGTCCTGGCCAGAGTCAGTTTTGATTAAACGTCGTTGTTCTAGAGGGTCAACAGCTAATGAACTACCCATCAACGAAAACGCTACCGGAATCTAAGGTCTATAGCCGTCTCTCGCCGAACGCGCTGCTGACGAAGATGGAGTCGCTGAGAGAACGACTGGATACCTTCACCGTCGTTGCTCAAGGGGGTGAAGCTGTTGGCGAAGTGCGAAACCTGACCCTGGCCAACCAAGAACTGCATTTAGTGATTGTGCAGCCTGACGCCCGCCGGGGGTGGCGGTTTCTCCAATTGAGCAGCCGTCTGGTGCAACGAGTGAGTATACGCGATCGCACGGTGTTTGTGCGTGCAAGTTTGGCGGACATCAGCTACTTGCCGGAGTATCGCGTCACGCCCCACGCCCACGTCGATCGCCCCTCTGCGAAACCGCCTGCTCCTGTCAAGCATCTGCCATCACGGAATGGCACCCGTCCGAAAGCGGTGGATGGCTCCACAGCCAGTGAAGGGGGTACGGAGCCGGTGCCGAAAAAGACCACCGTGCCTTTCCTGGAGCATCCCGCTACTCCTAAAATTCTGTCTGATGTAGCTGATTTTGCCACAGCGCCAACTGGGTCAGTTCAGTCACCGCCCGATCGGTTGACCGACGAGCCACTTTTCCCGGTATCCCGCCCCGTGCTTGATGCTGACCGCGATCCCACTCGATCGCCCGTCTCAGTATCGCTCTCGTCGGCACAGAGGGGTACGACAAGCGAAGCGAGCCATACTGATCAGGCAGTTGCGCTGCTGGAGCCCCCGGTGAATACCAGTGCTGCCATATCCTCTAACCCTGCTCAACCGCCCCTCCAGCCCAATGTCCAGAACGGCGCGGTCAGGGACGCACGAGCGGTGACCAATGATGGCTCTGTGGTTCGAGGCGCGTTTGTCTCACCCCGGCGTGCCAGTCAGGTCTTAGACGCGATCGCCAACACTATCAACCATCGCTGTAAAGCCATCCGGATTGAAATTGAACTGGAAGACGGCACTTTACGCGATGTTTACCAGGAATGGCTTGCCCAATATAGTCAATCTCCCAAATGTTAGGGTGGCTCCAGTTACCCAGAACCACCCTGACCCCGTTGATTAATTGGGACAGTATCAATGTCCCTTATGGTGCTAAGCGATTGACGCCATCTTCACATCGCTGGTAGCCAGCAGTTCTTGTAGTTCGTCTGCATCTACGGTTTCTTTCTCAATCAGCATGGCAGCTAACCGATCCAGAACGTGACGATTACCCGTGAGTACAGCCTTAGCACGACGATAGGCTTGCTCAACCAGGTTGCGAACTTCATCGTCGATCGCGGCGGCTGTTTCTTCCGAGAAATCCCGTTCGGCTGCAATGTCGCGGCCCAGGAACATGTTGCCCTGTTGACGACCCAGCGCGACCGGCCCTAAGCGATCGCTCATGCCAAACCGCGTCACCATTTGACGCGCCACGCGCGCCACTTGCTGCAGGTCATTGGACGCGCCCGTTGTCACTTCTTCTTCACCGAAGATGATTTCTTCCGCAATCCGACCGCCCAGCGCTACCGCCATCTGGTTTTGGAGGTAGGAGCGTGAGTACAGCCCCGAATCCATCCGGTCTTCGCTGGGTGTAAACCAGGTCAGACCACCTGCACGACCACGGGGGATGATGCTGATCTTCTGCACTGGATCGTAGTCAGGCATCAATGCGCCCACCAGGGCATGACCGGCTTCGTGGTAAGCGACCAATTCTTTGCGCTTCTCGCTCATCACCCGATCTTTCTTCTCAGGGCCAGCGAGGACGCGATCGATCGCATCATTCACTTCATCCATTGAGATTTCGGTTAAGTTACGCCGAGCCGCCAGAATTGCCGCTTCGTTCAGCAGGTTGGAGAGGTCAGCACCCGTAAATCCAGGAGTCCGTCGTGCGATTTTCTCCAGATCCACGTCTTTCGACAGCGTTTTACCACGGGCGTGAACGTTAAGGATTTCTAGACGGCCTGCGTAGTCGGGGCGATCGACCACAACCTGACGGTCAAAACGACCGGGACGCAAGAGCGCCGCATCCAGTACATCAGGACGGTTGGTTGCCGCGATGATGATGATACCTGTGTTGCCCTCAAACCCGTCCATCTCGGTCAATAGCTGGTTGAGGGTTTGTTCGCGCTCGTCGTTACCGCCGCCCAGACCGGCACCCCGTTGACGACCCACCGCGTCAATTTCATCGATAAAGACGATACAGGGCGCGTTGGACTTCGCTTGCTCAAACAAGTCACGGACGCGAGATGCACCAACACCCACAAACATCTCGACGAATTCGGAGCCGGAGATGGAGAAGAACGGTACGCCTGCTTCGCCTGCGACTGCACGCGCTAGCAGCGTTTTACCTGTCCCCGGAGGGCCTACCAGCAATACACCCTTGGGGATTTTGGCTCCCACAGCGGTGAAGCGATCGGCATTCTTCAAAAAGTCCACCACTTCGCTCAGCTCCAGCTTCGCCTGGTCAATCCCAGCGACATCGCCAAATGTCACTTGCGTCTGTGGTTCCATCTGGACGCGAGCTTTGGATTTACCAAAATTCATGGCCTGGCTGCCAGGGCCACTTTGAGCGCGACGCAGCAGGAAGAATAGGCCGACGAGCAGCAACACGGGGAAGAACAGACTGCTCAATGCCTTCAGCCAAAAACCGTCGTCGGTTTGGGGCAGTACTGAAATATCAACTTTATTCGACGTCAGGATGTTGATCAGTTCTGGGTCGTTCGGCAGGTTCACGACAATCCGGTTATTCCCGTCTTGCACAACCGCAATACTGCGATCGGCACTGATCCGAACTTTCTCAATCTTTCCTTTCTGAACGTTCTCAATAAATTGGCTGTAGCGCCAGGTTTCCCTACTTGGGGGTTGCTTATCAAAGAACGCTGTTGCCAAGGAGACAACAACGATCGCTAGCAGCGTGTATAGACCAACGTTTCTCCACCGCTTATTCACCGGGGTCTTTCCTCCTTTTATAGGGGTGCGGAGTTTTTCACGATTCAATCAATGTTAATTAATATTAACGCAATCTCAGGAACAGCGGATCATCGGCTGTTGGCAATCTTCAATGCCCTGCCTGTATCCATACTGCCAAACCTGGGATGACTAGATTGAAACTAGTGTGTTCGCATCTCTCAATCGTAGCGAATGAATCATCGTGGTGAAGTACTGATTGCAGTTATAAATAATGAGCACGATCTGGCGATCGCGCGCGACCAGCACTGGTATCGTATTCCCGTGGCGCAGGCTGAAAAACTCCAGCAACAGGTAGTCTGGCCGCCGCAATGGCTGGCATTCTACCAGACCAAGATCTTTGGTGCCGATGCTTACACCGTGCGTCACTATGCCAGGGTTAGCGCGATCCGTGACGTTTACCGCTGGGAACTATTTCCGGGGCAGCCGAACGATGCCAAGCGGGAACAGCGTTACTGCAAGCTAGAGCTGTCGCCACTCGAAACATTACCGCATCCGATCGTGAGTCAAAATCTCCGTCGCATTGCCTTTATCGCCACCACCTGGGAGAAATTCACGAAAGCGACCGTGATCAATGAGTTGCTAAAGAACTAGACGCCTGCAGCATGAGTGGGAGTGGAATTGAGGGTAGCAGAGTCCTCTTCATCAAGTCAGACAGGACAGCAATTGTTGTTAACCCCTCAAATCGAGTCTGTCTGAATTGCCGCTGCTGACTATGGACAGTAATGGCAATCGAACCAGACGTCAGCAGATTAAAAGCGTCAGCATTAAAAAAGGACGAGCGATCGCTCGTCCTTTTTTAATGCCAATCCATTCAGGTCTTTAGAAATTCATCTCGGCGGCCTGAACGCGCTCGACCTGCTTCTTCTTCAGTACCAGCATGATTTGCGACAGCACGACGATGCCAAAGAATGCCAGTAGCCCTTTGACGCGATCGGGGTTTTGCAGAACGATTTCCGCATCTGCCTGACCAAATCCACCCACGTTCGGATTCGCCGTTAAAGCATCGCCTGCCTTGACCGTTTGGCCTTCCGAAACAATCAACTCAGGCCCCGCAGGGATGGTATCAACTACTGTGCTGCCGTCCTCTTTCTTGATTGTCACCTCATAGCCACCCTCTTCAGCCTTCGTCACCTGGCTGATCGTGCCCGCTTCAGAAGCGTTGTAAACGGTGTTGTTGCTCTTTTCCCCAGTTGGGTAGATTTGCCCACGACCACGGTTGCCGCCGACATGAACCGGATATTTACCAAACCGGAGCGACTTATCTGTTTTGGGGTCAGGCGACAGCACGGGGAACACAATTTCCTGATACTGCTCACCCGGCAGCGGGCCAATGACGACGATATTTTCCTTGTCTTCGCTGTAGGGCTGGAAGTATAAATCCTGAACTTTCTCTTTCAGCTCTTCGGGAATGCGGTCTTCAGGCGCGATCTTAAATCCCTCAGGGAGGATCAGCACAGCACCAACGTTGAGCGGGCCTTTCTCACCGCCCCCAATGACTTGCTGCACTTTAGTGTCGTAGGGGACTTTGACCACGGCCTCAAATACAGTGTCAGGTAGCACGGACTGGGGGACTTCAACCTCAGTTGGCTTTGCTGCCAGGTGGCAGTTGGCGCAGACAATTCGACCCGTTGCTTCGCGGGGATTTTCGTAGGCTTGCTGGGCAAAGATCGGGTAAGCAGCAGCGGCCTGTGGGCGCATCAGGCTGCCTGTTAGCAGGATCGCGATCGCCGCAACTGCTAGCACTGTAGACTTCAAAACCCCAGCCGTCGGAATCAAGCTCTCTAAAGGAATCTTTTTCATCAGTACGAACGTGTCATGAGCAAAGGATAGTTAGCAAACGATTGAGTTCTTAGCGATCGAGGCTTGGTCTAGGACCACCAGGGATCTTCGCCCGTGCGGAAATCAGTCTCAGTCCACGGCGTAAAGCTCACTTTGTTATCAACCACGGCTGCATGCGCCAATGCCAGCGACAGCGGGGCAGGTCCACGGACAACCTTACCATTGCTGTCATACTGGGACCCGTGGCAGGGGCATTTGAACTTATTCTCAGCCGCATTCCAGGGCACAACGCAGCCCAAATGGGTGCAAACGGCATTGATACCAAAATCGGCTAACGCTTTATCTTCTTTGATGACCAGATACGTAGGGTCACCTTTGAGTCCCTGCGACAGGACGTGGTCGCCAGGAGCATGACTGGCAATAAAGTCACTGACAAGAATGTCTTTACCAAGTGCGTCTTTGGCTGTAACACCACCGCTACCACCCCCACTGGATGGCGGAATGAAATATTTCACAACGGGGTAGAGCGCACCCAGCGCTGTGCCAGTCACGGCACCAAAGGTCAGCAGGTTCATGAATTGGCGTCGCCCAAGATCGGGTACATCTGAAGATCCAGAAATTTGTGTCATGACTACGTTTAGTTCTGTTAAGAAAAGGGGTGGGCGGGGTAAACGCTGCAATGCTGATGCCTGAAGGGGCCAGTTAACATGCTGACAGAGTGCCTGCTATGCCAATGGCGATCGTGTGAGGCTAGAGTAATCCTCTCACAGCGAGACACGCAGCTTCCCTGAGGAGACATCTGAGATTATTACATTTCTTGACGTTAGCATCATAGCTAAGTGAGGCCCCGTCAGTTTTATACAAAATGTTAACGAGGCAGGAAACTGAGTTAGGCGTCGCTTGTAGACTTGTGAGGCAATCGGCAGATTGCGGAGAAATAATGCTTTAGAACGCTGATTGCACTATGACTGGAAACGACCTGCGTCAGCTCTTGTTAGACAAATGGGGGCGCTCATACGACATTCAATTGCGGCGCACTCAGGGCAAGATCTTTTTCTTGGTCATGTGGAAGTATCTGGAACAGGCGTCTTTCCCGTTGACGGAAGGAGAATACGCCGCCCATCTGGATGAGGTTGCCAACTACTTACGAGCCTGGGGGAGTGTTGAGCAAGTCCAGGCTTACATTCAGCAAACGCGCGATCGCCCTCGGTTGGGCAAGGCCGTCAGCATCCCCCTTGAGTTGGGCGAGCGGGCCTCGGAGTGGCTGCTCGAAGATTTTTAACCCAAATTCCGTTGCTTCGCCTGGGCATTCCTGAAATGGCGGGCTGACACCGCCGCTTGAGGCAATGCTGATGGCCTACTGTGCAAAGTCAGCACTTCTTCACGCAGGTCTGCGGCAGTGAGAAGGTCTGCGCCAGTGAGTTGCTATAGGCCACTGTTCGCCCTGTCAGCGTGCTCAAATCAACTCACGCTCTTTACGAGTACACGACTGCCGCCCGCCGGAAAAGCGTGAATTAAAGTTTTGCGGCTGCATTTTGGCGAAAATTCTACTCAGCCTTGTAAACCTTGATGACTCAATTTATGTCTTTTAGCAGTGTTAGAAAAACCTTTAGAAACTCTTAAGCTTGTTGAAGAATAATGTATTTATTGATACTGGATTTTTGTGGTTGGCTAGCTTGGCAGATGATTGAATACTGAATACAAAATAAATTCTTGTGTTAAACCTTTGATCCCCGGCGGGAATCAGTGAAAAGCAGCGGATCTCTAGCCAGAGTTTGATTGCCAACCAGCATAAATACCGACATAATAGAACTATAAGTGGACGAAAACATTTACTTATTCTTTTCTTTCGCTGTAGTTACTTTTGCTACATTTTGTTGCTTCCAATTTAGAACTGTGAAGGGTGGCGATCGCCCAACGATTTCAATGATTCAAACCGTGATTGACCTAAAACCATTTAACTTATCAACCGTGTTAGAAGTTCACTGCCCTAACTGTGGTAGCCGCGCTGAACGTCACCATTTTGAATCGGAACATTTGGTTCGGACGCAGTGCCCGTCCTGCGATTATCTGATGATCACCTGCTCCTGCACCGGGAAAGTAATTGAAGCCTACGCGCCTGGCATTTATGCCCGTCGCTAGGGGTGGACTTAGACTACGTTGAGCTGAAACTCGAAGAGACTTACGTAGCCAGAGGGCGATTCTTGCACGGGGAGCCGGTATGTTTTTGCCAGGGCGATGTTCGCCCCGCTCCCAAAGTTGCATAGGATGCAATGCTCTTTCCCGGAGTCGGCGATCGACCGTATGTGCACCATCGAGAGGTTGTGATGCTGGGGGCTAAATCACTGGCTTTGTCCTGGCTTCGATCGTGCGGTTGAAGACGCCCGTAACTGCCCACAGGCCGCGTCGGCAGCGAGTCCACGGGACTGACGTACGCTGACGGCAACGTGTTGGCTTTTGAGCGCCTGGACAAATGCCTGGATGCGATCGAGGCCAGGGCGCTGGTAGTCTACTTCTGAAATTGGGTTGTAAGGAATCAGATTGACATGGCTCTGAAAGCCGCGTAGATGTCTGGCCAGTTCGATCGCGTGGGCAGGCTGGTCGTTGAGCCCTGCCAGCAGGACATACTCAAAGGTGACGCGGCGTCCAGTGAGTTGAACATACTCCCGGCATTCCTCTAACAGGGCGTCTAGCGGGTAATGGCGGGCGCTGGGAATCAGTCGCTCTCGCAAGGTCTGGTTTGATGCATGGAGGCTCACCGCGAGGGTGGCCTGTAGATGAACAGCCGCAAGCTGACGAATGCGACCCGGAATGCCGACCGTGGAAACCGTCATCGCGCGCTGTCCGATCCCAACATCCTGATTTAAGCACCGCAAGGCGGCCACTACGTTCTCTGAATTGAGCAATGGTTCACCCATGCCCATGAACACCACATTACTGACCCGCTGCTGAAAGTCTGATTGTACGGTCAGAACCTGATCGACAATTTCAGCCGTGGTCAGGTTGCGGACAAAGCCTCCCTTTCCGGTGGCACAAAAGTCGCAAGCCATTGGGCAACCGACTTGAGAGGACACGCAGACGGTGAGGCGAGACAGGGTGGTTTGCGTTTCGAGCGGTGGGTGAGGCGGTGACGAAGTCGTTGCCAGCGCGCTTTCCTTCTCCCCTTGTCGCCGTGCCCCCCGATCGCCGGCCTTTTCCCAGTTAAATGTCGGAATGCCGACGGTCTCAATGATCTGGCCATCTGAAAGCCGCAGAAGAAATTTGACTGTCCCGTCGGGAGCGGCAGAGCGGTCGTGAATGCTGGAACGCCCAACATCCACACTCTCTAACTCAGCCCGCCATTCCTTTGAAAAGACAGAGACTTCGGTGAGCGATCGCACGCCTTTTTGATAAATCCACTCATGCAGCTGTTTGCCGCGGTACGGGCGCTGTCCCTGCTGCTGTACCCATGCGGTTAGTTCAGTCAGGGATTG
>JAJPKC010000244.1 GCA_021323955.1 Oscillatoriales cyanobacterium Centralia_MAG_596 | reverse complement strand
TGGAGATAACGCGCCGCCGTCTCGATCGTTCATTTCCAGTATTAGAGCCGCAGCAAATTGAGATCCATCAAGCCGATCTCGAAAAGCCATTTGCATTTGCCAGCGATGCCCAGTTCAATCTGGTGCTGTGTCCACTGGTGATGGATTACATCGCGGACTGGCAGTTCACTTTTAAGGAGTTTTTTCGGGTTTTGCAACCGGGTGGCACGTTCATATTTTCCTGTGGGCACCCAACCGGAGACTTTCTGTACACGCAGCGTCGACAATTGACACCCGGCAATTATTTTGATGTCGAGAAATTTGTGATGGAATGGCGAGGGTTTGGTGAACCTTACCCGGTGATTACGTCCTACCGTCGTCCACTGCAAGCCATGCTAAATCCATTAGCGATCGCGGGGTTTGTGCTGGATGAGATCCTGGAACCAAAGCCGATCGCCCAGTTTCAGATAGCAGAACCCGAGAAGTACAGTCAGCTCATGCAAGAACCTGGTTTTCTATGCGTTCGTGCCCGTAAACCGTTCTCCTGATGTGCCCCCTTGCAGAGTTGTGTTGGCTGTGGAGGCAACAGACTGTGCTTACAGCGGTTGCGCCGCCACCCTCACAGTTGATGGAACCCAAGAATGATTTCACTCGATCGGTATAGCGCTAACCAGTAAATTACTTTTACGATCAAATCGCCTCCCGATCAAGTTGTATTCCTTTAGAGAGAATTGAAGATGAAATATCGACGGTTAGGACGCTCTGGCTTACAAATCAGTGAGTTGTCACTTGGCTCGTGGGTGACGTATGGCAATCAGGTCGACGAAGCAGCGGCGATCGAAACGTTAGCGGCAGCCAAAGATGCGGGCGTGAACTTTTTCGACAATGCGGAAGTCTACGCTGGTGGACAATCGGAAACGCTGATGGGAAATGCCTTGAAACGGCTGAAGTGGGAGCGAGGATCTTATATTATTTCCACTAAGTTCTACTGGGGGATCGCAGATGGCCCCAATCGCAAAAACACACTTAATCGAAAGTATCTGCACCATGCGATTGATGGCTCGCTTCAACGACTGCAACTGGACTGCGTTGATCTGGTGTTTTGCCACCGTCCTGACCCACACACGCCGATCGAAGAGACCGTCTGGGCCATGCACGACATGATCCAACAAGGCAAAGCGCTTTACTGGGGAACATCGGAATGGTCGGCAGCAGAAATCATGAGCGCATGGCATATTGCCGATCGCCATCATCTCCATAAACCTGTGATGGAACAACCTCAGTACAACCTGTTCCATCGGCATCGGGTAGAACAGGAATATGCCCGACTCTACGAAGATCTGGGCATCGGCTTGACTACCTGGAGTCCTCTCGCGTCGGGTGTTCTCACAGGCAAATATGCCAAGGGCATTCCTGCGGGCAGTCGTTCCACATTGCCCGGTTACGAATGGCTGCGAGAGACAGTGACCAATCCAGAGTGGGTTGCGGCCACCGAGCGGTTGCGACCGATTAGCGATGAACTCGGCTGTACCCTTTCGCAGTTGGCGATCGCCTGGTGTGCCAGCAATCCCCACGTCAGTACGGTCATCACAGGAGCCAGTCGCACGGCTCAAGTGGTTGAAAACATGAAAGCGATCGACCTGATTCCCAAGCTTGACTCAGCGTTACGACAACGAATTGATGACGCGGTGGGGGCGATCGAAGTGGCTCCAAATTAGAAGATCTCGACCTTAGAAGACTTCGAACTTAGAAGATGGCTACGACACAGCGACCCTAACCATGCTGGCAGGTTCGTCAGTGGCCGTGCCCAGGCACAGGTGCTCAAGCAACCGGCCTCAATAGCGTTGATCGCATGGGGAGTCAGAAAGAGTAAACAATTCTGGCTCCACCGACCTTCATGCTTAACGACTTTTAGCGTCCGAAAAATTTTGACTGTCTGCATCGTGGTTGCATTGTCGATGTCTTAACCAATTAGCAAGATAAGCCGGAATTTAGTGAAGATAAGCAATTTTATTGAGTGCTAGGGGCGTTTAAGTAACGATCGGCAGTGGAAACCTGGGAAATGATGATATGACTATCATTGACTGTTATTTTAAGTACGGTGAGAGCACCATCAGCCTGCATTGAAAAAATCAACCAGATGAGTTGATCGCACCGAATTTGATCGTGTTCTATCAGTCCTTGTCAAATTAGTTGGATTTATCCATGAATCCTCAACTCCAGCAATTGTTAGTCAGTGTCGATCGGGTATTTGAAGCAGACCTCTTCAAAGTTGGAGACGAGCCGATTTCTCTGCTCTGGCTACTAAAGCTGGCAATGGCATTTTTGACCGTAATCGTCCTGACAACACTGTTCAAATGGTTGCTTAGAGAGCGCCTGCTAGTGCGGTTGGGGATGAGTCCGGGACATCGGGAAGCGATCGCCACGTTACTGAGCTACGGTGCCGGAGCCTTTGGTTTCATTGTAGTTTTGCAGATCAATGGCCTGAACTTAGCGCCGTTAGTCGTCACGCTAGGTGGATTGGGCATTGGGGTTGGCTTCGCATTTCAAGAGATCACTAAAAATCTCATTAGTGGACTGACGCTGTTAGTTGAGGGCAAGCTCCAGGTCGGTGATTATGTGGAATTTGATGGATTATCGGGATACATCAAAGAGATCTCCATGCGCTCTACCGTAATTCGGACGTTTGATGGTGGCGATGTCGTCGTGCCTAACAGCAACTTGACGAGCAATCGAGTATTAAATTGGAGCTACAAAAGCCTGACGGGTAAGCTTCATCTGCCAATTGGGGTGGCTTACGATAGTGATCCAATTACGGTGACTGAGACGTTGTTGAATGCGGCATATATGGAGTCTGCAGTATTGCATGATCCACCGCCCAGAGTGATCTTTAAAGGCTTTGGGGACAGTTCGCTGGAGTTTGAACTGTGGGTATGGGTAGCCCAAATTGACGAGGGCATTTCGGTCAGAAGTTCACTCAATTTCATCATTGAACATAACTTGCGTCAAATGGGGCTGAAAATTCCATTTCCCCAGCGAGATCTATGGGTACGAAACGCCGATCGCCTTCAATTGCTTGACTCATCAGCGCTCAAACTATCTGAGCGTTCAACAGAATCCCCATCAACCAATGGTCAACGCAAAGCGGATGCCCATCCATCTGGTTCAAGTTCGCCGCCATTGCCCGTCTCCATTCGAGACTCGTTACGGCAATTACCGCATTTAAGCGTCTGCTCGGATCTACACCTGCGGGAATTGATTGAAGCGGGATATCGTAAGTTCTTTAAAGCTTCAGACATGATCTTCAAGGAAGGTGATCTGGGCAGCGATTTTTACCTTGTACTGACAGGCTCAGTTGAAACGTTGGTGACGCAGCTCGATCACGCGGTCAAGGTCTATCACCCAGGCGATATTTTTGGCGAGGTGCCGATTATGCTGAACCTCCCTTACACAACTACAGCGCGTGCGCTCGAAGATAGCAGCCTATTTGTGATCCACAAAAATAGCTTTGAACGGCTTTTGCGTTTACATCCAAATCTTGCCGAGGTTTTTAGTCAAGAACTGGCAAAGGAAAAGGAGATTTATCAGGATGTGCGCCAACAGCTACAAGACCTTGGGCTACTGGATATGACGGAGCATCGTCATCGGTTTACGGCCTGGGTGCAGGCTAGATTGAAAAGTCTATTCTCGACACGATCGCCCATGTAACCGATCGCCCATGTAACCGATCGCCCATGTAACCGATCGCCCACGTAACCGATCGCTCACCCGTCCGATGCCATCACGATCGTTTCGGATGACGACCATCGAACAGCATTTTGCTGACGGTCGATCGCCGCTGCCACACGATGGCTAACGACCGCGCGTATCACAGCGGCATGAATTGAAGCAAAAACACATGAATATGCGAGTGATAGCGCCTGTCTACAAGCAGGACTGCTCCACCACAGTTCAATCGAGTCAGTCAGCGATCGCAAAGGCGATCAACTTTGCGCTACTCGGCGATCGTGCCATCGGGCAGTGTGGCACCATGCAGGACTGCCCCCATCAGGTTGGCGCTGCTGAGTTCGGCTTTGGCGAGATTGGCGTTGCTCAAGTTCGCGTTGCGCAAATCGGCCCGACCCAGATACGCTTCAATTAGCGTCGCTTCAGTCAAATCAGCTTTATGAAGGATAGCGCGACTGAGATCCGCGCGATTGAATCGGGCACGCTGCATAACAGCTTGCGTAAGATTCACTTTGCTTAAGATGGCAGCCGTCAAGTTGGCATCGCTGAGATTTACTTCTTTCAGCGTGGCTTCAGTCAGGTTGGCCCGTTCAAGTTTGGCGTTAATCAATATTGCCTGACTGAGGTTGGCTTCGGTGAGATTGGCATCCGTTAAAAAGCTGCCCTGAAGAATTGCGCCCGTTAAGGTGGCTTCCGTAAGGTTTGCTTCTCGCAGGCTTGTTTCGGTGAGGTTGGCACGCCGCAAGTCGGCTTTAGTCAGGTCGGCCCCATTCAGGTTGGCACCGCGCAAGTCAGCATTACGAAGATCAACACCCCGCAGGTTGGCACCATCATAGCAACGCTTTTCGTAACGCAGGTTAGCGCCGCGCAGGCAGGCTCCGCGCAGGTTGGCGCTGCCCAGGTTCACACTTCGCAAATCGGCACTGATCAGGTTGGCATCGAGCAAGATTGCCAGAGTGATGTCGGCACCCCGTAGATCGGCCCCATAAAGAATTGCACCGTGCAGGTCAGCGTCTCTAAGTTTGGCGTTAATTAGATCGGCCTGGCTCAGGTTCGCGCCGCTCAAACGCGTGCCGACCAGATTGGCTTTGCTCAGGTTGGCTCGATTGAGGTAAGCGAGCACCAGGTTTGCCCCACGCAGATCGGTTCCTGTGAGGTCAGCCCCAATCAAGTCAGCCCCATGCAAGTCAGCGCCACAAAGATTTTCGCCACGAAAGTCGGTCTCACCTGCCTGGTAGCGCTTCAGTAGCTCGATCGCGTCCATTTGTTTTAGCCATTAACAGTTAGTTGAACGTTGCCAGTCGTTCATGTCTGGGTCTGGGAAGACAGCACTCGACTGACTAACAACCTTTTTAGTATGCCCGTAGGGTTTTTCAACTAAATACAGTCCAAGTCTTTAACTGTCTAAACTTAATGGCTCTGAAGCAAAACGATCGCATTCACGAGTCGGCAATGTCATCAACAATCGCGGTGGCTGAGGATAGGGAATGGCTTTCGGATGAAGACTCGCTGGCTACTTCGGTTGCATCTGATGCCGGTGGTAATAGCTGACAGGTATAGTCATCTTCATCAACGATGCTGGCAAATTCGAGCGTGGTCTCCTCAAAGTCATCGAGCTTGATCTGGGTAGGTTCAGCAATGTGACTCAGTAGTTTGGTGGAGCGATTGTAGAGGTAGAAGGGGCGCAGGCATTTGATCAGGGCTTCGGCTGTTTGCACGCTGTCTTCTGGTTCTGGCGATCGGCGTGCAGCGGCAAACAGACAGGCTTCCAGGTCGGTGTATGCTTTGCAAATGCTCAGCAGATGCCGCAGCAGACTATCGATCTCGTGTTGTTTGAGGCTGCTCCAGTCCTGATCCGTAAACTCAAAATCGCGGTGCAGCGCCGAGAAAAGCAAAATTTTTGCCTGTAATGGGTTGACATACTTCATGATGCCTAGCCGATAGTCAAACAAGCTCAGAGGCGCTTCAGACGAGGCATCCGCTGCCGTTTTGGCCGTCGATGGCGCGGCTTGAGCCGGTTCGCGATCGTGCACAGCATCCGGGTCGGGCGCAACGGCTGGGGTGTCGGACGGTGGCGGTTCTACCGGTCGGTAATCGGAGTACAGGCTGCTCAGTTGGGTGATGATGGTCTGCGCGATCGCGCGATATTCGTCTTGCTTGTTGAGGGTTTTGACCACGGCATCCAGCGCGATCTTAAGCTGAGCAACCGTACGCGTCATTTGGTGCAGTTCTTGAATCAGGTTAGCTAAATTCAAGCGCTCTAACCGGATAACATCACTTTCCCACTGACGCTGACAGATGTAGAGAATTAGTTTTTTGATCCGGAGGATGTTGTCATCTTGCTCCAATGCCTGCGCGATCGATTCGTATTGGGCTGTCCGGTCGGAGTCTACTGGAACAACGGGCGCAACGGCATCCTCAATGGGAGCAAGCCCCTGGGGTGGGTGGGGTGTGGCCACTATGGGTGCTGCGGCGATCAGCGCCTTTTCTGGTAAATTGTACAGTCGCTCAATTTTGCTCACGATCGTGTTGCCAATGAGCGAGTATTCGGCCTGCTTACTCAGCGTTTGAACGAAGCCATCGATCGCGATCGTCAGCCGCTCTAACGTCGGCATTGACTGATGCAGTTCCGCAATCAAGTCCTGCAACCGCACCCCATCTAAACGGTTCTGGTCGTTCTCCCAGCGGCGTCTACAAACGTAAAAAGCCAGCTTTTTAATCCGTGCTCCGTTGCCAGTTAGTTCGAGTTCTGTCGCAATTTGCTCGTACAGCGCGTTAAAGACCTGCGGCGAAGGAGGTAACTCCGCCCCCAGATTGTGCGAAGTGGGGTCGTCATCCTCATTGTGAGCATTTGGATAAAGCCGACTAATTTCTTTGACAATGATGTTAGCAATCAGAGAATATTCAGCGGGCTTACTCAGCGTTCTCACGGCTGAATCCAAAAAAAAGCGCAGTCGCTCAGGGGTCGGGGCAAGCTCCATGACCTCCTGAATCTGCTCGGACAAACTGAGTAGATTCAGCTTATTGTGGTCGTTTTCCCATGTGTTTTTACAGGCGTAAAACAGTAGCTTTTTGACGCGCAGAAGGTTACGGCTTTGCTCCAGATTGCGGATGGCGACCGTATGCGGATTGAGCACCTTCGAGTCGGGTGACATCAAAATCCGATAGACAGGCACCACTTCACGAATATTCTTTAGTTCACGTGGC
>JAJPKC010000253.1 GCA_021323955.1 Oscillatoriales cyanobacterium Centralia_MAG_596 | reverse complement strand
TTACCTTCACCGTTTGTTCTGCCTGCTTTAGCCCAGCCGCTGTCGCTGGCAGGCCCAAACTCAAGCGCTGTTGCGATGGTTTAAGCCGAAGGCTGCCGGGACGGGGTGGCAGCATGCCGCGTAGACTCAGCTTTTGTCCCCGCCGTTCAATCTGAAACCCCATCTGTGCCGCTTTTAAGCGCTGGTTGGTCTGGGCAAGGCGAGCATCGATCGCCCCATTCGGATCGGTCATGGCAAATAATTAACGAGTAATGGCTGCATTACGAGAGCGAATGTACCAATTTTAAATGGATGGGCCGCGATCGCGTCCAGCCATTGGCAACGCGCGTCATTAATGGCTGAATTTCACGCCTGTAAACCGTTGGTTTTGCCCGTGGATCAGGGCGGTGAGCAGCCATTGTCGATCTGATCGTGTGTCTCAGTGCAGGGGTTAAGGTCTACCGCCAACCCTCCCGTTGCGGTTAATTCCAGAAAATACTCAACACGAAGCACTGGTTGCTCTACCTTGATCCGTACAAAAGGTTAAAATCAGTTACAAACCTGAGCGCAAAAAAAGCCGTAGTCGTTATGGGTCGATTTGGGGTATTACTGCTAAACCTGGGCGGACCAGACCATTTGGAAGACGTTCGTCCCTTTTTGTTCAACCTGTTTTCCGATCCGGAGATTATTCGGCTGCCGTTTCCCTGGCTTCAGCGGCCCCTGGCCTGGTTAATTTCCACCACGCGTGCCAAAAAGTCGCAAGAAAATTATCGGCAAATTGGTGGTGGTTCACCGCTACGACGCATCACCGAAGAGCAGGCCCAGGCGCTACAGGCGCAGCTCCAGGAAGGTGGGCATGATGCCAACGTCTACGTGGGGATGCGGTACTGGCACCCCTATACAGAGGAAGCGATCGCGCGGATCAAGCGTGACCAGATCGATCGGCTGGTGATTTTGCCGCTCTATCCCCATTTTTCGATCAGCACCAGTGGATCAAGCTTTCGCCTGTTAGAGCAGATCTGGCGCGAAGACCCCAGTCTGGCAACCATCGATTACACCGTAATTCCCTCCTGGTACGATCGACCGGGTTACCTGCAGGCAATGGCAGAGCTAATTGCGCACGAACTCGACCAGTTTGCGGAACCAGACAAGGTGCATGTCTTCTTCAGCGCGCATGGTGTCCCGGTGAGCTATGTTGAGGAAGCGGGCGACCCCTACCAGAGCGAGATCGAAACCTGTGTGTCGCTCATCATGCAGACCTTGAATCGGCCCAATCCGCATACTCTGGCGTACCAGAGTCGCGTTGGCCCGGTGGAATGGCTGCAACCCTACACGGACGATGCCCTGATGGCGCTGGCCAATCAGGGTGTCAAAGACCTGGTGGTTGTACCAATTAGCTTTGTCTCAGAACATATCGAAACGCTGCAAGAAATCGATATGGAGTATCGGGAACTGGCAGAAGAGGCTGGTATCGAAAACTTTCACCGTGTTCCGGCACTGAACACGCATCCCGGTTTCATTCATGACCTGGCGACGATGGTTGTGGAAGCGGCGAACGCACCCAACATGCAGCTATCGGAAGTGATGCACCCGCAAAAACAAGTGAAGATGTATCCACCGGAGCGCTGGGAGTGGGGGATGACGATTTCGGCCGAAGTGTGGAATGGTCGTCTCGCGATGCTTGGTATCCTCGCGGTGCTGCTGGAGATATTGCTGGGGCGTGGGCCACTCCACGCGATCGGCCTCCTGTAAGGGCTACTTCATTCGGGGAACTGCCGTTGTGCAACCTGACCTGATCGGGAGAGTTCGCTTACTGTGAAGCCTGCAAAATTCGTTGATAGGCCTGGTGGTAGCGCTGTAGCCGCTCTATATCTTTGGGCGTCAGCGTTGCAAGGCGGGTCAACGCCATATTGTCTTCCAGGTCAAATCGCTTCACCTTCGTCGCCAGGGGATTGGTCAATACGCGATCGATAAATTCGTCGTACCTTTCCTGGGGGCGGCGCGTGAGGCAGTCTAGCGCCGCAATGACCGTCGGCGGAAAGCCTTCGGCAGCAAGCTGCGGCAATGTCCATTCTGAATCTTCAACCACATCGTGGAGCACTGCGACTATTTGCTCTAGCGGCGTCTGCCCCCGCAGCATCAGGCGCAGTGGGTGCAGAATGTAAGGGGCATCGGCTTTGTCTCGCTGGTTCTGGTGCGCGATCGCGGCGATCGCGATGGCGCGGCTGAGCAGTTGATTGACCGATCCGTGCATGATGACGTTACTCTGATCACTGCTTTAGTTTACCGTTGACAGGAGATCGCCTGAGTTAGCTGGATTGTTGTCGTAGCATCGCCGCATGAGGGAGAACGGTTGTGATTGTGGCCGCGATTTTGCGTCCCATCGTTTCCAGCAAGGGCCTCATTGTGGGTGCCTGCCGTGGGCATCCGTGGCCGATGATCTGGCCACTGGTACGCTCCTGCTGTTGCAACTGGGCGATGAGCAGCGGTAAGTCCTGCTGTACGGCAGGCCAATAGTGCTGGGGAAACTGAGTGTAGTCAAAGTTACAGTCGCGGAAGACTCGTTCAATTCGGTGATAGCGATGAAGTGACCAGTCGCGTAAGATTGCCCACGAAGGATGCAAATCGTTGGCCATGATCAGCGGATAGGCTTTTTGCCGCAGCCCCGTCAAGTACCCGTCAAGCAAGAACTGCATCATCTTTGTATAGCCCGGATTGTGGCATGCCGTTTGCTCAATGATTTCTGTCCGTGTCACACCAAACTGGTCAAGTAAGGTGGTGGGAATATAGCAAATGCCTCGCTGCGCATCTTCCTGAAGGTCGCGCAGATTGTTGAAAAACTGGTCGAGGGCACCAAAGTAGCACGCCGATTGCCAGTACTGCTGTGGTAAAAAAGGCAAGACCTGGAAGAATGCGCCACCCAAATCTTTGAGCATCGTCTCATATTGGTCAAGCGTGTCAATGACGAGATCGCGTCCGTGGTAGCGGGAAATGGCTTTTAGGTATCGGTTCCAGGACCAAATCGAGAGGCGATCGACGGGGTTGGAAAAATTGCCGAACCACCGGGCGCAAATTCGCGTTAGTACGTCTTGATAAGCACATCCGGATTTGACCCGTCCCCACAGCAGGAGCCATCGCCAACCCGCATAAAATTTACGAAACTCAGAACTGCTAGCATCGACTAATTCATTCTCAGCCAGTCGATCGATCAGTCGAATCCAGCCAATGCGTTCGACCCATTCATTACGAGTTTGAGACTCTAGCTCCATCACCCAGGCGGCATTATCCTCGTCTTTTAGTGAATCATCTGCGATTGCATCATATTCAGAGGAGCCCACTAAACCCGAAATTGTGACGCCGTCCATACATCCATGCCAATCTTGGTTTAATTTCAGAATTCCCAGCTTGCTACAGAAGTAACGTCGTGTCGTAGATTACATAGAAATGATCCGTACCATAGTCGAAAAAATCTTCCCATTCTTCTTTGGGGAGCCAGACAGTGACACTGACGATATCGGGTGGGTGACGGTCAAAACCACCAGTATTCGTTGGGAAGCGGACTTGATGCAGCAGATCCTGGATGCACACGCGATCCCTGCGCGGATTGTCGATTTGGGCGTTGAAGCCTACATGGGGCAGGGGAGTCCGGCCGCCCTGCAAGTTCACGTGCCGGATCAGCAAACGGCGTTGCTATTACTAAGTCCCATTGACGAAGACGCTTCAGCGTCGGGGTAAACTGCTATGATCAGGCGGCAACTAAATGTTGCTGATTGCAATCTTGAAAACTAAGTTTGACAAAATTTAAGCTATCTGTTCGGTGTCCGATCGCGGGTTTAGAGTGCTAGCTAAGGTGTGGACAGGTAGCGAGTTAGTGAGGAACTACCGCGCCCATGTCTTTATTTGATTGGTTTGCCAACCGGCAAAAAACGGGTCCTATCAGCAAAGATCGGCAGGAGCGAGAAATTGCGGATGGGCTCTGGGCAAAATGCGAAGCGTGTGGAGTGCTGACTTACACCAAAGATTTGCGTGCAAATCAAATGGTGTGTTTGGAGTGCGACCATCACATTCGGGTGTACAGTGACGAACGCATCTATCAGCTCATTGATGCCAATACGTGGATTCCACTGGATGAAGGGCTCTATGCTACCGATCCACTGAAGTTTCGCGATCGCAAGCCCTACAGCGATCGACTGCGCGAAACCCAGGAAAAACTCAAGCTCTCGGATGCCGTGCAAACTGGCATTGGTCAGCTCGATGGGTTGCCAGTGGCGCTGGGCGTCATGGATTTTCGCTTTATGGGCGGCAGTATGGGCTCGGTCGTGGGCGAAAAGCTCACACGTTTGATTGAGCGTGCCACGCGCGAACGGCTGGCGGTGATCATTATCTGTGCCTCCGGGGGAGCCAGAATGCAGGAAGGCATGTTGAGCCTGATGCAGATGGCCAAAATTTCAGGCGCACTCGAACGGCATCGTGATGCCCGGTTGCTCTACGTGCCCGTGCTCACCCATCCCACTACGGGCGGTGTTACAGCGAGCTTTGCCATGTTGGGCGACATTATTCTGGCAGAACCGAAGGCCACGATCGGCTTTGCCGGCCGCCGCGTGGTCGAACAAACGCTGCGTGAAAAGCTGCCTGACGACTTTCAAACGGCAGAATATCTGCTCGACCACGGGTTTGTTGATGCGATCGTGCCGCGAACCCAGCTCAAGAAGACGCTGGCACAACTGATCCGGCTACATCAACCGTCCGTATCGCCGACCCACGTGCCGGTTCACCTACCCAGCGTGCGTCATCTCAGCATTACGGCTCCAGAGTCTTAGGGCCGCGAATAAAATAATCTGTGAATCTGAGGTTTGGTAGGGATATGGCATTGCCATGTCCCTACGCAGAGAATTGCACATTAATAAATCTGTGCTCCTTAGGGCATCGTGCCTGGAATAAGGGGGCAGTCGTCAGCTTACAGTCACGCACTAGCAGTGGTCAGTTCGCAATGGTTCATGCACGGGTTCCTGCTGGCAGGTTATTGTTAAAAGCTCAAATTGGCTTGAACCTTTAATCGCCCTCCGTTGTCCTGTAATGCCTCCCTGCCACCGAATCTGGCAATCAATTTGGGAAAGGGTACGCTCAATGGCATGATAGTGATATTGAAAAAAGACTCAATCTAACCGGATGAGCGATCGCGATGGGTTCTGTCGATAGAGCATTTGCAGACTGAGCGACAGTAGCCCTTGCGAAGCATCATAACTGCCATAGAAAGTACACTTCGCCTGTACAATCAGTTTGGAATTCATTTTTAACCACCAGGCTCGTCTGGCTTTGGTGAATGTTAAGGGTATCCTTTACATTCTCTGAGGCTTGTGCTCTGTGTGCGGCTGGCAACCATCTGGAATCGTGCTTTATAGCCTGTGCTGAGGCCTCCAGGTGCAGTTGATTGAGTCCGGTGATTCTCTTAATAACCCAAATACCTGAGCCACAGTAAAGGAGAACCATGCTTAAAAGGTACATTTGGCTTGTTGTAGCCACTGTATTCTTCGCCTGTCAGATGTTTGTCAGTACGGCCTCGGCGGCTGAACTGGATGCTGCAACGCGTACCATTCCGCTCGACGACAAGGGTGGCAAGCTGGAGCTGACCCTCAAGCAAGTCAAAGAGGGTAAGCGGTTGTTTCAATACGCTTGCGCCCAGTGCCATGTGGGCGGCGTAACGAAGACCGACCCGAACGTTGGCCTTGATCCGGAGTCCCTGGATCTGGCCACTCCACCGCGGAACACGGTTGCCGCGCTGGTGGACTATATGAAAGACCCCACCACCTACGATGGGGCCCAGTCGATCGCTGAGATTCACCCCAGCCTCAAGAGCAAAGACAACTTCCCCGAAATGCGCAACCTGACGGAAGATGACCTGGTCGCGATCGCGGGACACATCCTGCTCCAGCCCAAAGTTGTGGGTGACAAGTGGGGCGGCGGTAAGATTTACTACTAAGCCTCTGAGCATACCTGCTCGAAGTGCTTGCAGACAGGACTTTAGACATCAGACCTGACGCTCAATGAGAGTTTTTGTCTGATGTCCAAGGTCTTTTGCAGTTTAAATGGAACTTTTCCCATGCCTTATCGAGTCTTCTGGGTTCGCTGTGTAATCATTCTTTTGGTGTGTCTGCCAGTCCTGACGATTGGCTGGCCTGCTGCCGCGGCTGATAGTTACGTCACGCGCTATCTCCGTGTGACTGACTCAGTGCCGTTGACATTAGACCAGCAGGGCAACACACGGCCATTTTCGGCAGCAGAGCTGTCTGCCGGAAAACAACTGTTTGAGCGCAACTGTCTGAGTTGTCACGTGGGCGGAGCCACGCTACCCGATCCAACCGTGTCGCTGTCGTTAGCCAATTTACAGGGAGCAACACCGCCGCGGGATACGATCAACAGTCTGGTGGCGTTTTTTCGACAACCCATGAGCTACGACGGCTCTGAGGAAGCCCTGTTCTGCCGTCGAGTCCCCGAGAGCTGGCTCTCGCAGGTGCAGGTCGAAAATCTGGCTGGTTTCGTCCTCCGGGCGGCACAAGCAGCACCGGGCTGGGGGAGTGAAATTGGTCAGGATGATTAGGCGATCGCCAATTGTCAAAATCTCGTAGCTTGCGCTGCATCACTGTTTGGATTCTTCGACGCGCTGTCGTACATTTGGTTTAAGATCTATAAGGTGAATGCGCTTAAATCTTTAAGAGAGCTATGAAATCAATCAATTCTGTGACGAAAAGCCTCTGCTTGACTCTGCTGGCTGCTTTGCTTGTTGTTGGCAGCTTCTTTGTCTCTGTGGCCCCAGCAGCGGCAGAAACTTACACCGTTAAGATGGGAGCCGATAATGGGCTGTTAGTATTCCAGCCTGCTAACCTCACCGTTAAGCCTGGTGATACTGTCAAATGGGTCATTAACAAGGTTCCTCCCCACAACATCATCTTTGATGACAAAGCGATCCCTGGTAATGACAAAGCGTTGGCAAAGTCCCTCTCCCACCCTCAACTTGAGATGACTCCTGGTCAAGGGTACGAGCTGACGATTCCTAAGGATCTTCCAGCCGGCGATTATTCCTACTTCTGTGCGCCGCACCGGGGGGCTGGTATGGTTGGTAAGCTAACCGTACAGGGTTAAGTCATCCTGCCGACGTAATTTAAGTGAAACTACCTGTTGTTGTTGCCATCAGGTAGTTTTTTAATGCCTCTTTCCGTTAAGTTATCAAAAAGCACCTTGAGCAGCCTTTGAGCTTACCCAGGTGTTTTCGGCGTTTGACAAAAATTTAGAGTAAAAGGAGACCCATTTGAAGAGGCTTTTGCTCGCCGCTCTATTGGCGATCGTTCTGTTTAGCACGGCAGGTTCTCCGGCACAGGCAGGTAACCCAGCGAATGGTGCAAAAATTTTTAATGCTAACTGCTCTGCCTGCCATGCAGGTGGTAACAACGTGATCATCCCGAGTAAGACGTTGAAACGAGAAGCGTTGGATAAGTACGGTATGGCCTCGATCGAAGCCATTACAACCCAGGTGACCAAGGGCAAAAACGCCATGCCTGCATTTAATACACGCTTGAATAAGACCCAAATTGAAGACGTTGCAACCTACGTCCTGGAGCAGTCTGGCAAGGGGTGGTAAGCGCGATCGCGTCCTGCCCTGATGCTGGTTGGCTAATTTGAACTGAATTGACCGCAACGGCCCCTTTGCCAACTGGAAGCGGGTCGTTTTTTTAGAATCTGTCTTCGGATCAGCGTATAGTTTGATTGAAATACGGTACTGTCGCTCTTAGTTGACTACAACGAAGGAAAAAATTAGTGGTTCCTCTGCGTGACGATAATCCAACGCGAACGACCCCAGCGGTAACGTATGCGCTGATCGCGGCCAATATTTTGGTGTTTCTCTATGAGCTAACCCTGTCTCCCCCGCAGCTGGAGCAATTTTTTCGGGTGTGGGCCGTTGTTCCCCGAGAGCTAACGGCGAGTTTCTCTGGTCAACTGGTGGCACAGCCGTTTCCAGAATGGATTACTTTGTTTACCTCCCAATTTCTGCACGGTGGGTTTCTGCATGTCGCCGGCAATATGCTTTTCCTCTGGATTTTCGGCAACAACGTGGAAGACCGATTGGGACATGTGAAGTACCTGATATTCTATCTGGCCTGTGGGGCACTGGCCGCATTGACCCAGTGGTTCTTCTCGTCTGGTTCAGCCGTGCCGTCATTAGGCGCTAGTGGCGCGATCGCCGGTGTGATGGGCGCTTACATCCTGCGCTTTCCCAGAGCGGAGGTCTTGACGTTGATTCCGCTGGGATTCTTTTTCTGGACATTTCGAGTGCCCGCGTTTGCGTTTTTGGGCTTTTGGTTTCTGCAACAAGCCTTTTATGGATTGGCCAGTTTGCAGGCACCAATGAATATTGGGATGCAAAGCGGTGGCGTGGCCTACTGGGCGCATGCCGGTGGATTTGTGTTTGGGGCGATCCTGGGGCCACTGCTGGGGCTATTTTCAGATGACTGATGTGTGCCTGCGAGGGGTGCCCTGGTCGTGCTGTTCTGGTAGTAGTACCGGATCGATGGCCAGGTCGAGGGTTGGGCTAGAATAAACGCGGCACTTGATGAGAACCCGCCATGCCTCGATTTAATCCCTTTACGCTACAGATGGAAATCACCCGCATGTTTGAGCAGGGGCAGTCGTTTTTTGCCACGCTCAAGGTGCAGGATTGGTTGAAAGAGCGTAACGAAGACCCTGCTGCCTATGACATTGTGTTTCATCAAAGACCCGCACCACCCGGATCAGGGCAGGTGATGGTGGTTGAGATTGAGCTGCGGCGCAAAGACGGCCAGCCTGTTGACTCCTGGTTGCAGGAGGAAGTCAACCGCCACGCCTGATAACCGCCACGCCTGATATGTAAGATGGGTGAGATTTGCAGCGTGATTGGCGTCACATTGTCAGTCCGGCGGGATCACGTCAAAATCAGAATTCGGTCACGCGGATTAACCGGCATAATCACACGGCGATCGCCCTTTCAGTCACCGGAACTTTGCGGCAAAACTTCGATACTAAAGCTATCGAGTTCCTGAGATGTCGCTACTATGTCTGCCCCTATCCAAGTTCTTCCGGGTGCGATCGCAGAATTATTTGCCCAGGTCAGCGTTTCTGGCGTGATCACGTTAGCAGACCGCTATGGATTAATGGCAGCTGTGTTTGATGAATCGCTCAGCGATGAAGAGCGCCATGCGGTGAATCGGATTCTCCGGGCTGCCTGCCGCGGCCAACTTAAGTTTGTCAATGAAATTTCCGCCGAATTCAATGCCTGAACCCAGCATCAGGCCAACTCATCCCGCGCCCCTTTCAGGAATGAAAATTCGATGAGTTAAAGATTTGGTAAGGGCAAAGCATCCGGACAACGTCTGTGTCGTGAAAACAGGGCTTGTATTCCGAACGCTTCACCCGTACAAGGTAAATCGCGGCCCTAATTTTTGAGATCCAATCGTTTTGCCACCGTTTGCACATCCTTGTCCCCTCGTCCCGAGGCGTTAATGACGATGCGAGGGCTACCCGAGAGCTGGGGGCAGAGAACTTCAAGATGGGCGATCGCGTGCGCCGTTTCCAGCGCTGGAATAATGCCTTCCAGCTCTGATAACCGTCGGAACGCTGCCAACGCTTCGGCATCGGTCACGCTGTAGTATTCTGCCCGACCCAGATCTTTGAGATAGCTGTGCTCTGGCCCCACACCGGGGTAATCTAAACCGGCGCTGATCGAATGCGCTTCGATGATTTGACCATCCTCATCTTGCAGCAAGTAGCTCATCGCGCCGTGCAGCACTCCCACGCGACCGAGAGTCAGCGTGGCGGCGTGCTTCTCGGTGGTGACGCCTTCACCAGCGGCCTCCACCCCGATCAGACGGACGGCAGGTTCGTCAACAAATTCATGGAGTAGCCCGATCGCATTGGAGCCAC
>JAJPKC010000518.1 GCA_021323955.1 Oscillatoriales cyanobacterium Centralia_MAG_596 | reverse complement strand
CGTTTGAGGGCGACCAGCACGGCTTGGGTACGATCGCTCACCTGCAATTTGCTCAGAATATTTGTGATGTGAAACTTGATGGTAGCTTCGCTGATGTATAACTCACTGGCCATGGCTTGATTGCTTTTGCCCTTTGCCATCAGGTTAAGGACTTCCCGTTCGCGATCGCTCAACTGAGGACTACTCAGCCGTGCCACCAGTTTGGCTCCCACTTCAGGCGGTACATAGTTTTGTCCAGAATGGACGCGGCGGATGGCTTCCAAGACCTGTTCAAGCGGTGCGTCTTTGAGCAGGTAGCCTCTCGCGCCCGCTTCCAGTCCCCGATAAATATCTTCATCGCCATCATAGGTAGTAAGGAGAATGATGCGGGCGTTGGGAAACGTTTGACGAATGGTGACAATCGCTTCGACTCCACCCACATTGGGCATTCGCAAATCCATCAAGGTAATGTCGGGCAAATGCTGACGGTAGAGGGTGATCGCCTCTGCCCCATCGCGGGCTTCAGCAACGGCTTCCATGCCGGGTTCGTAGCGAATCAGCAACACTAAACCATTACGAACAACGGGATGGTCATCTGCAATTAATATCCGGATGGAAGCGTCAGTCATAGAGAAAAAGGCACCTGTACGACGATTTCAGTTCCCCGCGCCAATTCGCTGATAATGGTCAACCGTCCCCCCATGCGCTCTGTTCGCTGGTTCATACTCAGCAGCCCAAAGCCACCACTGACACCACAATCATCCGTGGGCAGAACGAAGCCTCGCCCATCATCGCGAATCTTTAAACAAACCTGATCGGATTCAAAGTCAAGGTCTACCCAGATGGTTTCAGCATTGGCATGGTTAAGCGCGTTGAGGACTGCTTCTTGTCCAACGCGGAGCAGGTTCATGCCGACCATTGCCGAAACAGGGTAGGGCGTGCCGTGAATCGTGACTTCGATCGCCACATTCGCATGCGTGGCTAATTGCCGAATACAGCGAGGTAAGGCAATAGCAAGATCTTTGTATTCAGCCGCATCGGGGTAGAGTGCCCAGACCGATCGCCGTGCCTCGGCTAAGCCCTTCTGAGCAAGGGCATTGGCTTGAGCGAGAATCTGTTTGACCTCGCCTGGATTGTGATCTTCGATCCGCTGAGCGACGCCTAATTGTATTGAAATGCCTGTGAAGGCTTGCGCCAGGGTATCGTGAATTTCACCTGCCAACCGGGTGCGTTCCTCTAGCAGGGCTGTCTGTTTGGCTTGCTCCGCAAGATCCGCCATTTGGATCGCCAAGGCAGCCTGGTTGGCTAGCGTGCTGACTAACTCGATTTGAATGGGAGTCGGATCGGGCATGTCTTGAGTGATCCGAATGGAGATCGAACCAATGGCTTGATCGCCAACAGCAATCGGGGCAACAAGTAAGCAGCGAACGCCGAGTTGCTGGAACATCACTCGGTGTTTGAGCGGTAAAGCGTTTATCGGATCATTGGTCGCGTAGTAGTAGGGGCGCGTGCGAAGACGCCGATCAGGGTCGTAGGCATCGTTGCCGAGTGCGATCGGCTGGGTGGCATTCGGATGGCTGCTCTTCGCAGCAGGCAATACCGCTTCATCTTGATAAACCCACTGGAGGTACGCCCATTCGCCTTCGTAATGCCAGAGGCAGGCATAGGGCACCTGTAGAACAGTGGCAATCGAATGCAGTGTAATGCTGAGGAATGCTTCGATCGAGGGTTGGGTATTCAGAGCATTGACGCTCCGCCGCAGAACTTCATTCGCTTTTACCAGTTCTCCCGCGCGTTCTCTTGCCGCTTGTTCTTGCTCACGGGCGATCGCCGTTTGACGAGCTTCCTCAGCAAGGCGAGTCAGTTGAATCGCCAGAACAACTTGTTGTGCCAGAACCCTGGCCAATTCTAACTCTTCAGCTTGATAGAGGCGATTTTCTCGCTCTCCAATCATCAATGTACCAAGATGTCGGTCTCCCAGTACGAGGGGCACAAGCAGCACCATCTGTACCCCGTCGTGTGTAATTGCCCAAGACCGAAGAGCTTCACATGGATGGTTGCAGACATCATAATAGATGTAAGTCTGGTGCTGCACATTCAGACATTGCCAGGATTGGCGATGGTGAAAGTCTGAGATCCGAACGGGGTTTGCTCCAGGATGATTAGGTTGGTCAGCAGCGGCAAGAATTTGCCCATACTGGCAGGTCAGATATAGCCAAGTGAGGTCACGATCGACATCGTTGAGCCAAAGGTCGGCGATCGATGCGCCCAGTTGCTGGGTGACTGTAATGAGAACCTGCCCAAGGAAGCGATCGAGTTCAGGTTCGGTAGCAAGGAAATCAAGCGTACGTTGCAGTGCCAGCTTTTGTCCTTCGGAGACCAGTTCAGCACGTTTGCGCTGGCTAATATCCTGAATAATGACGATAAAGCAAATGGCTGCTCCGGCATCATCGCGAGCAACCGAAATGGTGAGATAGACCCAGACGAGGGAACCGTCTTTGCGGATGTATTGTTTTTCAACCTGGCGCTGATGGAGTTCGCCTGAGATTAATCGCGGAATAGCGTCGAGGTCAGCCGGAATAGCTTCTGGAACCGTAATGTCCTGAAATGTGAGACTCAGCAGCTCAGACTGGGTGTAACCAACAATGTCGCAGAAGCGTTCGTTGACCTGCAACCATCGACCATTCAGGCTAGTGATAGCGATACCAACAGCAGCTTGCTCGTAAATTGCTCGGAAGCGACGTTCACTTTCACGTAGAGCAAGTTCAGCGCGTTGCCGCACTATCACTTCTGCTTGCAGCGCTTCGTTGGCTTTTACTAGTTCTGCTGCGCGCTTTTGGGCTGCTTTTTCTTGTTCACGGGCGATCGCTGCTTGCTTCGCTTCTTCTGCTAGCTCATGCAGTTGGATTGCCAAAGCTAACTGCTGTGCTAGAGCATAACCCAGTTCAATCTGGGTTTCGCGAAAATTGCGCTCCAGCGGATAATGAGCACAAATTGCTCCAATGCAGCGATCGCCAACAATCAACGGAATATTCAACTCTTTGCGAACGCCTTTGGATACATACCATTGTGCGATATCAACACCTGCTTCTCGGCTGTACAACTCTAAAAATGGATCGCTCAGGAAGTCTTCCCGAATAAAGTATCGTTTGCGCTGGTGCAGTGGTTCATTGTTGACATCCTCTAATTGAATCGTTAGCCCATTGCCACCTGGATGACCAGGTTGCTCAATAGGAGTTAGGATTTGTCCGTGTAGGCAGGTTAATCCCACAAATGCTTGATTGCCCCTGTCTGGAGAATGCCACCAGTATTCGGTTAGTGGCGAATCTAAACAGTCTGCTACCACTTTAAGGACGTGACCAATAAAGCGAGACAGGTCGATATCTGTTGCTAAAGTATTGAGCGATCGCCGCAACGCATCATTTGCCTTTACCAGTTCTGCTGCTCGCTCTTGCGCGGCTTTTTCTTGCTCACGGGCGATCGCTGCTTGCTTCGCTTCTTCTGCCAGTCGCAGCATTTCCACTGCCATTGTCATCTGCTCTGCCAGTAGCCGCAGCAAGGTAAAGCTCCTGCCTAGTGGGGGTTCCTGCTCCGCAAAGCCCAACCCTAACCAACCGAGTAAGCGATTACAAATCCGCATTGGCACTAGTCGGATTGCCCGATTGCCTTGCTCGCGATGAAACTGCTGAAAACTGGACGGATGGATTGGCTCGTCTGGATAAACCACCCAGGCATCTTCTGCCTCCAGAATCCGTTGAGCCATTTCGCGCAACTCTGGTGAAAAAGGGGTTCGCAACAGTCCCCGTGCTGCCTGATCTGACGAAGAGACTAATCCGGCTTTCTCAAACAGAACAGCATGACGAACAAAATCCCCTTCAATCAAGACCACTACTCCACTATGCGCTCCCGATACCTTCAGGGCTGCTTTGAGCATTTGGGACAGAAACTGGTCAAGATCATTTAGGTGTGCCACACCTGCAATGGCGTCGCGGAGCGCTACGTTCGCTTTTTCCAATTCTGCGGCTCGTGCTTGCGCCGCTTGTTCTTGCTCACGGGCGATCGCCAACTGCCTTGCTTGTTCGGCGAGTTGAGCGGCATAGTCCTTTTCCAGTGCGGCTACCTGCGCTTGGGAGACGTGCGATCGCTGGCAGTCGTCCAGTTGCGATCGCAACATAGCGTTTTCTTGCTCCAGTGCTGCAAGTCTTTCCCTTAGTGACGTACTCAATTCACCCTGTTGCATGAAGGAATTAGAGACAAAGGAGATCAAAGCGGGATGAAGACGAAGGCAAGGACTACCCTCCCCACTTCCCGTTTCCATTATCCCTTTTGTACCGAATCAACAGGGTTTGCCAAAAGCAACATTCGGCTCAATTTTACGGCTCACGGCAAAACTCTAGTCAAAAGTCGGCATTAAACCTGGACTTCAGTCGAGGTTGCACCTCGCTGTTTATCGAGTTGAGAACACGGCTCCAAACTAGTACAGGAGGGCGACGGGTTGATGGTGGTCGAGATCCACCAGAATCGTGCCGTACTGCCGTCCACGTCGAAAGGCACAATCATCAACCCCCAGAACCTTAGGCACTTTCACCGCGGGTAGGGGCAGCTGTTTGAGCTGATTCAACAAGGTACTGTCACACACTTGCACCCCCAGATGATGAGCGAGGCGAGCACCCGCCGCACCGCCGAGGGCGAGAATTGTCTGCAATCGTTGCACCAAACGATCAGTCTTTCTAACCCAAGGAGCGGCAACTTCGGCAAGACGTTCGGTAAAAATACAACGAGGACAGGCTGAGTTGAAGCAGCAGAACTTACGCACTTGGAGCTGCAGGGTGAGGCGGTAGTGGGCTAACCCGACATCCTGTAATGTCCCGCTCATAGCGGCTATGAATGCGATCACTGAAACTTTTGCAAAGCGGGCATTGAGCGGTCGTTTGGGTCGATGAAACGCTCACAGGCAAGTGGCGGTTGGCGCTATCTAGGCTCCAAGTCTCTAATTGAATTTGTTGGCTACTGGGCAGAAGATATTGAAGGATTTCCACAACCGCTTAAAGCATTGGCATCGGGTACATTTTGCTCATGGCATCCATCACCAAAAGCTGGGAAGAGCCTTAGTTTGGCACTGTACATTTTAGGAGCAGCTTTTTGGCTAGCCATATCCACACTCGATCTTCCCGAAGTACTTGCCTGTAGCTGCCATCCACTTGATTCAGTCGGGCAAAGATGCTGGGCTGTTTGAGAACGACAACCCATAGTAACGTGGCAACTTTGTAGAGTAGCCCCAACCAGCGGTGGTAGAAAACGAGTGCAATGAGGCCCAGATCAGAGGCCGCATGACCTTCTTCAACCTGTTGAGCAGAAAACTGAGGCAAGACGATTTCCAATTGATCACTATGTTGCTGAAGCAAGTCGTCTAAGGCAACGGCATCCGCGATCGCTGCCGTACAACCCTGCCCCAAAAGACTAAACATCCCGTGTGCCGCATCGCCAATCAGAACTGCACGATCGTCCAAATCATGATAAGAGCGACATTGGCTCCAGTATTCATGTCCTGGTTGGGCTGCCAGGAATGCTGCCGCTTGTTCGGGGTCGAGCTTGAGTACAGGTGAGTGTTTGGGAGCCATCTCCTGCAATAATTGCTGTAGTTCTTCGATGGTGGCAATGCCACAGGGATTGATCTGATCATCATTGCCCACGGGTTGCCAGAAAATCAGCGCCATCAAGCTGCCCTGTTTTTGTGGTAAACAAGCCCCAAAAATCAGGCCATATTGGTTACTGCGCGTTTGCAGTCGAATGATCCGAGGGGGAGAAGCGGGTTGTTCTGGCTGGATGGGCAGTTGCAACACTTTCCAAACCTGGGGACGTTGCCGCTGTTGAAACTGAATTTCTTTTGGCTGCGAACGCATTAACGCACG
>JAJPKC010000259.1 GCA_021323955.1 Oscillatoriales cyanobacterium Centralia_MAG_596 | reverse complement strand
TGCTACAACAAGCGTGCCGATCACTCGGAGTATCGACGGCTGACCTTTGCGCTGCTTGGCGTCGCCACGCCTTCTGATCTCATTCAGGATAAGAGCCGCACTCCGTTCAATATTGGCCGGGCCATTCCACTTGACGGGTTTCGGCTTGAGGAGGCGCAACCACTGGTTGAAGGACTCCGGATCAAGACGGACAATCCTCAAGCGGTCTTGCGAGAGGTGCTGGTCTGGACGGGTGGTCAACCGTTTCTGACCCAAAAGCTGTGCAAACTGATTCACACGGCTCCTGATACCGTGCCACCAGGCCAGGAAGCCGCCTGGATCGAGCAGCTGGTGCAAGCCCATGTGATTGACAACTGGGAGTCGCAGGACGAACCACCACACTTGAAGACTATTCGCGATCGCCTGCTGCGTAACCCTCAGCGTACGAATCGTATTCTGGGTTGCTATCAGAAGATTCTGCAACGGCAGCCGCTATCCGCCGATGATAGTTCGGAACGGATGGAACTAAAGCTGTCTGGCATTGTGGTCGAGCAGCAAGGCCAGCTCAAAATCTGCAACCGTATCTATACCTCCATCTTTAACCAGGATTGGGTGAATCATATTCTGGCCAGTCATCGTCCTTATGCCAATGCCCTGGATGCCTGGATGGAGTCTAACTGTCAGGATGCCGCACATCTGCTACGCGGCTCAGCGTTGCAGCAGGCTCAACGGTGGGCGGTAGACAAAAGCCTGAGTGACTGGGATTACCAATTTTTGGTTGCCAGTCAAGCGTTGGATAAGCAGATTGCGCTGGAAGCCGAAAAAGAAGTCACGCGGATGCTGGCGGATGCCCAGAAGCAGGCTAGGCGCACGATTAGCAAAGGATTTGTCATTCTAACGGGGACGCTGGCCGTGGCGATCGCCGCCGGTATCTTTGCCTCCAAAGCCAACCAAAAAATGCTGGCAACGCAGACCCGACTGCGGGAGGCAGAGCAACAGCTGCAAGTGACGACCGACAACATGCGCTTTGCCGAAGTGAAAGCCAAACTGGCCGAACGGTCTCAACGGCAGACGAGTCAGACGATGCTGGCGACGCAGGCTGACCTGTCAACGGTTCAGGCCCACTTGCTGGAAGCGCGAAAGCGTGTGGCCTTTGCTGAAAGTGATGCTCAACTGGCAGAGGACAAGGCTCGCGGGGCAGAATTTGTACGACAGCAGCTACAAATTCAGGCGCTACGTGCCCAAACAAAGCTGGGAGCAACGGCGATCAGCCTTAAAGTCAAAAGCCTCGAATCGAGTGCGCTGGATACGCTGCAACAGTTTCAGGCCAACCAGATTGGTGAAATTGATGCTCTGATTGCGGCTATGAAAACAGGACGAGAATTGACGGCGATCGCTCATCGCAGTGATTCCTCGCCGGACTATCCGATTACCAGCCCCCTGCTTGCCCTCCAAACCATTCTCAGTAATATTCACGAGCGCAACCAAATTAGCCTGGGTCAGGGGTGGATTGCTGATGTGAACTTCAGTCCCAACGGTGCCTTGATTGCGGCCGCTGGCGAAGATGGCACGGCGCGGCTGTGGGATCTCAACGGTCAGCAGCTCATGCAATTTAACGGTCACAGTGGTCGTGTGTTAGGCATTACGTTTAGTCCTGATGGCAAACTCCTGGCGACCGCTGGGGAAGATGGTACAGCGCGCCTCTGGGACTTGAGTGGTAAACGGTTAGCTCAATTTAAGGGTCATACAGGTCGTGTGTTAGGCGTAACGTTTAGCCCTGATGGCAAACTCCTGGCGACCGCTGGGGAAGATGGTACTGTCCGGCTTTGGCACTTAAATGGGAAGCTCTTGACACAGCTTAATGGACACCAGGGCTGGATTTTTAGCGTTAGCTTTAGTCCTAAAGGGCCTTATCTGGCAACCGCTGGTCTGGATGGCACAACACGCCTGTGGAACTTTCAAGGCCAGCAACTGGCGCAACTGAATGGCCATCAGAACCGAGTATTAAGCGTGAATTTTAGTCATGATGGTCAATACTTGGCGACGGCTGGTGCGGATGATGCTGTTCAGCTTTGGGATTTATCTGACCCGCGACGGATTCAAGGGACACGTCAGTGGAAAACGCATCAAGGCAGGGCGCTGGGGGTAAATTTCAGCCCGGATGGTCAGCGGATTGCTACGGCTGGTGCGGATGGTACGATTCGCCTGTGGACTCTGACAGGTCAACTGCTCACGGTACTCAAGCGCCACCGTGGGCCGGTGAATAACGTTAGCTTTAGCCCAAACGGCAACATGGTTGTGACATCAGGGGATGATGGGTTTGTGCGGTTTTGGGACTTATCACAACAATCGTCGGGTCAGCTGCGGGAATTTGGCGGCAAGTCAGGCACCGTCACCAGTGTTGGCTTTAGCGCCGATCGCAATCGCGTGGCGATCGCCACTGAAAACGGTGCTATTCAAATCTGGAATCTGCTGGGTCAGCCGCTTGCTCAGTTTCAAGATCTGCAGCATATTCCCAAAAGCATGAGCTTTAGCCCCCAGGCCAATCAATTGGTGACGGCGGCAGAAGACGGCAGCATCCAGATTTGGGATACCGCTGGCGACCAGATCGCGCAGTGGCAAAGTGCTCAAGGCCGGATTCTGAGCGTTAGCGTCAGTCCTGATGGTAACCAGATCATGACGGTGGGTGCTGATGGCTCATCCGGCACGGCGAAACTGTGGGATCGATCGGGTCACCAGCTTGCTGAACTGCATGGGCGACATCGCTGGTTAGTGAGCACCGGCTTCAGTCCCGATGGTGCAACGATCGCGACGGCCGGTGAAGATGGTGTTGCGCGTCTGTGGGATCGATCGGGCAACCAGCTAGCGCAGTTGAAGGGACATTCGAGCTGGATTCTCAGGGTCACCTTCAGCCCTGATGGCAAAACCATTGCTACTGCAGGTGAAGACGGCACAGCCCGTTTGTGGGATCGATCGGGTAAACAGCTCACTCAGCTCAATGGTCACTGGGGTAGTGTGTACGATATCGGCTTCAGTCCTGACGGCAAACAAGTGGCGACCGTTGGTGAAGATGGTACGGCGCGCTTGTGGGACTTGGCTGGACGGCAACTGGCCCAGTTTGACACGCAAACGCCGCTCCAAAAGGTGAGCTTTAGCCACGATGGAAAGTCATTGGTCACGGTGAGTGAAGCGGGTAATGTTCAGCTTTGGCATCTGGCTAAACTTGACGAACTATTGACACAAGGCTGTAACTGGCTCCAGGAATATTTTGCAAGTCACGCTCAATCGGCTCAAAGCCATCAAGTTTGTACGCCTGCGCTGTCGGTAACAGCCAATTCCAACTGAACCGATCGATTGAACCGGCGGATACTGGGGATGGGCATCGAGGGCATTCCATCATCTTTTTTTTCTTCCTCAACCAAACGGCTTAATCTTCTTGAAAGCTTTACACTTTTAGAGATGAACTTGTTGGTTCAGCAATTGCAGGCTGCGACAATCGAATAGGGTCTAAATTAGGGATGGATGGATCGCTGGCTGGCTGCCTGTGCTACTACTTACCCTTGAATAAACTACTTCAATGGTTGCATCCCACCCGTTTACGCCATTCAATTGAGCCGAGCGGCGTTAGAAATGAAGTTCCTGCTCGCCGTCGCTAGTGCTGGGCGCTTCAAAAGGCGCTTCAGACACAAATGCTGGCCGTTCGCTCTGTCTTTCGCTGTCTGCTTAGAGTGATTGAGCCTGACTCTGGAGTTCCCTAAACTGGTGGCAAGGAACTGGTGCCAATCGACCCTTACAAACCGAGTGTTCATCACACGCATCATTGAATCTGTACCCGTCTTGAAACTGTAGCAATCCACGCTAGAAGTATGAAAAGTACGACGATGCCTTTGAATTGGTTGGCGCTGAACTTTCTGTGGTATCTGCTAGTTGGCTTCTTTCTAGCAACCACACCATCCTGGGCTCAGGCGATCGTACTTCCTTTGGCTTTGGCGCTGACCTTTGCCAAGGTGCTCATTCTCAATCCAATGGTCACCTGGACGCTGAGTAGCGGTCTGGCTGGTGGATTAGCAAGTGCGTTTGCTGGCAGTATGTTTGGTATTCCGGCGGGACAATTGGCGGTCGCGTTTGCGATGGTTGTGTTTCTGGGTTGGACGGTGCCGGGTATTGCCAGCATGGCGATCGCTGGCGTCATCAGTTTGACGGCTGCACTGATGTGGGCAAAAACGATGGATTTGACGGCCGTTTTAGGGATTGCCGGGATTGGCGCGATCGCGGGTATTTTTGCCGTGACGCTGCCGGAAGCGGTCACTGGGGCACGCAACGATCTCGTGCGTGGGTTTGGCCGAACCTATGCCTTTCTGATTCTGGGCGGTGTTTCTGTGGTTGGCCTGGGGCTGGGCATGTGGATCAGCTATCTGGTTGGCTCCCAGTTCAGCGCTTAAGTCATTGGCTGTGGCCTCATCTGGCTGACCACAGCGATCGAGTGCTTGGGATTGACCGGACCGAGCCTCTACCTGATCGCAAGGGTGGCGTGGCGGTGCCGGCTCATGACGTACTAAAAGGTGACCACTGTACGAATCGCCTCACCTTTGTGCATCAGGTCAAAGGCGTCGTTGATTTGCTCGATCGGCAGCACGTTCGTGATCAGGTCATCAATATTGATCTTGCCGTCCATATACCAATCAACAATTTGGGGTACATCGGTGCGTCCCCTCGCGCCACCAAAGGCACTGCCTTTCCACACGCGTCCAGTTACCAGTTGAAAGGGGCGTGTGCTGATCTCCTGACCAGCCCCCGCCACACCAATAATGACGCTCACTCCCCACCCTTTGTGACAACATTCCAACGCCTGGCGCATTACGTTGACGTTCCCAATGCACTCAAAACTATAGTCGGCTCCTCCTTTCGTCAGCTCGACCAGGTGGGCTACCAGATCGCCCTCAACCTCACTGGGATTGACGAAGTGCGTCATACCGAGCTTTTCTGCCAATGCTTTTTTCTTGGGGTTGAGGTCTACACCCACGATCATGTTCGCGCCCACCATCCGGGCTCCCTGGATGACGTTTAGCCCAATGCCGCCCAAACCAAAGACCACGACATTAGCACCCGGTTCTACCTTGGCGGTGTTAATGACAGCACCCACTCCCGTCGTGACCCCACAGCCGATGTAGCAGACTTTCTCAAACGGAGCGTCTTGGCGAATTTTGGCAACTGCAATTTCGGGCAGTACGGTGTAGTTTGCAAACGTGGAGGTGCCCATGTAGTGGTAGAGTGGCTGACCGTCGATCGAGAAGCGACTGGTGCCATCGGGCATAACGCCGCGTCCCTGAGTGGCGCGAATGGCCTGACAGAGGTTAGTTTTGCGACTCAGACAATACTCACAGTTGCGGCACTCAGGCGTATAGAGCGGAATCACGTGATCACCGGGTTTGACGGACGTGACGCCCGCGCCCACATCAACGACTACCCCTGCCCCCTCGTGCCCTAAAATGGCCGGGAAAAGCCCCTCTGGGTCACTACCGGATAGTGTATACGCGTCAGTATGGCAAACGCCTGTGGCTTTGATTTCCACCAGCACTTCGCCCGCTCGCGGTCCTTCAAGCTGAACTGTTTCAATCCGTAACGGTTTACCGGCTTCTAGGGCTACAGCGGCTTTAACATCCATAACTCTGCTCCAACATCAACTCTGTTCCAACATCCTGCCAGTTTGCCATTTGAACCTTCGATTTTGGCTCTAAAGCCCACCGTTCATAGTCTAAAGGGAATTAGCGATCGCTAACCTTCGTTGTCCCTAATCTCTGTGCCGTTCGCGCCCAATACCAGCCCGCCCAGCTGCCAATCACATAAGGTGGAAAATCGAACCAACTAAAGGTTGTGCCTAAGACCAGCCGCCCAATCCAGGTGGCGCGTGCGGCCTGTAGGAACGGTGGCTGCCAGAGCTGCAAGCACTCCAGGATGCAGGTCAGCAGGCAGACAGTTACCGCGATCGATCGGATTGAGTGGTCGGGCACCAAAAACGCCCCCAGTAAAATCCAGAAGATCTCGTAAGCAATGCTCCCGATCGCATCATTAAACCATTCCGGCGCTGGCCCTTGAGAAAACCGGATGGCATATCCGATCAATGCAACGATGCCCATGCTCACTAACAGTGCAAGGCGATAGTTCAAAGCGTTAGAATTTCCCGATGAAAAAAGTGACATGCAGAATTTTCCATGAGGGGGATTAGGCGATCAATCTTTCTCAAGTCCTGCAAGAATTGCAATGATAACTGAAATGAACGGCGTGCATGATCTCGGCTCAGAGGATTTTAGCGGCACAGCATGCAGTCATCGCCAGTAACAATATGCTGATTTTTTGCCTACGCTAGATCGCTGAACCGTTAATAACTCGATCACTCGTTAGGAATATAAGAAAAGCTGATCGCTGGAGACTGGTATTGATTAGCAGAGAATCCAAGATTGTACATTGTATGGAACAAAACGAACAAAAATTTAAGGAATTAAGACTGACTGTTGTTGGCCGATTTCGCTACAACACAAAAATTTAGAAAGTTTTTTCAAAAAAAGTGAGCATTTTCGGAATTCTTTGTTAAAGTTGGAGGCAATTTTACGTCTTTCTTGAGAGCTTTATTCGAGCGTATATGACTGCCAAATTGTTTTCTGATCTCACTGAATCTGATTCTGCCGAATCAGAGGTTGCTGAACTTGATTTCGCGATCGATCTAACTGAAATTGAAGACCTGGATGGGAGCGATCCGGCTCCAGACAAGCCTTCCTACAAACCAACCAAAGCGGAACGGCTGGGTCTTACCGATGACTCTGTCGGGCTATTTTTGCGTGAAATGGCGCGTTACCCATTGCTCACTCAGGCACAAGAAATCGAGTTGGCACGGGAAATTGTGAAGGGGGGCGAGCGTGGCGAGCAAGCAAAACGTAAGTTAGTGCGTGCTAACCTGCGCTTGGTGGTCTCCATTGCCAAAAAGTACCTTAACCGTGGCGTGCCGTTTCTGGATCTCATCCAGGAGGGGGCCATGGGTCTGATGCGAGCCGCAGAAAAGTTTGACTACGAGCGTGGCTACAAGTTTTCGACCTACGCCTATTGGTGGATTCGCCAGGGCATCACCCGCGCGATCGCGTCGCAGTCTCGGACTGTGCGCCTTCCTGTGCATATGGTGGAAAAACTCAATCAGGTGCGCAAAGCCCGTCAAACGCTGTCTCAAGCGCTTGGACGCAAACCCACCAAAGCCGAACTCGCGGCTGCCCTGGAGATTGATGAAGACAAGCTAGAGCAGGTGCTCGACGTGAGTCAGGGCACTTTATCGCTGCACGCCTGGGTTGGCCGTGAAGAAGATACAGAGCTGATGCAGCTCATTGAAGACGCTGACAATATTGCCCCCAATGATTGTCTGGATCACAAACTGTTGTGCGATCGCCTCAATTCGGTACTGGATCACCTCAGCGATCGCGAACGAGACATCATTAAACTGCGGTTTGGTTTAACCGACGGACAGCACTATACGCTGACTGAAATTGGTGAACTCTACCATCTCTCGCGGGAACGCGTGCGCCAAATTCAAGCAAAGGCGATGCGTAAACTACGCCATCCACGACGACAAGCCTTGCTCAAAGATTGGATTCGCTGACGCGCAGCATTGCATTTTGATGTACGGCGTTGCATGCTGATATTAAAGATTCGGGTTAACTCGGATGGTAGAGGCGATGGAGCGGTTGCTAATACTACATTAAATTTAGTGATGCACCGTTTAGTAATCGAGTAGGGTTAGATGTTGAGCCGTGAACAATCTAAAATTCGTGTCCTCATCGTTGATGATCACGAACTCACTCGACTCAGCTTGAGTTTAGCGCTCCGAAGTCAGCTCGACATGGAGCTGGTGGGTTTAGCGACCAATGGACAGGAAGCAATCGATCTGGTTGGTCAACACCATCCAGATGTTGTTGTTTTGGATCTGCAAATGCCCGTCATGGACGGCCTCAGCGCTTCGACCCACATTAAAAGTACCTACCCCAGCACCCAAATTCTGGCCTATTCGTCGCTTGATGATCCCCAGACTGAGGTCATGATTCAGACAGCAAAAGTAGACGCTTTCTGTAAAAAAGATACGTCTACTCTGGATCTTATTCGTGTGGTCAGACAGCTCAGCCAGCGAGTGAAACCGAGCTAACCGGAGTCTAAATCAATCAAACGAGTCTACGTTTGATTGACTGAAGTCTGGTACTAAAAACTACAGTAGAACCAAACATTAGCGCTGTTCTGTGAATAGCGGTTGGCGAGTAACTGGCGAGTGGGATCTGCCAGTTGACTAAATCGGTAAATTGACGTCTGCCGCCATCGACCAACGCTGTGCGGCGATGATGACAATTTAACTGGGCTGCGACTCCGGAAAGGTCTGACCAAATTCGTCCAGCAAATCATCAATCTCTTCGATCGCCTGATCAACATCAATTCTCAAAGTGCCCAGGTCTGGCTGTTCCAGTAATCGCACCAGTGCTTCCCGCTTAGTTTTAATCAGAGCGATGCGTTCTCGAAGGGTATCTGGGTCAATCATGGGTGATATCTCTGCCAATAAGTACGCGAGTGAAGATGCCGTATTTATTGTAGAACCGATTGCCCGATCAGCGGTGGGAACCGTCGGCCACATTGCCCGATTCCCAGACTTTCGCGGTTAGCGTAGAAACGGCGGGCGTTTGACATCAACGGGTTTGCTCTTGATCACTTCATCAATGAATCGCTTGAGCGCACGATCGCGGTTTTTCATAAATGCGGCCCAAAAGCCGGGCTGAAACTCATCCATTGTCTTGGCCAGTGCCCAGATGTCTACGGCCAGAATGTTGTAAAGCATTTCATCTTCGCGTTTCAGCGAATTGAGCTGATCCATTAACGAGCCTTTTTCGGCTGTTTGCTGGTTTTCATCCTTGATCATGGGAACGCCCAAATGAGGAAAACATCATAAATAAGCCATCATGCGCCACTAAGCCTGCTACTTTTATGACACGAATTGATTGCTGCGATCGTACCTTGCTTATCCAAGTTAAGACACATTTGCCCAGTCAATCGGTCGATCGCGCTTGCAGAGCAGAGATAATGAATTGACACTGAACCGCACGAATTTTGGCAATTTTCTCTATGTTACGTCAATTTTCTCTGGGCACATTGGGCCTTTCTGTCGGTAGCATCCTTACTGTTGTTGGGTTTGGAGCTTATTTTGTTGGCAATGCAACGCTAAACCTGGTCGGATTTTTTTACGGCATTCCCCTCTTGTTGGGTGGACTGGCGCTAAAAGCCGCTGAATTAAAACCCGTGCCGTTGACTGAGCCAACGCCCGCTGGGGTTTTGACGTTGCGATCGCAACAAGCAACGGCGACGCAAAATCAGATCCGTCAGGACGTGACGCGCTATCGCTACGGGCAGCGAGCACACCTTGACAGTTCTCTCAGCCATCTGGGGTTAAGCCCAACCGATGAAGAGCGTCCTGTTTTAGTGGGTGTTCAGGAATTGGACACAGACGGTGCCTACACGCTCGTACTCCAATTTGAGTCGCCGCTCATACCGTTGACGGTCTGGCAGGAGAAGCAGGAGAAGATTGCCAGCTTTTTTGGCCCGGGGGTGAAAGCCGTTGTGAATCAGCCGAGCGCTCAACGGATCGACCTTGCGCTCATTGCGCTCCCAGAGGTGCCAAATTCCTGATCGAAGCGTGCTGGATTAAGCGTTGCGCGGCAGGTAATTCGACGGCCGACCGAATGTGAGGTTATGAATAAGACTCTGCCGCGATCGCCCGTCGTCCATCGATCGCTGCGATATGATCAGTCGTAAGGCTAATCAAAGGGTGAGTCATCGGCGTGTTTGGATGCGCGATTGCGGGTGCGGCTACTGACACAACGCGAATTGAGTCGATGAATCAAAAGAGTTGAACCAAAAAAGTTGCACTAAAACTTGCGGTCGGTGCATGTGTTCCCAATCTAAGGTGTACGGCCAACCCTTGCTAACCAGTATCAGGGCCTAAAAGCCATTTGGAAAAGGGTGATTCTGGATTGATCAGACGGTAACTGCTGTTCCCTGAATCGACTGGTTGTGATTGGATGTTTTGAATTTGGTCAGTGGTTTTGACGGCCGAGCGGCGATTGCGTTGTCGATCAACAGGCTGGTCATTGCTACTCTGGCAGTCAACTGAATGCGATCGCAGTCCACACATCGGTTTTGGACTTCATTGCCGCAGGATGGAGGGTTTATGGTTCCACGATTAATCGTTCGCCAGTTGGCGCTGTTTGGCGCACTCGTGATTTTGAGCGGCAATGGATTGGCACCCCCAGCCGTCCGTGCCGAAACCCCGCTGAATCGAGCGGTGATCGAATCGCTCCGAAATGCGGTCAAGCTGATTCTGCAAAATCAATCGCCACGACCCGCCAGAGTGCGGGATACGATGACCCCGGGGGATGCGTTGGCTACAGCCCGGGCAGCGTTGGCTGAATTACGCTTCAATGACGGCTCGTTGGCGCGAGTTGGCGGCCAAGCACTGTTCCGCTTTTTGCCCAACACCCGGACGTTTCAGCTCTCGAACGGAACGTTGCTTCTGCTGGTGCCGCCCGGTCGTGGTCAAACGCGCATTCAAACACCGAACGCCGCCACAGGGATTCGTGGTTCGGCGCTGTTTGTCCGCTATCTTCCCGATACAGACGTCACTCTGATTGGGGCACTGACTGAAAGTGGCATTGAAGTGTCTAATCGCGATCGTTCGCAGAACCAACCGCTGCGGGCGGGCCAACTGGCTGTGGTTGTCAAAGACCGCATTGAGCGAGTCTACCAATTCGATTTGAACACGTTTTACGAAACGAGCGATCTGGTCAAGGGCTTAGAACTGCAGCATCCGCTGTCGCCCCAATCGCAGCTGGGTGCTGATCCGGCGATCGCCGCTGTGCGAACTGAGACCGCCGCTGCGGTTAAAGCGCAGACCAGTCTAAATGCGGCCAACAATGCTCCCGCTGAAAGTATCCAGAACGTGTCCACGGCACCGCGTGCTGCAGCCACGGCGACTTTGCGTGATGCAATCCGCAACCCAGATGATTCACGATCGACAACAGCATCTCAGGAATCGAGCTTATCGCGCGAAGTCGCTGCGCCCCTGGCCACTAAATTATTAGAGCCGCCGTCAGCTACTGTGCCAACGGCAATTCCACCGACGATCGCCCTACCGACGCTACCGGGGACAGACCTCGCCGCGACGAAGAACCCGATTCCGACCGATGTATTGCCTCCAGGCGCAGCCGCTGGTGTGGACAGGGGCAATGGCCCATCCGGTGCAGGCGCACCAGGATTAAATGGAACCGCGCCGGGATTAGCTGGTACAACACCAGGTCAAAACCGCAATCTTCCTCCTGGACTCGCTGGCACCGCACCAGGGCTAGCGGGTACAACGCCAGGGCAAAGCGGCAGCGCTCCGCCAGGTCTTGCTGGCACCGCGCCAGGGTTGGCAGGCACAACACCGGGCGGTGGGTAATCTGAATCCTTGATTGGCCTAACGCTACGGTGCTAAGCGCTCAATCAACCAGTGGCTGTTGTCTAAACGATAACGCAGGCGATCGTGCAGGCGGCTGGGTCGTCCCTGCCAGAACTCAATCTGGTGAGGAATCACGCGGTAGCCTCCCCAATGCGGCGGACGGGGAATGTCCTGGTTTTCATAGGTTGACTTTAATGCAACAAAGCGCTGTTCTAAGACCTCTCGATTGGGAATGACGCGGCTCTGGTCGGACGTCCACGCACCTAGGCGGCTCTCTACTGGTCTGCTGTAGAAGTAGGCATCGGTTTCAGCGGCGGCAACTTTTTCTACCCGTCCTTCAACACGTACCTGACGTTCGAGCACTGTCCAGAGGAAAACCAGTCCCGCCTGGGGATTTGCATCCAGCTCTCGCCCTTTGCGGCTCTCGTAGTTGGTGTAGAAGACAAAGCCACGCGCATCCAGTCCTTTCAGCAGCACAATTCTGGCGGAGGGGATGCCAGTGCTTGTGGCGGTCGCGAGGGTCATGGCGTTGGGTTCGGGCAGTTGAGCCGCGATCGCCTCGTCAAGCCAGCGCTGAAATTGCCGGATCGGATCAGGATCAACGTCTGACTCATGAAGCTGTTGCAGCGTGTAATTGTGGCGCAGGTCAGCAATAGAATTACTCATCAGTTTAGATATGCGGGGTTAGCAGCAGTTGATAACGGCGGCCGCAGGTGATCCGAAAGCATTCACCCCGGCGGCTGTCAGCCTGTGAAGGCGATCGTAGCCTTTACAAAAATTAGCAAAGGTCTTCCAAAATTCTAGTGGACTTTTCCATTCACCGTTCTGACCGCGGACAGAGTGTACTCAAGGTGGTGATGAACTGCTGAATGTGAGTTGGGTGGTGGGTTGCCATGAGGCTGAGCCGGAGGCGACTGGTCGGAACGGTAGGGGGACGAATCGCGGGTGCGAAGATACCTGCCTGGCGCAGTGAGTGCCCCAACTGAAGTGCCGTGCCAGGGCTATCGACTTGCAGGCACACGATCGCAGAGTCTGAGGGGAGCAGCCGTATCGTGGAGACATTACTACCAATCTGATGTGCCAGAGCGTCTTTGAGATAGGTGACGTTTTGCCAGAGGCGGGCGCGCCGCTCCGGTTCCTGCTGCACGATCGCCACAGCGGCCAGAGCCGCAGCGGTATCGGCGGGTGAAAGCGCCGTGGTGTAAATCCATCCTGCTGCCCGATTTCGCAGAAACTCGATCAACGTGGCTGAGCCTGCGACGTAGCCTCCCAAGCTGCCCAGTGCTTTGCTCAGCGTGCCCACCTGGACGATCGCTTGACCCGAACAGCCAAAATGCTCAACCGCGCCCGCACCCGTTTTGCCCAGTACGCCTGTAGCATGGGCTTCGTCTACCAGCAGCATGCAACGGTACGTGTCGGCAAGATGCAGCAGTTCGGGGAGGGGGCAGAGATCTCCATCCATGCTGAAGACGCTGTCCGTGAGAATTAAGCAGCGGCGAACGTGATCGCGCTGCGTGGCTAAATGTTGCTGGAGCTGATGCATGTCAGCATGACGATACTCCAATACGGTCGCCCCACTGAGGATTGCGCCGTTTTTCAGGCTGGAGTGATTGTACTGGTCGGCCAAAATCAAATCGCGTTTGCCAACGAGGGCGCTCACTGTTCCCAAATTGGCCAGGTAGCCAGAGCTAAACACCAGAGCATCTTCGGTTTGTTTAAGGGCGGCGATCGCCTGCTCAAGCTCACGGTGCAGGTCGCGATGGCCACTGACTAACCGCGATCCGGTGCTGCCTGTGCCGTTGGTCTGCGTGGCGGCGATCGCGGCCTGGATCAGGCGATCGTCTCCCGCCAGACCCAGGTAGTCGTTGCTGGCAAAATTGATTACGTCCTGTCCCTCTAGCGTTACAACCGGGCCAGATCGTCCCTGAATCGTTTGGACGGAGCGATACCAGTCTGCCCGATGGATCGTGGTGAGGGCATCTTCTAGCCAGGAGTAAGGATTTTCGGCCATATCGGGCGATGGTAAATTTACACGTCCAGATCAACCTGGTGCATGTAGCTGAGAAGCCAGTTGGCGATCGTGGCACGTCTCGTCTTCCGTGGCACTAATTCGTCCACCTTATATCCCTGAAACCCCAGTTCTGATTTCAAGAGCTGCTTGTACTCCGGTGGAATTGATCGCGTTAGCTTGACCGTGGGTGGACGGTTGGCGATGAAATCTGGTGGTTCGGGATAGGCCTCTTTCCACTCAGGGGCAACGGCGGTCGTGTCCCAGCGATCGCTGGCTGAATCATGACGATAGCCCAAATAATGCCACACCAACTGGTTTACCGTGGCATCGTCCAGTGTCTCGTTGAGAATGTCCCAAATGGTTTCCGTGGTCAGGGGTGGCAGGTTAGACATGGGCAACAGCATCGTGTGCGATCGCGCTGGCAGGGATGGTAGCGATCGATCCCAATCGCAACGGCTCATACTGCAAAGCATTGCCACAATTCTGCCATGATTGCTTGTCTGGCAGCGCGATCGTCCAGCTGATTTTGCAACGTTGAGCGGTGGGACTGGGTTCAAATCCCCGGCTGTGAAACTGAACCGCTCATGCTCACGGCCCCCAGCGCGCGACCGTTAGATTCAGTATGAAGACTCGGTTTGACCGCTCAACAGTACTCGATTAATAGGGCGAACCGTCTTTGTGTACAAAGATCCACTGCCCATCGACCATCGTGGCTTTGAGGTCATCGTCCGGATAACTCCCTTCATCCCCAGGCGTTCGATCGCCGACTTCAAGGTAGATTACGTCTGACTCCGTCTCGTTGATTAATCGATGACCATTGCCGAGGCCAGCCTTGAACCCAGCACACATACCGGGTGAGAGCGGCGTTCGTCCTTCGTCGGTGTGCAGCGTTGGGTGTCCCTGCAAGATGTAGATGAATTCGTCTTGCTTCGTGTGCGCGTGACGCAGTGCTGATACACCCCCCGGCGACAGCCGCGTTAAATTTACCCCAAAATTGGTCAGACCAAATAAGTCGCCCAACGGTTGCTTTTGCCGACCTGCCATTTGGGACGCGAAGGGTTCGGGGTAGTTTGAGACTTTCGTTCTGAGGGGGGCGTTAGCGGCGACGAGGGCGATAGGATTGGTTGGACGGGTCATGGGGGATCTCGCTGTCAATGCCTGACACGTTACAGTGTATTGGTGAGGGATAACCTTCTATCACTCATTCTCTCTCATTCACCATGGAAGTAATTCGTGCACACGTCTGGATTTCGGGACGGGTTCAGGGGGTGGCCTATCGCGTTTCGGCTGCCAAGATCGCCAATCACCTGGAATTGAAGGGCTGGGTGCGAAATCTGCCCGATGGGCAAGTTGAAGCGGTGTTTGAAGGTGCGGAGGCGGCGATCGAGGCAATGATTCGCTGGTGTCACGAGGGGCCGCCTGATGCGATCGTGGAGCAGGTCAAAGCCTCTTACGAAGCACCGGAGGGTTTGCAGTCGTTCAATATTCGGCGTTAGGTCTGTGAATGCGCCAGTTGGAATGGTGTGGCAATGTGCTGGATCGATCGCAGCGTTTGCAGCACATGTCCTTCAGTAAGCAAGCGTCGGGCTTCCTGGATGCCAGCGGCGATCGACGGGCAACGGCCACAGCGCCACAAATAAAATCCGCCACTCCACAGCGTCGCCTGCATGAGTTCAGATGGTTGTCCATGCAGTACGGTCTTCATCGCCTCAATTAATTGCGGTACTGAGTCCAGGGCCACATTCTTGCCCTCAAAGCCGTAATCGCGAGGGTGCAGGTGCAGCCGTTGGA
>JAJPKC010000416.1 GCA_021323955.1 Oscillatoriales cyanobacterium Centralia_MAG_596 | reverse complement strand
TGAAATCGACGGCGACGGTGATGGATTCTGCGATCGCCCATCCGAATAGCCACGGTTGTAGGCGTCCGTGTAGTTTTGTATATCCGCGGGATTGGTCAGACCCAGGGCGTTAATGCCGATCGTGGGATTTGACGAGAACCCACCGCTGCCATCGTTATATCCATCGTTATACCCGCGGATTGCAGGCGTTTCACCCGGCGCTAAGCGCTGCGATCGCGCAGCCAGCGAATTTGCTCTTGGGGCGGTGTTGAGATTGGCCGTTTGGGTTAAGTTGCTCGCAAACGGTAGCGTTGATGACTTGCTGCAACCAGTAAAAACAGTCAACACAAGGAATAGGAGCGCAGTCCTGATATGCATTGTTTCGTCAGTAAAGAATCAAAGCGGACGGGCAGGTGTTTCACATTGGCTGAGTATCCAGGGATCAGAACGTAGGGACGTTACGTGCAATGTCTCTACCAACGCGATGCCCGTCTACTTAGTACTTCCGAGCCATAATACTTCAGTGTAGTAAATTTGGAGCCGCTTCTTTGATTAAATCGAACACCCCATCGGCAATAAATTGCACCGCGATCGCCAGAATGAAAAATCCCAGTACCCGGTTCAGCGCGCCCAGACCATTGCTGCCCAGCCGTTTGACCAGCGGTTCGCCCAACACCAGACACAGGTAAAGCAGCACACCCAGCAGCACAATCCCAACCAGTGAACCCACATAGTCTGGCATCTGCGTGTTTCGTTCAGACATCCCAATCACCACACCAATCGCGCCTGGCCCACTCACCAGTGGAATGGCCATTGGCGTAAACGAGATGTCTTCCTTATCCTGTGCCTCCTGGTGTTCAGTCGCGTTTAGCCGTTGCCGCGCCGTCACCATCTCCCAGGCCGTATGCCCCACCAGCAGACCACCCGCCACCCGGAGCACCCCCAGCGAAATGCCAAAAAAGCTGAGAATAAATTTGCCGCCCAAAAAGAAAACGGCCAGGAGCCAGGTCACATTGATAGCCGTCGATCGCGCCTGACGCATCCGATAGCGATCGCTATCCGTATCGGTAAGGCTATAAAAAACGGGCACCGCCCCAATCGGGTTCGCGATCGGGATCAGGGCAACCAACGTCCCCATACTGTAAGTCACCAGAGAATGGATAATATCGCCGATAGCCATGTCAAACGATTAGAGTCTTGCTGCCGCTACACTACAGCAATTTGCGTTTATGTCCAATCGTAAACAATCTCGCCATTGGCCACTTTTTCGTGAATTAACTCCCGCACCAGTTCCAATTCTTCAACGCTGACCTTGCCATTGGCCCAGATGATGGCTTTGATCGTCTGCATTTCCTGCGCCGTGACCTTACCATCCGCGATCGCCTGCTCAATGACACTTCGCAACCGTTCCAGATGTTTGGCATCCTCGATCGACGGTGCCGATTCATTCCAGCGTTCTTCCATTTGCGTCTCCTGACGATTGGGCAAAAGCCCTTCACCAATGGGCTGTGCTAATAACCAGTCTGTAGCAAATTTGGCTACCGGCCTGCATTGTACGACTGCTAGAGCCCACATTCCGTCGCTTGAGTCACCGCTCGCGTTGATGATTGACCGACGGACTATTTTGCAAACAACCGCGTCATCGGCTTGACTCCCTGCGCTGTGTTATTGGCCTCATTCAGATACTCATAAATTCCAAAGGCATCCTCTGTCGTTCGCAGCAGTGAGTAATGGTTGTAGGGCGTACTGTCAGTCACCCCTCGTGGCCCATGGTTCGTGATGACGATCGTCGCGATATGCCCTCCCCCAAAGTTTGCGGCACTGCTGGGGTCAAACCCGCAACAGCCCTGTGGCCCTGATTTGTACTCTGGATTGCTGTCTTCGTCCCAGGTAATCACGATCGCGCTGTTTGCTGCCGCTGACCACAGCTTTGATTGAGTGATCTGGTCAACGACCTGACCAACATAGGTATCGCCTGTATGAATTAACTGCTGTAGCCCGCTGCACCCCACCTGGCCGTGCATTTCATGGCACAGGTTAAAAATGATGTGGCTATAGTTGGGCACATTCCTGCTGTGAAGATCGGCAGTCAGTTGCTCCAACTTGACCACCTTGTTGGGCAAAGCCGGGTCATCCTGCACCGTTTTGTAGTTCATAAACCCGTTGTGTTTCACGGCGTAACGAGCGAGCACACTGGGAGAGACAACCACTTTAGAGCCGGGGGCAGGCAGATCCTCAAAGTACCCTTTCCAGGTCAGCCCTTTTTGCTCTAGCTGGTCAATCAGGCTTCTGGATGCAACCGTATGGTTAGGATAGTCGGGCTTGCGAGAATCGCCACAAAAGCGATCGACAAGGCCAGCCCGACAGTAGAACGCTTCATCATCATGAATCCCAAAGGTACTGCCACCCAGCATTGCAATGTAGTTGGCTTCGCTGGGGTGGACAACACCAAAGTATTGAGACGCCAACCCGTAAGTCTTCGCCAGTTGATTGATGGCTGGCGCGTTGGGGTTGCCAATAATCTGGTTATAGTTTTTGTTTTCTTCAATGATTACAAAAATGTGGTCGAACCTGGGAACCGCTTTGTCCTCAGCCGTTGGCGTCGAGGCGATCGTCGCCTTGGGACTACTGACCGGCGACGGGTTTCCACTGGCAACAGCGTTGGGCTGTTTGTCAGGCGCACAGCTAACGGCACACACGCTCCAACCCGCTGTCCAGAGCGCCACAAAAACAAGCTTTAATCGTTTTGCAATCAACATACAGACATTTGCATTTGCATTCACCACACCGTCTGGCTGATCGTAAACCAGATCAGACGCTACATCACTTTACTGGAATCAGCCGCACACGTTTAAGCCACCAGCGGTCAGTCATCAGATTATGGCTGGAGTACTGACCGCTGGGCCGTCGATCGCTCATCCCATCAAGGCCAGGGTTTGGCTCACGATCGCGCAAGGCCGTCACGCATTTAGCTGCTGAGCGCTTGCAGCAGCACCGTACCGTTCGGCGACCCCCACCCCGTGCAGGCATCCCACCCCGACTGCGCCGAGTAGGCCCCGTTGTTGCCAGTGGTAATATCCTGAAACGCGCCTTTACCGGCGATCGATCCATACAGCAACGGATTGAGAAATCCCACTGGATGTCCCAGCTTCTGGTTCAGCAGTGCGATCAGCCCAGCCCATAACGGTGCGACGGCACTCGTGCCCCCAATCACAAACTGCTGACCATCGACCCGAACGAGATAGCCGGTCGCTGGATCAGCATTCCCCGCCACATCCGGAACGCCGCGACCCGCCTTGTTAGGGGGATTGGCCGATGGCGGGATACCAGTAGCCTTTTGGTAATCGGGCACAGCGAAGAAATCACTGACTCCACCCCCCGTAGCGCTGTTGGTGCCTTCATTCCAGACCACTTCGCTCGTAATGGTGGTTCCAGAGCCAACCAGCTTTGTGCCACCACAACCCAATGCAAACGGACTGGATGCCGGAAAGTCTACGTGCGCCAGACCGTCTGTTTCGCCATCCCCCGACCCGTTATCACCCGCCGCACAGCAGACCGTGACGCCGATCGCCGCCGCCGCCTGAAATGCCTCATCAAATGACGTTAACGCCTGCTGCGTCCAGTTTTTCTCCGAAGCTCCCCAGCTAATGGAGATCACAGAAGGTTTGTTGGTACGGTCATGAATGGCTTGGGTGATCGCATCCAGAAACCCCTTATCAGTGTTCGGCGCAAAATAGACAGCAATCTTTGCCTTAGGCGCGATCGCGGCGGCCACTTCAATGTCGAGCATCACTTCACCATCCGCACCGTCAGGTGTGGATGGCTGGTTTCTGCCGCCATCTACCCGTACCGCCGTGACCGCCGGCACAGGCAATCCCAGACCCCGAAAATAAGCCCGGATATCTGCGGTGCGATAGCCCCCACCCAGTTCAATGATGGCAATACACTGCCCGGTACCGTCCAGCCCGGTGGGAAAGCTGTAGAGTTTCGCCAGGTCGAGCGGTGTAAACGAGCTGCCAGTCGCGAACGGCTGGATACCAATCCGGGGGACTGGCGCGTAGCGCTGGAAATGCGCCTTGGCCACCGGGCGATCGTCAATGCCAAATACGCCCTCCACGATCGATGCCAGCTCGGCCGGGATGGTGAGTGAACCAGTGCGGCCACGGTAGGTGCCGCCATCATGCTCATAGTGCTCGATCGCCGTGCCAAAGGCAGCCGCAAAATCAGCTGCCCGCCCCGATAGAAAAACGCTGCGACGGGCCACATCAGTAGCCACAACGACCAGGCCATGCGCCTTTGCAAAGTCCGCCACTTTCTGCAAATCAGCGGGATCAGCACCATGCGCGGCAGCGTACTCATCGCGAGTCATATAATGGCGCTGCCCTGGATTTTGGTCAGCCTGAAAACTGGTCGTCGTCGCCGATTTCAGCGGTGTCTTGCGTCGGACTCGGACTGTCACTTCAAAGCGCTCGTCCTCGGGAATCGCACCCACAGCACGTGCTCCATGTAACGGAGTCCGCTCACTGCCGGGTACGATCGAGCGTTTGGGCGTGGTAGACATAGTTGAATCCTCCAAAGCTTTGAATTCGATTGCAATCTGAGGTCGGGTAAATTCTGGCAGTTTCGGCCAACAATCTGTTCTGTCTCAGGGATCAGACGTTGCGGCATGTTTTCACTGAATGAGCGTTCCGGTGAGTACAAATAAGGGGAATGAGGGGTGAAGGGGATAGCGCCTGCCAGTGCACACAGCTATAAATGCTCTATGCCAGAAATGTTCGATGTTTTCACAAGACCGCCTTTGCGGCAGCCGGTGGGAGAATTGTTGACGCAAAAAACGTCTGGTTGGTTCAGGTGAGCCTCATCACTACAAATATGCGCGATTGTAGAGAAAAAAACTCGCCAATTTGAGGGAGTGCAATTGGGTAACGCCAGTGCCAACGCCAGACACCTAAAACCATTCTTCAGCAGACTCAGCAGCAGCAGGCGCTTCAGTAGCAGGCGCTTCCACAGCAGGCAGTGGGGTCGATCGCGAGACGAGCGGCGGGGCAAACACCGTCAGCCCAGCGGGGATACACTCGATTTCAATGGGTGTCATGCCAATAATTTCGCCATCGAGCACCACTTTTTGTGGTGGATCCGTCGCGACCTTAATCTGCTTCGTGCGCAGACAGATCACATCCTCGCGGTTGGGTGCCACCCGGATCAACGCCGAACCAAACAGTTGCAGCATCGCGGCGATCGCCTGCATACGCGTCTGTGTCGTGCCGATCGTGACTTCCAGCAGACCATCATTCACGATTACCTCACCAAACCCCTGAGCCAGTACAGAAGTGGGTGGTGCCGCATTCGCCACCGTAATTGCGGCCGCTTGAAACTCGCTGACCTTGCCCTCCACCTCAATCCGCGCCATAAACGCCTGCTGTTCGTTCAACTGCTGCACGCCCGCCAGGATATAGGCCAACGGGCCAAAACGGTCTTTGATTTCCCGACTGGCTTTTTCTACCGTCTCTGCCTCAAACCCAATACCCGCCAGTAAGATCATCGGTAGGCCATTGCAGCAAGCCACGTCCACCACCTGCGTCATCCCCGCTAGAATCGTCTGACAGGCACTCTGCAGGTTGATCGGAATGCCCAGCGCTGCCGCAAATGCGTTGGCCGTCCCCCGCGGGATGACGCCCAGCGGAATATCTGTCCCGATCAGTGCCCCCGCCACCGCTGAGACGGTG
>JAJPKC010000697.1 GCA_021323955.1 Oscillatoriales cyanobacterium Centralia_MAG_596 | reverse complement strand
GTAGTCTGGGCATTGTCTACACCTCGCTGGGGCAGTATGACCGGGCGATCGAGTTCCACCAGCAAAGCTTAGAAATTGAGCGTGAACTGGGCAATCGTCAGGGCGAAGCCAATGCGCTCGGTAATCTGGGCATTGTCTATAAGAATTTGGGGCAGTATGACCGGGCGATCGAGTTCCTCCAGCAATGTCTTGAACTGGCACGGGAACTGGGCGACAAGCGGGGGGAAGCCAATGCGCTCGGTAGTCTGGGCATTGTCTACACCTCGCTGGGGCAGTATGACCGGGCGATCGAGTTCCTCCAGCAATACCTGGAACTGGCACGGGAACTAGGCGACCAACAGGGCGAAGCCACTGCGTTCGGTAATCTGGGCATTGTCTATAAGAATTTGGGGCAGTATGACCGGGCGATCGAGTTTTACCAGCAACACCTGGAACTGGCACGCGAACTGGGCGATCGTCGGGGCGAAGCCAATGCTTCCTTTAACCTGGGACTGACGCAGGAAAAATTGGCGCAAACCAGCGCTGCCGTTGAGCATTTTCACCATGCCCGTGAGCTTTATCAGGCGATGAAATTAGAGACTCAAGTACAAAAGTGCGACACGGCCCTACAACGGTTGGCGGGAGAGACGGTGTAGGGTATGGGGTGTAGGGTGTAGGGACGATGGATGATCACGGTCAGAGTTGGAGGAGAAAATGTCGCAAACTGTGAACTTGCAGATCCCGTTTGAGTCGCTGGTCAGTGCGATCGCGTCACTGAACCTCAAAGAAAAGCAACAGCTTCTAGAACTGCTAGAAGACTACATTTTTCAAGCCGAAGAAGATTTGCTGGAGCAAAATCCCGACGTTCAGGCTGAAGTCGAAGCTGCTCGTAACGCTTATAAAGCAGGCGACTATCAAACGATTCAAGACTATGTTGCCAGTCGTTCTGAACAAGCTTCATGAGCTATACGGTGATTGTGCCGAAACCTGTGCAGAAGCAGCTCGATCGCTTGCCGACAGAGCTGCACGATCGCGTTATAGACAAAATTCTGCTCCTGGCTGACGATCCGCGCCCATCGGGAGCCAAAAAGCTGAAAGGGTACGATCGCGAATACCGCATTCGCATTGGTGACTATCGAGTGCGCTACGAGATTGATGACAAAGAATTGATCGTGATCATCCTTCACTACAATCATCGCAGCGCTATTTATCGAGACTGATGCCCAAAGCGTCGTTTGCGATCGCCCTCCCCTCAAACCGCGACCAACTCCTTTGGCTCCACAACGGTATGCTTGCTCAACGTGCGTCCCACGGCGCGTGCGATCGGTTCCAGGCTGTGCACCAGATCTACCATTGCTTCTAACGAAAGAGCCTGACGCGCGTCCGATACAGACTGGTCAGGCTCCGGGTGGCATTCAATAATGAGTCCGTCAGCGCCACAGGCAACAGCGGCTCTGGCGAGATCGGCAATCAGTTCCCGTTTACCCGCCGCATGGCTGGGGTCAACGATGACAGGCAAATGGGTCAACTGACGCAATGCCACCACTGCCCCCAAGTCCAGCACATTGCGAGTGTAGGTGTCAAAACTCCGAATGCCGCGCTCACACAGCACCACGTCGGGGTTACCATGCGCCATGATGTATTCCGCTGCCATCACGAATTCCTCGATCGTTGCCGAGAGTCCCCGCTTCAACAAAACGGGTTTGCCTGCCTGCCCCAGCGCCTTCAGCAACTCGAAGTTTTGCATATTGCGGCTGCCAATCTGGAGCATATCGGCATAGGCGGCGACGGGTTCAATCTGGGCGATCGACATCACTTCGGTCACTACCGGCATTCCGTAGCGCGATCGCACGTCTGCCAGAACGCGCAGTCCGTCTACCCCCATCCCCTGAAACGAGTACGGGGAGGTGCGTGGCTTGTACACACCTCCCCGCAGGGCATGGATGGGCGCAGTAGATAACTGACGGGCAACCTGTTCCATCTGGTCAGCACCCTCAACGGTACAGGGGCCGCCAATCATAATGACATCATCGCCACCGATCGCGACTTGTTCAGACAGCCGCACAACGGTGCGGTGGTTGGGGTGGGACTTCATGACTAACCGGGCATCCAACATGAGAATTACTCCTTAACTGTGTGACTGGATTGTGTGATGTGATGAGTGCAAACAAAAAGCCCGAAACCGTTTGGGTTCCGGGCTGTACGAACGAAGGCGTCACAGACTTTACCCGGAACAACTCCTGGTCCAAAAGTAAAATCCGTAAAACCAACTCATTGACGCTGCCATTGCTCGTTACACTGCCTTTGTTTCGGTAGAAAGCCTTTAAACGCAAAAACCGCAGAGCTGACTCTGCGGTTCACCTGGACACGTTCAGTACGAACGGCGCTCACTCCAGGTGAACCGTGGTAAACCAAAAATAAAAGTAGCGAACGCTGCTCAACATTTTTAATGAAGCCTGCCGTGGGCTGACCAATTTCATACTCTGACCGTAACAGAGGGATCGGAGCACGTCAAGTACCCGATCGGTATACGGACGCGATTGAGCGGTGTTGCATTCTTTAAGGCCTGTAAGCAATTATTAAAAATTGTTATGAAGTCAACCAGGTTCGGCTGTTGCAAATACGGTTATCTATGGAGTGAAGCCGCCGCGAGCCGCGATCGCCAGACTAATTTAACTACGCAGACTTGGTTTGAAACACGGAGCCTGATCGACATTGCAGGCGATTCTGTCGATTGTCTTCCTTAAAACTTCGTATTCTCCCGCCTGCTGCCGAATTCGGTTGTTGTTTTTCCAACTACGGAACTCCGTAAAATTCAGTAAAAAGCTTGGACAATTAAAGTTCTGGTAAATACAATGAGGGTGTCAGACAGAGATTCACTTCTATGAAAAATTTTGGGCCTCTGACACTACTCCAAAGCATTGCGCCATGTTTGCGAAATGTTGCATTTGGTATTGCGATCGTAATTTCACCGCTGGTTGTGTTGAGTGGTAACGCAGTGGCGGCTGGAGCCGCGATCGATCGGTCAGTGCCAATGGCGACGCAGCAAATCTCCCCGTCAAATTTGCTGACAGCATTGCGGCGCATGAGTACCTATGTTCCCCCTGATCACGGCGGGCCGAGTCGATCGGGCGGATCTGGAACGCGCTGGCAGTATCTCGATCGCGCCTTCTAGCCAATCGGACTCACGCCCTGAAAGCTTGAACCCTTAGAGCGCTTCCCTTCAAAGGCAACGCTATATTGCTAGACCACAGACCCCTCCCGTTGCCAGCGGAAGCGGCAACCCGACCACTGGCTGCCCTGCCAACTGAGGAACGGTTGGGGACGAGGACACCAGGGCCCGGTAGTTCAGTCCATGAATCTGTGCACTGAGGCTCAGAGAGGACGGTAGACGCGATAGTTGAGATTTGGGAAGATGTTGTCGATCGCCTCTACCTTCTCCAGCCAGCCGGAATCGATCTTGCCTTGTTTAATCTCGTCGTAGAGTTTGTGAAAGCGCATCAGGTGCGATCGGGTACGGCGCACGGCATAAGGCACCATGGTGCCGGTACGCATAATGAACGCCCAGTCGGATGATTGGGCCAGCAGCAGCTCCCGCGATGCCTGGTTTAATGCCCGCCAAGCTAACTCGTCTGCTGGCTCTTGCTTTGCCAGTTCGATCATTCGTTCGGTCGCTTTGTGCAAATGGGGATAGATCCAGGCATTGGTTTCGTTGAGCCAGTACTCATGAAAGCCTTTGTAGCCCCAGCTTGACTGCGATGGGTGGCAAACCTGCTGCGTGGAGTTGCCGCGCAGATAGTCTGCCAGGTGCGTCATCTCAAAGGTTCCCTGGTCAAACCAGGCTTTGCGGAACAGGTAGTCGATAAACCAGGGGCCTTCATACCACCAGTGGCCAAATAGTTCAGCGTCGTAGGGCGACACGATAATTGGCTTGCGCTGCATGATGCCGTAAAGATGTTCGACCTGCCGTTCGCGGTTGTAGGTAAAGTTGCCGGCGTGCTCTGCGGCCTTTTCGCGTGCCCAGTAGGGATCATAGAGCTGTTTATCCCCAAGTCCCAGTCCCTTGCCTGTGATCTTGTGATACTTGATGCCCACATTTTTACGCTGCCCGTTAGGCATGACGTAGGGCTTGATGTACTCGTATTCGGCGTCCCAGCCCAAGTCGCGGTAAAATTCACGATACTCGATCGCGCCTGGATAGCCGACTTCAGACGACCACACTTGCTGCGACGATTCGTGGTCGCGGCCAAAAGCAGCGACGCCAGAGGGGGTAAAGATTGGGGCGTAGGTGCCGAAGCGGGGACGCGGGCGAGCGTACAGAATGCCGTGTCCATCGGTGAGGAAATAGCGCAGTCCAGCGTCAGCCAACATGCGCTCGACGCCTTCGTAATAGGCGCATTCTGGTAGCCAGATGCCTTTGGGTGCTCGTCCAAAGGTTTGCTCGTAATGCTCGCAGGCAACTTTGATCTGTGCCCAAACGGCCTGCGGGTACATCTTCATTAACGGGAAGTAGCCGTGGGTT
>JAJPKC010000693.1 GCA_021323955.1 Oscillatoriales cyanobacterium Centralia_MAG_596 | reverse complement strand
GTGCTGAAGACTCGCATCCCCAACGGTTCTGGAGTTCCAAAGGCGATCGACTTTGAGTTGATTAGCCAGAACCGATCCCACTGCGGCGCAACTAGATACTGCATGACACCATAGGCACCCGTCACCAGTACGCCCCACAAAAACACCCGCTGGAGGTTCTGGCGATAGACAGGATAGCTCCGCCAGTTAACAAACAAATGAAATCCAAACAGGATCGGTGCAACCCAGTTCAGCAGCGGCACGACAACGGCAGTCGGCGGATATTTGATCAACCCGATGAGCAGGCCATAGAAGACCCCCGCTGTCGATAGAATAAACGGCAAGCCGTCCTGCCGGAGGTAGCGCGGTAGATTTTGCACAAAGGTCAGGCCCGTGATCATCATCACCAGGAAGGGAGCCAGCAGCACAGGGCTGGGGTCAACCCACCCACTCTGAAAATCAATCAAGCGCCGCACAAACGGTGACAAAAATGCGACCCACCAGGCAAATCCCAGGTAAAGCACCGGATAGCGCTGAAAGAGAAACAGCCCTACCAGCAGTGCCCCCAACGGATACGCCAATCGCAGCAGCCCACCCGCATGCGCTAGAATGCACAGCGCCGAAAAGAGCACCAGTGCCAAAATCGCTGTCCATGCCAGCGTTGGCTGTAAACCAAACTGGAGACGATGACTGGGGGGGGAGGCGTTGGTGTGCATGGAGGAACGGGTAAAAGTGGCAGCAGGCCAGATCAAAGCGTTTGATTGAGAGTCACAATAGCGCTGATGAGTACGCAAAATTCTATTCGGACGCTGACTGCGATCGCCGCGCCTTCCAATCAATTTCGTAGAGCTTGATTTCCTTGAGAAAAATGTAGTAACTCCAAAGGCCCGATAGGGCAAAGCCAGCCATCCCCTGCCGCACCATGCCATACCAGAAATACTGCTGGACAAACTTTGCGGATGGTTTGAGCAGCAGTCGGAGCCAGCTAAACCGTGTGCCGTTACGGTGTGCCTGCTGCGCATCCAGGTCAGTGTAACGGTTAAAGCGAATGACCAGGTCACTAATATCGCGAAAGCCGTAATGCCAGATAATGCCCGGTAATTTGACCACAGGCGCATCTTTCACGTCGGGGCCTTCGTGTACCAACACATCCTTAATGCGAAAGATTGTTTTGTTGTAGAGACGCGTGTGATACTCCGGGCGCGTGTCCAGCCAGGTGTCCCAAAAGTCACCAATCCGAACCGCAGAAAATGCATTCGCAGTCAATGTGGGAGTTTGCTTCCAGTTGAGTAGGGCAACGGCTAAGCGCTCATCGATGACTTCATCCGCATCAATAAAGAAAATCCAGTCGTGCGTTGCTTTATCAGCCCCAAAATTGCGCTGGGCCGAATATCCCGGCCAGGGATTATGGTAAACCTGGCAACCCAGACCTTGCGCAATGGGTACCGTTTCATCGTGGCTACCGCTGTCTACAACGACAATCTCATCAGCAAATGGGAGGCACGATCGAATGGCGTTCGCAATGCATTCAGCCTCATTCTGAGCAATGATTACGATCGAAATCGGCCGTATGGTAGTTGATTGGTGAGACTGTGTTTGAACTTGATTCAGTTGCATAGGAGATTAACTATAACCACAAAGCGAACAAACTAAATTCAATCAATACGCTCATTTCTATCACTTAAGAACGATGGCCAATCGCGGCCATTGTGCCATTAATCGTCAGTCTTTAAAGCCTTCAAGAAACATTCAACCGTGTTGGCTTGATTATGACAGCTATACCATTGATGGGCAGCCCGTGCAATCGTCTGAAAGTAGTTATCATCCGGCACCGATGACTGTTCACCAGCAAACAGAAAATGGGTTCCAGCCTGTAACCCATCACTCATTGGCGATGACGCCTCTGTGACTATGGGTACTAATCCATGCGCACAATAAGTCGCAAACACGCCCGATTTGGTGAGTCGGCTATTGTCCGTGGAATACACGATTCCAGCCATTGAGTCAGCCATCAAACGGCTGACAACCGCAGCAGGCTGTTCGCCCATTTCAACCAGACGCACGCCCGCGATCGCAGGTTCGTTCAGGTGCAGCGAGGCCCCAATATCGCAGATTTCGGCAATCCCCAACCGTTGACAGCTATGGATCAGCATGGCCTGCGATCGCTGGTAAATTCGGGCGCGGCGTCCCGGTGTGCCAAACACGACCAAACGCCGTTGTCGTTGCGCCAGTGGGGCTGGTTGCGCCAGTTCACCAATATTTGAAAAAACCGGCAGGTTAATGATTGGCTGCGACAATCGCTTCGCCAGTAGCGTCTTTGTAACCGCATTATTGGTGATGACAACATCCGCCAGCGCTGCCAGTTGCCACGCGACCGATCGCTGCCAGGGAAAGCGATAAAACGTTTTCTTCAATAGATAAAAGGATGGAAATTCGTGAAACATCACCAGCAACGGTAGCGATCGCTGGTGTTTCAGCACCCTCAGCGCCCTGACCAACCAGAATGGGGCACCAAACGTTGGATCATATGGATAATCGGAATAGTGGAGAATCACCTTTTGCACCGATGCTGGAACCGCCGCCACAAATGCAGACGGATCATCCACTGGTAGCGAAACAGTGGGAAATCGATTGGCCGCTGCCGCGTTACGTTCTGATGGAAATGCCATGAAATGGGTATGGATCTGCTGCTGCTCTAGCCCACTGGCTAATGTAAATGCATAGTCAGCAATACCGTCGATCGCGGGCGGCACCTTAGGCGATATCTGGAGAATTTCCATCAGCAAACCGTATAAAGTTAGTTTGAACGAGACGATAGTGTGGTTGGTTTTCGCTTAACCCCCAATTCTGTTTGAATCGACGCTTGAATCAGATGCACGATATTGGCGCGATCGTAGTGCTTAATTGCAGCCATGCGCGCCGCTGCACCCAGACGTTCACACAGTTCATCGCTCTGTAGCAGTCTGACGCAGGCATCCGCAAACGCTTTTGGATCATCTCGCTGCAAAAAATCCTGGCCATCCTGCAATTCCAGGCCCTCTGCACCAATCCGTGTGGACACCATCGGTTTACCGTAGGCAGCCGCTTCTACCAGTTTTACGCGCGTACCACCGCCAGACAGAATCGGGCAACAGACCACCCGCGATCGACTGTATAGCTCCGGTAAATTATCGACAAACCCCGTGAATTCAACACCAGGCAAACCGCTGGCATAGCTGCGAATGTTCTCTGGCTGTTTGCCCGCAATGATCAGTCGCGCATCGGGGCATTGCT
>JAJPKC010000082.1 GCA_021323955.1 Oscillatoriales cyanobacterium Centralia_MAG_596 | reverse complement strand
CGGATCGCCAGCACTCTCATCGTGACGCTTGTGGCGTTCAGTTTAATTGTTGAAGCGATGTTGGGGCTTTAGCTCCACATTTGGAGGCCTATGGAGAAATCATGAATTTAATCATCGCAGTCATTCAACCGTCCAAGCTTGACGATGTGAAGGATGCATTGGTCAAGGTTGGTATTCAAGGTCTAACAGTAACCGGAGTGAAAGGGTTTGGTCGCCAGAAGGGTCGTCCCCTGGCGTTTTTGGGGCTTTATAACATGGAGCGTCAGCCATTCACGGTTGACTTTGTCCCCAAAGTCCGACTGGAGGCAGTTGTGCCCGACGAAATCACGGATACAGTCGTAGACACAATCGTGAAAACCGCTCACACCGGCAAGATCGGCGATGGCAAAGTATTTGTCATTCCCGTTGCGAGAGCGGTCAGAATTCGGACGGGGGAAACCGACCAGGCCGCACTCACACCAGAACCCGAGGAGACGGCCGTCGGCTAAGTTTGCAACGGTCTACCGCCATGAGCGGAATCGGTACATAGGCCGCTAGATTGTTTCGCTGCCAAATTCCTTACAAGCAGTCGCGTTGTGTCCAGCGCGGCTTTTTTTTTCGCCTGCATCCGCAGCATATATCGCAACTTGAGGAGCAACCACTGCCGATCGCACCGATGGGATCGCCGCTAAAGCGTGGTGTGCCGCCACGGCTGGCCCTCGCCGCTGCACTGATTATCCGACCCAATTCAGGCCAACCGACCCTATGACTATAGGAATTAACGCCGGAGACTAATTCTATTGAAATTTAAAGCTTCTGCCCACAGATGGTTGAACTGCTCAAAGAAAAGGGTAAATTAGCTATATACGCTACAAAATTAAATCGTTATCTGTGCAGCAAAGGTGATGTTTTTCAATCAACATAGTCGTGCTGTTGGCACATTTTCTGAACTGGAGGCCGCTGGCCAAGGGCTTGATCAGCTTGTCCTGGGAGGATTTCCCTTACCAAAGGTGTTTTTGTTTGGGGCCGATCTGTCAGGCTATGAACTAAACAGCAAGGCGAGCGAACCTGTTCGGTTGATTGACCAGGCAAAAGCGGGCGCGATCGCGGGCACAGGACTGGGACTAAAGCAGGGGTTGGTAGCCGGTAACGTTTTGGGCGGTGCTACCGGCGTTCTTCTAGGGCTGGGAATTTTAGCGCTGCCTGGAGTCGGCCAAATTGCCATGACCAGCGCTTTCATGTTTACCCTGGTAAGTGGAGGCATCTGTACCGCGGCTGGTGGAGTAATTGGCGCTTTAGTCGGTCTTGGACTCACCGAAAAGCAAGTCCAGGCGTATAACGAGCAGTTGTCCAATGGAAATTACCTGCTGGTCGTAACCGGCACCGATCGCGAGATTCGCTGCGCTGAACGGATTCTCACAACTCAAAGCATTCCCAACTAATCATTCGCAAAGAGTGGGTCTATTGGTGACTTCTGGTGCTGTTGAGTACACTCAGTCCACATGGCAGCACCTATGATAGAGAGGCGGAAATACGGCGTGTTTATGCCTAAACAACCCCCCAAAGCACCGATTCAGAGTGTTGTAGAGTTGCTGGACGGATACACGGCTGGGAAAAAAGATTTTGCCTCGGCCAACCTATGGGAAGCCGATCTAAGAGCCGCTCAGCTAGCAGGCATAAATTTAAGCAAAGCCGTTCTGTTTAAGGCGATTTTGAGTGGGGCGGTGCTGTCGATCGCAGACTTGAGCGAAACCGATCTCGTCCGGGCAAATTTAAGCAGTGCTCGATTAGATCGAACAAATTTATATCAAGCCAACTTATACGAAGCAGATTTGAATGGTGCCAGTCTCGTCGTTGCAAACCTCAGCGAAGCCAGTTTGGAACGTGCCATTCTAAAGCGCTGTGACCTCAGTCAAGCCAAGCTCAATCGTGCCAATTTGAGTCATGCGAACCTGGAGGAGGCTGACCTAACCCAGGCTGAATTGATTGAGGCAGTCCTCACGGCGACTATCCTGACGGGAGCCATGTTGCAGCGAGCTAATTTGACCCGAGCCGATTTGACAAAGGCTGAATTGAGCAATGCCAATTTGCACAAAGCCATCTTGAGCAAAGCGAAACTGGCAGCGGCTCGGCTTGCAGACGCCAATTTGAGTGCAGCCGATCTGTCCGACACCCATCTACAAGGGGCACTGTTAATACGCGCAAACCTGGAGAATGCCAACTTGAGTCAGTCCAACCTGCTAGGTGCAGACTTGACAGTTGCCAATTTGAGGAAAGCTGACTTGAGTAAAGCACAGCTAGTTAAAACAACCCTGACTCGAGCCAATCTATTGGCTGCAAATCTGCTGAGCGCCGATCTGGAGCAGGCTGTACTGAGGGATTCAGACCTCTTTGGCGCGACGCTACAACACGCCAACCTGACCCAATCGATCTTACACTCGGCTGATTTGCGAGAGGCAAATTTGATGGGTGCAGATTTGCAGGGTGCAGACTTAACGGGCGCACGGTTATTTGGGGCTGAACTCAAAGACGCTAATTTAGAAGGTGCAAATCTGTCCGGGGCAAACTTATACCGCACAAAGTTGACTGATGCTCGCGTACGCGGTGCTTACTACGATGAAAAAACGGAATTTAGCACAGCGTTTAATCCGGCTAAAAGCGGGATGCGACAACGGGAGTCCTGCAAACACGACTGATTTAGATTCGCCCCCAGGTTTGCAATACATCGGCAACGCTATCGGCAACCAGTTGATAGCTCTCTTGCGTATAACCACCACTAAGAACCATCACCCACGGAATACCAGCGTTTGTAAGGGTCTGAAAGACGAAGCGATCGCGCGCTAAAATCCCCTGTTGCGATACACTCAACCGTCCCAGCGGATCCTGCTCATAAATATCCGTACCAGCATTGTAGAAGGCAATTTGAGGCTGAGGAATCGTTTGCAAAAACACTGGTAACGCTCCCTGCAACACACGGAGATACCGCTCATCCCGCGTCCCAGAAGTCAATGGCAGAGCACAGTTGATCCGGTTTGCGGCCCAAGCATCGTGGGGATAGATATCTCGATTGTACATATCCAGAATGTGCACAGTAGCGTCTTGATGGAAAATCCGCGCTAAGCCATTTCCTTGATGCGCATCCAGATCAATGATGACGACCGAATCATCGGCTGTAATGGCTTGCGACTGGCGCAGCACGGCGATCGCGATCGCAATATCGGAGTAAACACAAAATCCCTCGCCACGATCCTGGCTGGCATGGTGATAGCCACCAGACAGATTAATGGCAATCCCGGTGTTTAAGGCCGTTTGGGCGGCGATGACTGTGCCCATGGTGGCCAGCCGCATGGGTCGCAAAACGCGGCTGTCCAAAATTCCAGCGGGCAAGAATCTGAGTGAATCTAACTCCAACGCGCTCGCCACGTAACGCGATCGCCCCAGTTGCGCTAAATGATCGTCGGTATGCACCATTCGCAGCATGTCCACTGGCGCTGGATCCGTGGGGGTGATGCAAAGCGACTGGATGCGATCGCCCCAGCGATCCAGCAATACATTCCAGGCACGGCTGTACTTGCAGCTATCAAATGGGTGCAGCTTTTCCAGTCCTAGAAAGTGAATGTCATAGCCCGGTGAGTAGATGACTCTGGGCTGGAATGGTGTGGTTGCCATCATCCCTGCCGTCGCTTGATTTCCCTGGCATATTGCAGAATATATTTTGGTTCCCAGGCTTCCACTTGCCCCAATGGAATGCCTAAACCCACGTATTGATCAATCTCTGCCAATGGCTGAAAGGATGGCTGCAATGCCGAACCCAGGTAGAGCGCGTTTGCGATGATGGTTGAGCAGTTAAACTCCGTCAATTCATAATTTAACTCACTCGCCTGTACCTTCTCCCAATAGGTTTGAATGGCTATTTCATCCAGTGTATTCAGTTCCACCACGATCGGGTCAAAGCCTTCAGCATCACAATCCGCCGCATAGTCCCGGTAAAAAGGGCGACGCTTTACATTCATTGTCATTTTTCGGATGGCGCTGCGAACAAATCCTTTGCGACCATGTCCCGGCCAAAAGCTAATGTACGTTCGATCGCCGACCTGCATCGAAGAATGACCGACGTTGCCACCTTTCGGTAACCACACGAAGACCTTGACACTCACCTAACTTCTCCAAAACGAGATCACCAGTCCGCCCCCAACGATCAACGCACCACCCACTAAAATTGGCAGACCAGGCTTTTGCCCAAAGCCAAAATAATTAATCAGTTGAGCGACGAGAAAGAATAAGGTGACATAAATCCCTAGCAACCGTCCAAAGTCCCAGTTCGGCAGGTTTACCACTAATCCATAACTCAACAAAACAATGCCACCGAGGAGAATAAACTCCACTCGTTTGGCTAACGTTGAACTGTGCAGTCCAGTTCGAACCAACGCATCGCCCCCAGCTTCCAGAACAGCGGCGATGAATAAAATTAATAATGCAAACCCTTTTCCCACCAACCTTCTCCTCTACGGCTACCGTGCTCTCTCGACGCTGAGAAGACTTCAATTTAGCGTGATTGGAGAAAGAATTATGTAAATATCGCTATCAACCGACTGAAATCGGCTGATAGCGATGGCATCGACGTGAATTCCAGGGATACTCAACTGGCAGGCTTCAGCGCATCCAGTGCTAGATTTAGCTTCAGCACATTCACACCTGGTTCACCCCAAATGCCTAAGAAGCGACCATCGGTGTTCCGGTTAATCAGATCCTCCAGTTGCGATGCCTGTAGTCCACGTGCTTTAGCGACCCGATCGATTTGGGCTCTGGCACCGTCTGGCGTAATATGCGGGTCAAGGCTGGAGCCAGAAGTGTAGAGCAGATCGGCAGTCGGTTTCACGCCTGCTTTTTGCAGCCTGGGAAGATCGCCCGCGATCGCCTTGCTGGGATCGGGATCAGACTTCCCTTTGATGCGATCCAGCAGAGCGGGATTGCTGGGAGCCAGGTTGCTGGCACCAGACACACCTGTACTGAGCACACCCGCTGTGTCGAGCGGTTTGCCATCTTTGTCTTTGCCAGGGTCGGCGGTACTGTAGCTGGTTGTGCTGGGTCGGCTGTTGAAGTACTTATCCGACGTAAAGGGTTGACCAATCAGCGCCGAACCAATGACATCGCCCTTGGCATTTTTCAGTAAGCTCCCATTGGCCTGAAAGGGAAAAACAATCTGACCAAAGGCAAGCATAATCAGTGGATAGGCGATCGCGGTAATCACCCAAAGCACCAGGGTAGATCGAATGGCTCTACCGGCCTCGCGTGCAACACTCATTAGAATTTCTCCGGTACAAACATGACGAAAAAGAGGTAAATAACAAGCGCGATCGTGACCAGAACCAGCGCTCCCAGCCAATAGGATTGTGTCCGTGATAGATCGCCACCCGTAGCGGCAAAGACGGCTGGTGCCAAAATCAGGTTAAAGCACAGTCCCAGGAACAGGTAGAGCGGCAGTTTTTGCCTGCGCCACTCAGACCACAGTTCGGAAACCCCTTCCAGCAGTTGAGCAACGGCTTGCGAACGATACGGTTGTAAATGGATTGGTTTCATAGCGCGTGATGGCAGTGCCAGAATGTAATGGTGGAACGATTCAAATAAGGACAGGTTTTTCACGTAGGGGCTTGGCAGTGCCTACCCTTACAGAGATTCACGTCTTTCAAGAAAACGGCAACAGCACATCAATAAGCTTGATGGCAATAAAAGGTGCAATCACGCCACCCACGCCATAAATCAACATATTGCGACGCAGCAGTTGATTTGCCGTTAAGGGTCTAAACTGCACCCCTTTGAGCGCCAGCGGAATCAGCACCAGAATAATCAGCGCGTTGTAAATTAGTGCCGAAATGATGGCAGAATTCGCGCTCTTCAATCCCATGATGTTCAATGCGCCAATGCCAGCGGCGGCAAAGATCGTGGGAATGATGGCAAAGTATTTGGCGATGTCGTTGGCGATGGAAAAGGTGGTCAAGGCTCCACGGGTGATGAGTAACTGTTTGCCGATCGTCACCAGGTCAATCAACTTGGTCGGGTCAGAATCCAGATCCACCATGTTCGCCGCTTCTTTAGCCGCCTGGGTGCCTGAGTTCATTGCCAGTCCTACGTTTGCCTGAGCCAGCGCTGGTGCATCATTGGTGCCGTCGCCGGTCATCGCCACCAGTTTCCCTTTAGCCTGTTCAGCGCGAATCACATCGATTTTGTCTTCGGGAGTGGCTTCAGCAATAAAGTCTTCTACCCCAGCTTCATCGGCGATTACAGAGGCCGTAATGCGGTTGTCGCCCGTTAACATGACGGTACGAACCCCCATCCGGCGGAGTTGATCAAACCGCTCTTTGATCCCCGGTTTAACGGTGTCTTTGAGATAAATCACACCGTAAATATCATTGCCCTCGCACACAGCCAGCGGTGTGCCACCGAGTTTAGATACCCGCTCGTAAGCCGCATCCAAATCGTCCGGGACGGCACCGCCACGCGATCGCACAAATCCCTTGATCGCATCCACGGCCCCTTTCCGCATCTCTTTGCCATGCAGATCCGTCCCGCTCATGCGCGTTCTGGCGGAAAATTCTACCCCTTCGGCTTTGCTGGTATCAAAGTCAACTTTCGCACCCGTCCGTTCTGCCAGCGTAATGATCGATCGCCCCTCTGGCGTTTCATCAAAGACACTGGCGTTGAGCGACGCCTGAGCAACCTGCTCCAGCGTGTGTCCATTGACGGGAATAAATTCGGCGGCCAGACGATTGCCGAGCGTGATCGTGCCCGTCTTATCCAGCACCAGGGTATTGATGTCGCCGCAGGCTTCAACCGCACGTCCAGAGGTTGCAATCACGTTAAACTGCGCCACCCGATCCATCCCCGCAATGCCGATCGCGCTCAGCAATCCCCCAATCGTGGTCGGAATCAACGCCACAATCAGGGACACCATAATGGCTACGCTGGCTCCATTCCGCAAACTGTTGGCGGCCTGATCACTCACCGCCGTCGCCAGGAAACTGGCAATATACCCCGCGATCGGGGGAATGTTTGCGACCACAATGAGAAATACAAGCGTCAGCACGGCCAGCAGCACCGTGAGCGCAATTTCATTCGGCGTCTTGGTGCGTTCTGCCCCTTCCACCAGGGCAATCATGCGGTCAATAAACCCCTGCCCTGGATCAGCCGTAATCCGCAGGGTCAATTCATCCGAGAGCAGGCGCGTACCGCCTGTGACGGAACTGGCAATATCGGTTCCAGGCTGTTTCAGCACGGGTGCTGATTCCCCCGTGATGGCCGATTCATCAACCGAACCAATGCCGCCAATAACTTCACCATCGGCGGGAATCATGTCACCCGCGATGACCTTCACCTGGTCGCCCCGTCGGAGTTCTGTGGAGTTAACCTCCTGAACTGATCCATTAGGCAGGAGCTTGCGAGCGATGGTGTCGGAGCGGGTCGATCGCAGCGCATCAGCCTGTGCTTTACCCCGACCTTCCGCCACCGCTTCCGCAAAGTTGGCAAAGACAATGGTGAACAGCAAAATAAAGGTTATCAAACCGTTGAGCAGTCGTTGCTGGTTGACATTCGCTTGCAGCGTCCCAAACAGATTGGGGTCGATCGTCAACAGAAACGTGACGATCGTGCCAACCCAGACCACAAACATGACCGGGTTCCGGACTTGCACCTGGGGCGCAAGTTTGACAAATGATTCTTTAATGGCCCGCTGATATAGCCCTGATGTGTTGACTTTTGGGGTGTGTCTGCGCGCATCACGCGGGCCGTGCGAGCTTCTGACAGACTGGGTAGCAGTGGGATTGGATTGCATAAATCACGTCGCTTTGAACGTAGTGTGGAGGTGAGTTCGGTGGCTGAGAAGACAATGGCTCCATGCAGCATGGTGCGGATTGCAGAGCGGCAATGTCAGCAGCGTTTTACAGTAGCCTGATGTGCACAACCAGCGTTGAGGCTGATCATGTTCGCCTAGCTGATGCCCTTCGCAATTTGAAAGGCTTCGGCGATCGGCCCCAGCGCCAGTACCGGGAAGAACGTGAGTGCGCCCATGATCAAAATCACGCCCGCCGTTACGCCCGTAAACAGATAGGTGTCTGTCCGCAACGTGCCCGTGGTCATTGGCACAGGCTGCTTGCGAGACATGCTATCCGCCAGCAGTAACATGCAAGTAATGGGAATAAAGCGCCCACCCAGCAGGCTAGGGACTGTGCTCAGGTTCCACCAGAGTCCTGTGGCCGCTGGTTGGCTGTCGGCCAGTCCCTCAAACCCAGACCCATTATTGGCCGCCGCAGACGCATACTCGTAAATCACCTGGGAAATGCCGTGAAAGCCAGGATTGGTAATGCCGGACAGTTGATCTGGGAAGGCAAGCGCTACAGCACCAGCAGGCAGAATAAACAGCGGGTGAATCAACAAGATCATGAAACTCGCCAGCACAACCTCACGTTTCTCGATCTTGCGCCCCAAAAATTCGGGCGTCCGCCCCACCATCAGCCCCGTCACAAACACAGCCAGGATGACGTAGACAAACAGGTAGACCGTTCCAGTGCCCTCACCGCCCCAAACAATTTGCAGGAACAGGTTCGTCAGCACCGAAAAATGGCCTGGTGGCATAAAGGAGTCGAGAAAGGCATTGACGGCTCCGCACATGGTTCCCGTTGACGTGATGCCAAACAGCACGGACTGCGCCCAACCAAACCGAACCTCTTTGCCCTCCAGATTGGGCTGCACACTGCCCAGCAGTGCATTCACGGCTGGATTGCCGTTGAACTCGCCAATGCCAGAAATAATGATCAGCCCCACAAAGATCGCGCCCACCATACCAAAGAGCAACCAGGCTTGCTTCATGTTGTCGGCAAACTTGCCATAGGCATAGATCATCGACACCGACACCGAAATCATGGCGAGAATCTGCAGCAGATTGACAAACGGGTTCGGATTCTCGAACGGATGAGCCGAGTTGATGGCAAAAAAGCCGCCGCCATTCTCCCCTAGCTGCTTGAGGATCTCGAAATGGGCAACAGGCCCCCGCGCGATCGCCTGACTAATAGCCGGGTTTTCTAGCGTGGGCAAGACAACTGGCCCGGCCAGCGTTTCAGGGACTCCAGCTGCGATAAACAGGACTGCGCCCACAATGCCAAGGGGCAGCAGGATGCGCGTGATTGCCTGAGTGAGATCCACATAAAAATTTCCGAGTGGTCTACCCGTAATGCCCCGGATAAAGGCGATCGCCACCGCAATCCCTGTCCCCGCTGACACAAAGAAGTGATAGCCCAGCGCCAACACCTGCGTGAAATAACTATAGGTTGTCTCACCTGAGTAATGCTGCTGGTTCGTATTCGTGATAAACGAAACAGTTGTGTGTAGCGCCGTGTCCCAACTCGGTGCTGGGAGATGGGTTGGATTCAGTGGCAACCAGCCCTGGCTCATAATGATGCCAAAGACGAGTACACTTTGAGCGAGATTACTGAGCAGAATTGCCCGTGCGTACTGCCAGCCCGTCATATTTTCTTGAGCGAGGACACCGCTTAACTTGTAGATCCCGCGCTCTACAGGGTTTAACACAGCATCAAGCCGCGTCCGCTGCCCCATAAAAACCCGCGCTATATATCCCCCAAAAATGGGAGTAATCGCTACTACAATCAGCAGCGTCAATACAATTTGGAGCCATCCTTGAAACATGAGTTCGTTGCACTCCGATTGAATAAACAAATGGTTGAAGTGATCCGTGGTCTGGATGAAGCCGCTTGTAACCAGATTGGCTAGAACAGTTTGCGCATCAATCAGCCAGAGCCATCGAAAGAGCCGATTTGAAAACAAGTCAGACCACGCACAGCGCGCGATCGCGCTCATTAATCAGTTCCAAAAGCGGCTTTCTGCAACGGCACAGCCTGCAGTATGAAACAATCAGAAGTACCTTTTCGCTCCACAAAAGAGTCGATTCAAAGCGGCCCTTTGCAAGCAGTATTGAGGCAGCGCCGAACGCCTGACTATAGCCATGAGAAGGTTGAAGCATTCCCCAAATGGCGATTAAGAATTGTTCGATCGCTCAGTCTTTCGCTGTTAATAGAACCAATAGTTACCCGCAAAATCCCTGCATTAACTTCTAATCATTCTCAAGCAAACTCTATCAACCATCATGGAATGCTTTCTACTTATTTACAAGGTATAAATTTTTGTTTATTCGGCCTTTGAAGATCGATATACTCGCTGCAATTCATGGTGTTTAGAATCTTGAATTCAATTGTTATATCTCTGAGTATAAAAGCGCCTAAACACATCCAAACGCAACTGAACGTGTATCCATTTGACCCAAAGCAGCCAGACATTTTCAGGATTTGTTAGGTTTAATAGATAGATTTACCGCGATCGAACTATGACTCAGATGCTGCCACTCAAACCGCTGATTCACTTCAAAGGCTGGCGTTTGAGTACAGTCTGGTTAGTCGTAGGACTGTTTGCATTCGTGCTGACACTGGAGTACTTGACACCACCAGATTACGTGTTTGGCTACCTCTACATTGGCCCAATTTTGCTGGCGACCACGCGATTAAGCCGACGAGCCGTGTTTTCAGCAACCGCGATCGCCTGTTTCCTGACGCTCAGCAATATCTGGTGGCCTGCGTCAGAGATTGTTAAAGTACCCACGATCGCCGATCGCGTGATTGCAACACTGGCACTGATCGTGACCGGCATTTTAGGTGATCGCAATCGGCTATATCAACAGGCGTTGCTGCACCAGCAAGCGAAACTGCAAGCCCAGGAAAAACTGGCGAGTCTGCGGGAAGATTTTGTCTCTGCACTCACTCACGACTTAAAAACGCCCTTGTTGGGCGCGATCGAAACACTGAAGGCCTTTAAGCGTGAGAGTTTTGGTTCAGTTCAGGCCACTCAACATCCGGTGCTGGACACGATGATCCGGAGCCATCAGACCACGCTGCAAATGGTAGAAACGCTGCTGGATGTCTATCGCACCGACAACGAGGGCCTGCGGCTGCATCTGGCTCCAGTCGATCTAGTCGAGATTGCCGAAGAAGTCGCCAAAACGTTGACCGACCTGGCGGCCAGCCGTCGAGTGCACATCTCATTCAACTATGGTGAATCGGATTTTCGGAAATTTTTATGGATTCAAGGCGACGCCCTACAGCTTCAGCGCGTGTTTACGAACCTTCTTACTAATGCCATCAACCACACGCCACGGGGTGGCAAGATCGAAGTTGTGCTGGAACCTGGCTCTTCTTACCAAACGATTAAAATTATGGATACTGGCGCTGGCGTCAAAGCAGCCGAACTACCGCATTTATTTGAGCGGTTTTATCAGGGACAGAGCGATCGCCATGCGAAGGGGTCGGGACTGGGACTTTACCTGTCTCGTCAAATTGTGGAAGCGCATAACGGTACAATTTGGGCAGAAAATCGCTATCCCACGGGTGCCATGTTTGCCTTCCGCTTGCCGACCCTCCCAGTCCATGTCTCCGAGACTCTCTAAAATGCCCTCATCACCGCTGAAAATTCTGCTCGTTGAGGATGATGAACTCTTTCGTCTCGGACTGCGCGTACGGCTACAGCAGGAAGCCGGATTTGAAATCGTTGCCGAAGCCGAAGACGGTGAGATCGCGATCGAGATGGCCCAGCGTCATCCCCTGGACATTGTCGTTTTGGATATTGGGCTACCGGGAATTGGCGGCATCGAAGCGTGTCGGCAGATCCGTCAACAATGTGCCAACCTGCCGATTCTGATCCTGACATCACATACGCAAAAATCGCTGATTACCCGCATCATCGAGGCCGGGGCGCAGGGCTACTGTCTCAAAGGCGCACCATCAGAAACACTCGTTTTAGCCATTCGTTCGGTAGCGGCGGGTGCATCATGGTGGGATTCCGCGGCTACCAACGAGATCCGTGCCGCATTCGAAACCAATACGGCAGCGATGTCAGGACGATCGCTGGACAAAGCAGATTCGGCCTTGACCCGACGTGAGCAGGAAATCCTGGCGCTGATTGCGTCTGGAAAGACAAACCAGGAGATTGCCGAGATGCTCTACATCGCGCCTGGGACTGTACGCGTCCATGTCCATGCCATTCTGCAAAAGCTAGACGTGCGCGATCGCACCAAAGCCGCCATTATCGCCATTCAAAACAAGCTGATTGCAGATGACCTGATCCCACAATCACCCGACCCATAAATGCCTGGAGGGTAGAGTTTAAACGTCAGCCCAGACCTGTCACTGGCAGCAGCACTGGCACTGGCAATAGTTAATGGATCGCGATCGCCTGACCGGTTGTGGCGTCAAACAGATGGATCTTATCGGGTGCAAGCGATAGCCAGAGTTGTTCACCCAGGCTGACCACGCGATCGGGTTCAATTCGCGCTTGCAGTAAGGGCGCATCAGGACTGGAGCCAACCAGCTTAGCCGCCACGACTGTTTCACTGCCAAGCGCCTCGACCAGTTCCACCTGGATCGGTAGATTTTTGGGTGCCGCCGCACTCACATTCAAATGCTCTGGCCGAATACCGAGGGTGAGCGTTTGCCCATCGTAGGGCTGCAATGCCGCCGCCCACACCTCAGGCAATGTCAGGCGAAATTGCGGATGGGTGATCAGCAAGGGCGCTTTGAACTGAACCGGCAAAAAGTTCATCGGTGGCGAACCAATGAACTCTGCGACAAAGCGATTAGCGGGATGATTGTAAAGTTCCAACGGCGACGCAATCTGCTGGATCTGCCCGGCATTCATGACGGCAATGCGATCGCCCATCGTCATGGCTTCTGTCTGGTCATGGGTCACGTAGATCGTCGTGGTGCCCAACTGTCGCTGCAGTTTTACAATTTGCGATCGCGTCTCTGCTCGGAGTTTCGCGTCCAAATTCGACAGGGGTTCATCCATCAAAAAGACCTGGGGATTTCGCGCCATTGCCCGCCCCAGGGCAACCCGCTGTTTCTGCCCACCCGAAAGCTGCTTGGGTAATCGATTGAGCAACGCCTCGATCTGCAGAATTTGCGCCACGTCCCGTACCTGCCGGTCGATCGCCTGCTCCCGCTGCGATCGAAACCGTAGCCCCTTTGGCAATTTGCGGGTCGTCTCAATCAGCAGATTTTCGGCCCAAATGGGGAAGGAGCGTGAAGGTTTGAGTTGATCTGGTGTACTCAGCGGCGTGTCCTGGATGCCTGTCAGCGGTTGCCGATTGTCGGCTGGCTGAGCGCTGCCAACCTTCGTCCGTCTCAATCCAAACGCCAAATTCTCATACACCGTCATGTGGGGATAGAGTGCGTAGTTTTGAAACACCATCGCGATATCGCGCTCTTTTGGGGGGAGGTCATTGATGAGGCGATCGCCCACGTAAATATTGCCACCAGTCAGCTCTTCTAGTCCCGCAATCAGACGCAGCAGGGTACTCTTGCCACAGCCAGAGGGGCCTACCAGCACCATAAATTCACCATCGTTAATCCTCAGATTGATGGCCCGCAATACACTCATCGCATGAGTGCGACGCCCAGAATCCTTGGATGGGACAGCGCCTTTGTGCAGCGGTGCGAGCAATGGTTCTGCTGCTACAGTCGTCGCCGCTGGTTCGTCCTTACGGCTGGAGAAGCTCTTGTAAACGTTTTCCAGAATAACTTGTGCCACAATCCTTCTTGCCCTACACCTGACTGGTCATGCTACTCAGTTTAGAGTTTAGACAACACTTTGCGCTGTGGTGCGAAAAAGTTTGGACATCCATGCCTCAGGCTCACGCCTGGATACTGTCCCCATCAATGACCTTTCTGATATGCCCGTAGAGCCTTATGACCAATGCCTTATGACCAATGACCAATGACCAGTACCTAAATGCCGTTTGATTTCCGACCCAATTGTCCCCAATTAATGACGAGGTGTACCAAGTATTGCAGATTCATACAAGGCTCAATTCGACGTATCGGGACAGGTCAACACCGTGTCCCGACCTAACCTTGAACCTTCAGGTGATGCAACTCTCGCTCTTAACGATTAGCTACGTATACCCTTCTATCCCTCTATTCTCCAGTAATCGACAATTCCTCGACCCAGATATACGGGCACACGCCACCAGGAGTGAGATGGGCTTCCGGCTCAACACAGATAATGGATTTCAGCAGCTCCAGAAAATCACCCGCCACGGTGGCAGATTCAATGCTGGTGCGCTCGCCGTGGTTCACTAACCAGCCATCAAACGGTAGCGAAAAGGAGCCCTGGAGTGCTTTGACACCTGCATGAAGTGCATGGAGGTCATCAATCAGCACCACATTTTCGGCTGTGTCCAGGTTAAAGGACGGTTGGGCAGCGGCATTGGTATAGACGTGATAAAAGTGAGGGCTAACAGTCACTTTTGCGCCCATGTTGGCATGGCCAGTTGGCTGCGTGTTAAATCGCTTGGCCGTACCAGCGCTGTGCAGAAAGTTGACCAGTACGCCGTCTGTAATTAAGGGCACGCGCCGGGTGGGTGTACCTTCACCGTCAAAGGTCGTAATCGCCACATTATCCTGGTGCAGCGCATCATCGGCTAAAGATAACAATGGTGACGCAATCTGAGTGCCCAGCGACTCAGGTTTCGAGAGGCTTTGATTGTCCAGGATGCTTTGAGCATTAAATAAATTTGAGAACGCGCCCAGCAAGCTCAAGAATGCTTCCGGCGAAAAGACAACCCGATATTTGCCCGTGGGAATTTTTTGGTAGTCGAGGTGGCTAATGGTTTTCTCGATCGTTTCTTTGAGGCAGCCATCAACATCCAGTGCGTTCAGCCCACGGCTAATGCGAAAGGCTCCCGCACTACGAGGCTTTTTACCCTCTTCTTCGGTCTTGGTGTAGAGATACAGCGAGGTTGTGGAGTAGGCTTCTGTCCGTAACGCACCCTCGCTGTTGAGATAAAAGTGATCAATATCGCGCTGCGCCAATCCATTGTATGGCACCGACGCGATCGCAGGATGGGCTGCTGTCAGCGCCTTTTCTGCCACAATCAACTTTTCCACCAAATCCGAAATCGGGGCCTGATCGGCTTTTTCGGTGAATTCTCGCGCCAGGGGTGCTGTTGCTTCAGGGCTGAAATCAGGAACGTTGTCCTTAACCCCAAAAAAGCTTGCTTCATAAGCCGTTTTCAGCGCCAGTGCCAGCCCGTTGGGATCAACATCAGTTGTTGAGGTAATGCCCATCGTCTGGTCATCATTCCAGACCCGCACGGTAACGCTAGAACGGTTAGAGGCTTTTACCTGATCGGGCTTGCCCTGATCGACTTTAGCGCTGCTCTCGTCCACCGTTGAGCCGTAGATATCAAATTTATGGATCCCCAGGCGATCGGCCGCTGCTTTTGCCTGAGTCGCTAATTCATGAATAGTCGGCACAGCGATTCCCTCAAACTTCTCTAAGTACTTTACGCAAGCGTGACGCTCTCTTTCAGTATGAACGATCGCGCTTTTTTTAGTGAAGCTGCCGGATTGCCAGACTGCGAACGTTGAGGGATAGGCCTGTTCATCCAGACATCTTCACCGACCGACTCAAGTAATCGGTATGAGATTGATGAAGTTGTGTAAAGCGGTGGTGAGCCGACAACACGCTCCCCGCTTGAACGGGCACTGATTCGATTATCCCTGTGCCCATAAAGCGATCGTGATTACTCAGTAATTTTGCGAGTTGATCAAAGAAAAAAGATTTGAGGTTCCGTGATTGCGACGGTTGTTTCTACAAATTCGCTGCCTATTCTAGAGTCGGAAGCCAAAACCCATGTCAACCCCGTTACGGGAGAGGTGAGGCGTACCAAGTTCCATCTATCCACATAAAGGTACAAAATAATGGCTGTTGAAAAAGTAAACTCTTCCTCTAGCTTGGCTGAAGTGGTTGATCGCATTTTGGACAAAGGCATTGTGATTGATGCTTGGGTCCGCGTTTCTTTAGTTGGTATTGAATTGCTGGCGATCGAAGCTCGTGTGGTGATTGCATCAGTCGAAACCTACCTGAAATATGCCGAAGCAGTTGGTTTGACAGCTCAAGCGGCTGTTCCTTCGGCTTAAACGACAAAGCCTTTTCCAGGCTTTGATTGTTCTTAGTAACGACCAATACGGGAATGTTATCCCAGCCTATTACGTAGATTGATTGATTGCTGGGAAGCTCATCAAGTTTCCCAGCTTAACTATTAGTTGATCATTCCCAACTATTGTGGGAGGGAGCTTTAACAATGTCTTTGAAGAATTCTTGGCAGCAGCAGAGACAGCAGCGGCAGCAGGAATTAGTAGAGCGGCAGCAAATGGTCTCTCAATCATTATCGGCTGCCAGGCAAGAGCGTCAACTCAAGGCAGCCCAACTGCGTGCTGATCTCAGCCTTTTTCGTACCGCACTGGCGAGTGAGAATATTGCCCGCCGAACCGAGCTACAGCAGTTTTGTCAAAGATTGCAAGCGGAAACGCAAGCGTTGCTAACCGCCGCGGGCGATCGTCGCCAGATTCAAGCCGCTCAGTTAGCCCATGATCTGACTGTTTTTGTCCAACTTCTGCGCCAAAAAACCGCTGATTTTTTAGTAACGGCGCAGTTTGAACGCCTCACCGCAGCGCAACAGCTAGAGCAAGAGCTAATTGCCTTCGTTGACGATTTACGTTCTGATGTGCAGAGCTACCTGGTGGAATTGGAAGCCGTGCGCAAAATGCGGGCAACGCAGCTAAATCAGGTGCTCCTCGACCATCGGGCAAAGCGTGAATTGGAGACCCAGGAGCTATTTCAGCGGTTAGCCGTGTTTCGGGCAGAGTTACAACGCTTCTGCCAGGACTTACATGGCACCGTCTGGGGAGACAATCCTCACAGCGTTGCGGTCACACGTGTCACACCAGCGATCCCAAAGAAGACAAAGCCTGTAGGGCGTGTCTCGGTCGCCCCCAACGGTACAGTCACCCTATCGGCCACGGTTGGTGCGTTTCAAAACGGTAATTCCGTTGCGGTTGTACCACCTGCAAAGTCAATCAAATCGGCTGCAGGGGAAGCGATCGCCCACGAAAACACGGTGTATGACTACATTCAAAGTGTTCAAGGTGCCCGTCTGACTGAAATTGAATCGGCACTCAGTCTCAACCGTGTCCAAGCCGTCGATGCGCTCCGTTCGCTGATCAAAAAAGGATTGATCACCCAGCGCGATCGCATCTACCTGTCTCAAATGCAACTTGCCCATACCTAACGCGGGAATAGGGTGTGGGGTAGCGGAATCAGGAACCAGCAAGCGGCAGCGATCGCAGTCTGCTCTGATTTTTCCCACACTCAACACCCAACACCCGACACTCCACATCCTACTCCGAGGTTCAACTGTGACTACTGTACTTCGAACCAGCCCCCGCCGATTTGTCAGCACGCCCTCCGTTGAACGGATCGCGAATCGGGCTTTACGCTATCTGCAATCGGGCTATTCTGTGCATTTGCGTGGCCCTGCAGGAACAGGAAAAACAACTCTGGCACTGCATTTAGCCGATCTGCTGGCACGCCCGCTGATGCTCATATTTGGTGATGACGAGTTCAAAACCTCTGACCTGATTGGCAATCAATCGGGTTACACCCGCAAAAAAGTAGTGGATAACTTCATCCACAGCGTCGTCAAAGTTGAGGATGAGCTCCGCCAAAACTGGGTTGATTCGCGTCTGACGCTGGCTTGCCGGGAAGGGTTCACGCTGGTTTACGACGAGTTCAACCGCTCTCGTCCTGAAGTGAACAACGTGTTGCTTTCAGCGCTGGAAGAAAAACTGCTCGTATTGCCGCCGAGCAATAATCGCAGTGAATACATTCGCGTTAGCCCACACTTCCGTGCCATCTTCACGTCCAATCCGGAGGAGTACTGTGGTGTCCATTCAACGCAGGATGCACTGATGGATCGGCTGGTGACGATTAACATGCCGGAACCAGATGAACTCACACAGCAAGAGATCCTGGTGCAAAAGACGGAGATCGGTCGCGCCAGTGCGCTACTAATTGTGCGGCTGGTCAAAGAATTCCGGATTCGGACAGGCAATGAAAAATCGTCGGGCCTGCGCTCTTGCCTGATGTTGGGTAAAGTCTGCCACGATCACGAAATCTTAGCGTCACCCGGAAATGCCGATTTTCGTGATGTCTGTTTTGATGTGCTGCTCTCTCGCTCCGGGCTACCGCTCACACAAACCACCCAGATCCTGTGGGAATTGCTGAATGACGCGATCGGGCTTGGAGTCGTTGAAACAGACCTGGATGAAGCAGTGCTGAGCGAGTCAACGCACCATCAGGCCGCCGTTCATCCAGAAGCTGCCGTTCATCCAGAAGCTGCCGTTCATTCAGAAGCCGCCATTAACCCGGACGTCGCACTTAACCCAGAAGTCGCTGCAGCACTGGCCGATACCATTGCAGCCGATCTCGAAGCACTGGCAGCCGAAGCTGCGATCCATGATCTTGAGAGTGCTGCACTGACGACAGAGGATGTCGTGGACGTACCAGTACCGTTCTCAGCTTCCCCCACCGATACTGACAGTCCACCCGCAGCCGAAACATCGTATGAGCAGAAGATCATTGCTTATCTCACGCAAATGAATGGGGCGCGGCTGTCGCAGATTGAGCAGGCCTTGCAGATCGATCGCTTCCGGGCGGTAGATGTGCTGCGACTGCTCACGGAAAAGGGCAGCGTCGTGCTGCGCGATCGCCTCTATTTGCTAGCGGAGGCCTAACCCATGACGACAACCCTTCCCACTAAGGCCTTCCCCAGTGCACCCCTCTCCACTAAAGATTCGGCGCGATCCATTTCGACAGCTACCGCCGGTTCGACGCTGGCTGACGTTCTGGAGCGCGTACTGGACAAAGGCATCGTGATTGCGGGTGACATTTCTGTTTCGGTTGCCACCACCGAACTGCTGAATATTCGGATTCGCCTGCTGATTGCATCAGTTGATAAAGCGAAAGAGATGGGTATCAACTGGTGGGAAAATAACCCCCATTTCAGCGCCCAGTCTCAAGGGCTGATTGAGTCTAACCGTCAATTGCAGCAGCGTGTTGAGAGCCTGGAAGCCGAACTGCGATCGCTGCGATTACCACCTACGAACCAGGCAACACCAGTTAAAGCGCCAACTGGCGTCGATCCAACCTTTTCGCTCGAATCGCTTTCTGAAGAGTTCTAAGAGGATGTCTGACACCCATTCTCAAGGCGATCAACTGAAAACTACAGAGTCGCCACTCGATAAATCGAGGAAAATAGAGGCAACTGTATCTGGCAAACTGAGTGACTGCTTCTGACCTTCCGATTCAAGCCATTCCAGCATCTCCAAAAGCCAGCAAAGATGCTGGCTTAGCGCCACTTCTGCTAACTGTTGTGGAACTGGTGCGCCAACTCATGGAAGCGCAGGTTATTCGCCGCATGGAATCGGGTGAATTAAGCGATGATGAACTCGATCGGGCTGCCGAAAGTCTCCGCAAGCTAGAAGAGCAGGTCATCGAGATTTGCACCATATTCGAAATTGACCCAGCCGATCTAAACATTGATCTGGGTGAAGTCGGCACACTATTGCCCAAAGCAGGCGGTTACTATCCCGGTGAGACCACCGCCAACCCAACGATTTTAGAACTTCTCGATCGCCTGCTAAACACAGGCGTCGTCTTGCAAGGGGATGTGGACTTAGGGCTGGCGAACATCGATTTAATCCACGCCAAACTCCAATTGGTGCTAACGGCAAAACCGATTTAGCGAATGAAACGTTAGGGTGCAGGGTAAGGCAGGGAACTATAAGACAGAACCTCGATCGAGCGTGATGCGATCGCATGATCAATCTTCTGCGCCCCCTCTTATCTTCTGCCCTATGACTAACCGACTTTACCTATACGGCATTTTCCCGGCACCGGGACCGCAAGATTTACAGCTCGAAGGACTCGACAAACAGCCCGTTCATACTCAGGTTGTCGATAGTTTTACATTTCTGTACTCCGAAGCCCAGCAAGACCGCTATCTAGCCAGTCGTCGCAATTTGCTAGGGCATGAGAAGGTACTAGAGCAGGCCATGGATGCGGGCTATCGGACACTGCTTCCGCTTCAGTTTGGGCTAGTGATCGAAGACTGGGCCACCGTCACACAGCAGTTGACCGTTCCGTATGGCCAAGGCTTGAAAAAGCTCTTTGATCAGCTTGATGGTCGTCGTGAGGTTGGCGTGAAGGTTTTCTGGGAGGCCGATCGCGAGCTGCAACTGCTTTTGGAAGAGAACCAAAGCCTGAAGGAAAAACGCGACGCGCTGGAAGGCAAAACCCTCAGCATGGATGAAGTGGTGTCGATTGGACAGGCGATCGAACGTGCCATGGAAGCCCGCAAGCAAGCCATTATTCAAACATTTCGGGATGCATTAAATCCATTAGCGAGCGAGCGAGTTGAAAATGACACACTCACTGAATCCATGATCTACAATGCGGCCTATTTAATTTCATGGCAGGCAGAACCCGAGTTCAGTGCTCAAGTTGAAGACCTCGATCGCCAATTCGATGGACGCCTCAAGATTCGCTACAACAACTTTACGGCTCCCTTCAACTTCGCGCAGCTCGATCGCCTGAATAATGATTAGCTGCTGATTGCTCAGTACGAGATCAAATCTGTCAACAATTGACTGTGCCCTTTACCTTCTATCTTCCGATGCTGCTTAAACTCATCTTTGCACCTGTCACTGGTATTGGTTGGATTGCGGAACAAATTCAAGAGCGTGCCGAAGCCGAATTAGATGATACAGAAAACCTCAGCAAGCGCCTTCTGGCACTTCAATTGGCCTTTGACATGGGCGATATTCCCGAAGACGAGTTTGAGGCACAAGAAGAGGAATTATTGTTAGCAATCCAGGCGCTTGAAGACCAACGTGCTGCAGACATGCTGCAAAGCATGGCCTAAATCAGTTGTGCTTTAAACGGACAAATCAGGAGTCGATTAGCTGTTGGGCTATCGGCTCCTGATTTTTGGCATTTCCCACATTGCTAAGAGGAAGTTTACAAGTTTACAGTAGCGCTTGTGTGGCATCGCCGTTGGCCAACAACAGCCTGGATATTGTAGGCCAGTCAGATCGCCTCTGAACTATACAGTATGTGAGCAATCTCAATTTTCCATACTTTCAGAACAATCAATATTCCAAAAACAGTGTGTTGAAGCTGTCCAGTTCTGGTGCTTTTGCCGTTGCGATCGCTCCCACTTCAGAGGGTTTTGCATCACGCAACTGATGAGCGTTACGTTCAAGATCGGCGATCGCGGTATCAAGAACCGCCAGTCGCTTTTGGACGCGATCGCGCCGTTCGTCCAGGGTTTCTAGTTCATGCTGGAGCCGAGTTTTCTCGTTAACAAGCTTATAAATATCCAGGTAAGCCGCTGCTTCGGTTTTCTGGCGCGGCATGGTGCTGATCTTGGGACGAATCTGTCCCTGGGATACATGGGGGCGCATAACAGTCTCCACTAAATTGTTTTTAGTGTGCCCACTTTTCTGAATCAATCACTGACTATGCCATCCATCAATGGATGTGCCGTTGATCTCCTCCTATAGCAAGGAACGCGGTGCGGTCATCCGGGTTCCCTCCGATTATCAACTGCCGGCTGAAACCAACGATTTTGTGAACATGATCAAAAAGCTGGATTTGGAGCAGCGGGTCGACTTTACCCGGAGTGCCGTGTCAGCCCAGGGTTCAAGGCAAACAGGCTTAGAATCATGTACGGGTGAAATCAATCGTACAGGTGAGAAACTCATCTGAGTGTGGCTGTACCTGTTAGGTTAGGACTTGTGCCAGAGATCAGCGCATACTCTGGCACAGGTTTTTGGACTTTGAATGCTTGAATCGACATGCAGCCGACCGTTCCCATTGTTAAAGATCTTGTGTTGGTGGGTGGGGGGCATACGCATGCGATCGCCCTGCGAATGTTTGGGATGCGATCTCTGCCTGGTGTGCGGTTGACCCTACTGACGGAGGCTTCGGACACAGCCTATTCCGGTATGCTGCCCGGTCACGTAGCAGGCTTTTACAGCCGCGAGGAGTGTCACATTGATTTACGTCGGTTAGCGCAATTTGCAGGAGCACAGCTTTATCTCGATCGTGCCGTTGGTCTAGATCTCGTTCAGAATCGCGTTATTTGTGAAAATCGGCCACCCGTTGGGTTTGATTTATTGTCGATCGACATTGGCAGTACGCCCAAACTGCCATCAATAGAAGGTGACGGCCACGGAATCATTCCGGCCAAGCCTGTCCGTCAATTTTTGGAGCATTGGGACAGCATTATAGATGGCATGATCCAGACACCAGGCAATCCTGTCTGCATCGGCATTGTGGGGGGCGGGGCGGGGGGCGTTGAACTGGCATTCACGATGCAGCACCGAATGAACCAGATCTTGACGGCTGCACACCAACCCACCACGAATCTGACGATGCATCTCTTCCACAAAGGTGCCAAACTGCTGCCCAGGCAAAACCGTTGGGTGCGCGATCGCTGCCATACATTGCTGACGCAGCGAAACATCCATCTCCATTTGCAAGAGACTGTTCACACCGTTCAAGCGCATCAAGTTGTCTGTGAATCTGGCCTGACGATGCACTGTGACGCCGTGATTTGGGTGACACAAGCATCTGCGCCCAGCTGGCTCCGTCAGTCAGGATTGGCGGTTGATGCCGATGGCTTCGTGCTGGTGGACGATGGACTGCGATCGCTCTCCCATCCCCAGGTCTTTGCGGCGGGCGATATTGCAACAATGGTCAATCATCCCCGGCCCAAAGCCGGTGTGTTTGCCGTACGGCAGGGAAAACCACTGTTCCAGAATCTCCGTCGATCGCTCCAGGAGCAACCGTTGAAGCCATTTCGACCGCAAAAACAGTATCTCAGCCTGATCGGGACGGGGGATGGTGCCGCGATCGCCGCGCGTGGCCCGTTTGGCTGGCAATCGCCTGTATTGTGGCAATGGAAAGACCGTATCGATCGCGCCTTTATGCGCCGATTTAGCGATTTGCCGTTGATGGAAGGGAAGAGCCAGAACGCAGAACCTGGAATGCAGAACGCCAGAGCCAAGTCAGCTGGGAATCACGCGCGAACGCCTCACAGCCCATCCCTATCCCCAGCGAGTCGCCCATCCATGCACTGCGCTGGGTGTGGTGCCAAAATGGGCAGCAACAGTTTAGAGCGAGTGTTGCAGCGAATTCAGCGGGAGGACAGTGATACGATCGCGCATCCAGATATTCTCCTCGGTTTAGCGGCACCTGATGATGCGGCTGTAGTCCAGGTTCCGGTTGGCATGGCGATGGTGCAGACGATCGATTACTTTCCCGCCCTGGTGAATGACCCGTTTGTGTTTGGGCAGATTAGCGCCAATCATGCGTTGAGTGACTTGTTTGCCATGGGCGCGCGACCGCAGAGCGCACTCGCGATCGCCACCATTCCCTATGCCAGTCCCGCGAACGGTGAGGAAACCCTGTATCAGTTGCTATCTGGCGCGATGACTGTACTACAGCAGTCAAACGCGGTGCTAATTGGTGGCCATACAACTGAGGGGGCAGAACTGGCGTTTGGACTATCCTGCAATGGACTGGCACAGCCCGATCGCCTGCTGCGTAAGAGCGCCATGCAATCAGGGCAGGTGCTAGTTTTGACGAAGGCAATCGGCACTGGAACATTGTTTGCCGCACAGATGCAGCTGAAAGCTAAAGGACGTTGGATTGATGGCGCGATCGCGTCGATGCAGCAGTCCAATCAGCTTGCAGCCGACTGTCTACTGGAGTACCAGGCCACAGCCTGCACAGACATTACCGGGTTTGGCCTTGTGGGACATTTGCTGGAAATGGTGAAAGCATCTGGTGTAGACGTTGAGCTGGATTTGCAGGCAATACCCATACTGGAAGGTGCTTTAGAAACCGTGACGATGGGGATTTTCAGTTCACTCCAGCCTCAAAATTTACAGGCGGCTCAGGCCACGGAAACCACTTTAGACATAAGCACAACGCCTCATTTTTCGCTGCTGTTTGACCCGCAAACGGCTGGTGGACTATTGGCATCTGTTCCGGCTCATGTGGGCGATCGCTGCCTTGCTGCCCTCCATGCCCTCGGTTACACGCACAGCGCCATCATCGGGCATACCCGACCGCGTCTGAACAACCCAAAACCGATTACGATCAGGAGAAGGGGTAATGGAGCGTTATCGCTAGAGTCAGAACGCAATGGTTAACGCCAATTGCACATACACCGAATCTGGATAGCGTTCTGACTCGCTGCTACTACCTCGCCGCTACTACACAGTGGATAGCGAGGCCTATCGTAGCGAACGATTGCGGGTCAACCCAGCCCTTCTCGCCTTTGCCTTCATGCCGCATCTTGCCACTCAAACGCACCGCTACATGCCGACAACGCTGCCGCCTACTGACTTTCTCAACGCATCCGGTATCCTTTTAGACGTCCGGAGTCCGGCTGAGTTTGAGCATGGGCACATCCCGGGGGCCGCGAGTTTTCCCCTATTTAGCAACGAAGAACGGGCGCAGGTAGGAACCTGCTACAAACAGCAGGGGCGGGATGAAGCAGTGGAACTGGGATTGACGATCGCTGGCCCAAAGCTTGCTCAGTTTGTCGCGCAGGCAAAAGCGCTAACGCACGATCGCACCTTGCGTCTCCACTGCTGGCGGGGCGGGATGCGAAGCGGCAGCATGGCCTGGCTGATGGAGACAGCCGGCTTTCAGGTCACTGTCCTCGATCGTGGCTATAAGGGCTTCCGGCACTGGGTACATACGGTAGTGACGGAACCGAAGCCCGTGTTGACATTAGGTGGCATGACAGGCAGTGGTAAAACCGCGGTTCTCCATCAATTAGCGGCACAGGGTGAACAAATCCTGGATCTGGAGCACCTGGCCAACCATCGCGGCAGCAGCTACGGCAACCTGGGCCTGCCGCCTCAACCCAGTACAGAGCACTTTGAAAACCTGATTGCCATGCAGTGGGTCAGGCTCAAGGGCGATCGCCCCGTCTGGATTGAAGCCGAGAGCCGCATGATTGGATCCTGCCGTGTACCCGATGCGCTGTTCCAACGCATGATGACCGCGCCGGTTGTGCAGATTGAACGATCGCGACCAGAGCGGATGGCATTGCTGCTACAAGAGTACGGCCAGATGGGTCACGGCCCACTCATTACCGCTACTGAACGCCTGAAAAAACGGTTGGGTGGTGAACGCACGCAAAAGGCTGCCGATGCTATCCGTCAGGGCAATCTCGCCACCGCGATCGACCTCGTTCTGGACTACTACGACAAAACCTATTGCTACGACCTCCAGCGACGGCAGGGACAGCTCGAAACGATTAACGCCACAGGGTTATCAGACGTTGAAATTGTCGCAAAGCTCATTACGCGATCGCAGCAAATGATCAATCAACCGAATCGGCCCCACTCAAATCAGGTTGGTGCCCCCCTGGAACATCGCGTGCCAGCCCCAGTCCCGTCACCGCATTGACTCTGCTAGCAAGAAGGAGAAGCCGCCAAAAGGGTGGTTGGGAAAGCTACACCTCGATGGTAGGGTTTGCCTGACTGGGTTTCGACCCGCGATCGCGGCACTATAGAAGCATCAAAGGTTTGTTTCTTGATCCCAAAGGAGATAGACACATGTTAGTTCGTTACTGGCAACCCTGGCGTGAAATTGAAACTCTGCGGCGTCAGATGGATCAGGTGTTTGATGAACTGACCCAAACATCCAGTACTGAAGCGGCCTGGACTCCAGCCGTGGAACTAAAGGATACGGGTGACGCCCTTGTGCTGCGGGCACAGCTCCCTGGCATCGACGCTAAAGACTTAGACATCCAGGTGACGAAGGAAGCCGTTTCGATCGCGGGTGAACACCGTGAAGAGCAAAAGACCGAAAAAGATGGCTTCTTCCGCTCTGAGTTTCGCTATGGCAAGTTCCAGCGGGTAATTCCGCTGCCTGTCCATGTGCAGAACGATCGCGTGAGTGCTGACTACAAGGACGGGATCCTCAGCCTGACGCTGCCGAAGGTAGAAGAAGTGCGCAACAAGGCAGTCAAAATCAACCTCACGGGTTCGCAGCCCAACATGGCAACGATTGAAGCTGGAAGCCATAACTAAGCGCGATCACGGTTGATCGGTATGCAAAACTGACTCCTGTTGGAATTGATTACAGGTTAGCGGGCTGTTTGAACGCGTATAACGTTCGCAGTCATCAACGTTTGGACTAACACAGGGTAGGCATTGTGCCTGCCCTGTTTTGTGTTTGACGTTATCGCATGGGTCAGACCGTTGCGGTCAAAGTGGAATGGGCCAAACATCAAACTGGGTCGGCGTTCTGGCCGGCACTTGCCACACATTGACCAGGCAACCCGATCAACAGGGCGCGGAGGCGGTAACTCATATCACAGGGTAGGGGGTATTTCGATCACGCGATCGCGCCGATAAAATCACCAGCGTCCTTCGACTACTATCACTCGTTCATTCTCTAAAAAGCTGGATATTACTCCTATTGCAAGCCCCCTTAACACTATGTCAGCCCAATTTTCTTCAGTGCGTTCTACTGCCGCCACCAATGCCCCGGATCGTTCAGCATGGCGTTGGTTTGAAAAATGCTTTACTGGCGTTGCGCTTACCTTTGCCCTCAGTTTAGCGATGCAGGGGGTGTCTCATTCACCCGCTTATGGCAACGAAGCCCCAACGACCGACCAGACATCAACGGTTGCGCCACTCAAGGCAACGACGAGTCCCACGCGATCGCTACCCGATGGCGCTTATCTTTACGGTCAAGCGCCGAAACCAGAACAGCTAGGCGCAACCTACCTGGTTTTTGAGGTAAAGCACGGCAGCATCACGGGAGCCTTTTACATGCCCCGGTCTTCCTTTGATTGCGTCCATGGCAGCGTGCAGTCAAAGCAACTGGCATTGACCGTCGTTAACAGCTACGAGCAGGCGAGCTACCCCTATGCGGTAGCACTGCAAACAAGCGCGGCATCGGCTTCAGCAGTACATCCCGAAGTTGCGCCAGTTGGTCTTGAAGGATACTACCCGATCAAGCAATTGAGCGCGAACGACAAACGCATTCTGTCCACATGCAAAGCGAGCTACCACAAAAGCTTGTAGTGACATTCCACAGCCTGTTTGCCTCGATCACCAATGCAGTCGTGCTCCACATCGCGCTATAGCGATCGCCTGATCACTCAGGATCATGACTTTGGCCAGGGTGTGAACCGTTGCCCCTGGAAGCGGCTTGCCTTCTGCCTCTAACTGAATACGGCGAGCGATCGCTTAACGGTCATTCGCCGTTGACGCAACGGTGTTTCCCGGCAGGTTGACCTCCAGACTGCGCCAGAGGTACCAGGCGGCGATCGTGCGGTATGGTCGCCAGGGTTGTCCAATCCGTTCAACCGTTTTCTTGTCCGGCAGATCGGCGAGGCCGTAAGTGCGTCGAATGCCTGCGCGAATACCCAGATCGTCTACAGGCAGGACATCCCAACGATGCAGTCGGAAGATGAGCAGCATTTGCACCGTCCACCGCCCAACGCCCTTGATGGGCAACAATGTCTGCACGATCGCCTCATCGTCCATCGCCTCTAGCTCGGCTAGCGTGGGCAGTCCATCCAGCACCTTTTGCGCCAGATCTTTCAAGTAAGCAATTTTGGGACGCGAGATACCCGCGCTGCGCAACGCCGCATCCGGAGTGTTGAGCAGATCGGCAGCACCAGGAAAATCGCGATCGGGGTAGAGCGCCAGAAAGCGTCGATGGATAGCCGCTGCGGCCTTACCAGACAATTGTTGATAGAGAATTGATTCACACAGACAGAATAGTAAATCGCCCTGTTGTCGTCCCATGTGCAGGGTGCAGTCACCCACCTGATCAATCAACGCGGCGAGAATTGGATCTGACTGCTTGAGCGTCGCGATCGCCGGGGTGTAATCAACTGGCGCGATCGGTGACGGTATCCCCACTGTGTGGCTGAGGTCGGAGCCAGAATCATCATTCATGCAGCGCCACCCGAATATCTGTACTATACGAGTCTTGCCTATTGTAGCGAGTCGGATGGCGCGATGGGCGCGACTGGCATCGGGTCACGGGCGATCGACCGTGGCACTTGCACCAGCGCAACCACTGCCGTTTAAAGCAACTCTCGCCAGGGCAGCGACCCGGCAAGAAATATGACGAAAGGTACGCCTCAAGCACGGCACGATCGGGCAACCGTTCAGCGCCCAAACAGCGTCAACGCTAGAGCTTGCTGATAATCCGCTGCACGATGTCGATGCCAGTAATGGCCTGCCAACCAAATAGCCCCACGATCACGACGTTGAGAAAAATATGGGTATAGCGTGCCCAGTCAGCGCCCTTTTGCATAAAGGGTGAGAGCGACGCCGAGACAGCAATCAACCCAGTCATCCCCAGACCAGCCAGCAGATGAGCTGTGACAAACAGTTTGCCATTGTTAATGTAAGTAACCGCCATACCGCCGATCGACCCTACCACCATCAACGCCAGCAATAGCGAACCAATCTGATAATGCTTGACGTTGAACTGACCTTTGATTAACGCTTTTTTCTCGTCTCCCTCGGCGTACCGTACACGACGAACCTTCACGCCGAGATACAGAGCATACAGCGTCAGCGCAAAGAGAACCCACATCAGGGCAGGATGAAAGAACTGGCTCCAGACTTTGACCGATTCGGGAATAGTGGGACTCATAGGACTAAGGAATGATGAGTTGCTTCATAAAACTTAGCATGAAGTCAGAATCGGGAACCAGGCGTCGGCAGGTAAAAGGCAGAGGGCCAAAGCTTGGTGCAGACAAAGCGGCTCCCCGTGCCCCTTATCCCCACGTCCCGCCACTGCGCCTAGTGCAGGAAATGCCGCAGGCCGGTCAACACCATGACCAGTCCCAGTTCATTAGCGGCGTTGATGGAGTCCTGATCGCGCATGCTGCCACCGGGTTGAACGATCGCCCCGATGCCAGCCGCCGCCGCCGTACGTACCGAATCGTCAAACGGAAAAAAGCCATCGCTGGCCAGTACGGCTCCCTGCGCCTTTTCACCGGCTTGATCCAGGGCAATTTTGACCGAGCCAACGCGGTTCATCTGCCCGGCACCAACGCCCAGGGTGGTGCGATCGCGGGTGACGACGATCGCGTTTGACTTCACGTGCTTGCAAATCTTCCAGGCAAACAGCAGTTCTGCCAGTTGGGCATCGGTTGGCTGTTTTGCCGTCACTACCTGCCATTGCTCAGGGTTTACGGCGAGGTCATCAGACGTCTGGGCCAGAAAGCCACCCGCGATCGCTCGTACCGTTGCCTTCGGCCCACTGCTTAAATCGGACAGCACCAAAATTCGCAGGTTTTTCTTGGCGCTGAGAATGGTTTCTGCCTCCGGTTCACAGCCAGGAGCCACAACACATTCGAGAAACGTCTTTGTCATGGCAGTTGCCGTAGCCACATCAATGGGACGGTTGAGCGCTACGATACCACCAAACGCGGACGTAGAGTCGGCATCAAATGCCTTCTGGTACGCTTCAACCAAAGTGGTACCCAGTGCAGCACCGCAGGGGTTTGTATGCTTGATGATTGTGGCGGCTGGGTCACTCTGGGCATCCGCAAACTCAGCAATAATCTGCCGTGCCCCTTCCAGGTCTACGAGATTGTTGTAGCTCAGTTCCTTCCCCTGAAGTTTAGTCGCTGCCGCCCAGCCCGTCCTGGCTGAACCCGTTTGATACCACGCAGCGGGTTGGTGCGGATTCTCGCCATACCGCAATGCTTGAATCTGTGTGCCTGTTAGCGTAAACGTTTCAGGCAGTGAGCTATCTAACTCCTGCTGCGTGTGTTCTGAAGTTTGGGTTTCGAGATAGGTTGCGATCGCGCGATCGTAACTGGCCGTATGCTGAAACGCCCGGAGTGCAGCCGTTTGTCGAAACGCTAACGACACACCACCATTGTTCTGTCGCAGTTCTTGCAAGTAGCCATCATACTGAGTCGGACTGCTCAGAATCGTGATGTGAGCATAGTTCTTAGCCGACGCACGCACCATCGCGGGGCCACCAATGTCAATCTGCTCGATCGCCTCCGCCAGCGTCACGTTGGATTTTGCGATGGTTTGTTCAAAGGGATACAGGTTGACCACCACAAGGTCGATCGGGCGAATCTGCTGGGCCTCCAAATCAGCCAAGTCGGAGGCCATATCACGCCGTGCCAAAATGCCCCCGTGAATCCGAGGATGGAGCGTTTTGACCCGTCCATCCAGAATTTCGGGTGATCCGGTATAGTCTGAAACCTTGGTCACGGGCAATCCCGCCGCTTTCAATGCTTGAGCAGTGCCGCCGCTGCTGATCAGGTCAAAATTAAACTCCTCGACCAGGCAGCGAGCCAGTTCAATCAATCCCGTTTTGTCCGATACGCTCAGCAGTGCCAACCGTCCCATTGCCGTACTCCCTCTATTTCATAACAGGCCACCTATCTTACCGAGGTCGGATGCCTTTAGGAAGCATAGCTCACTGTTTCCCATCACCTGACGTGTGGTTCAATTTGGGGACGGCATCCGGCCCAATGACGATCGTAACGTCTGAGCCAAGGTCGCCGGTCGCGGCTACTTGCACCTGTCCCAGTCCGATCGCCTGCTGCACCAGGGCCGCCGCGGATGGATTTCCCTGCTGTGCAATAATCTGGGTTTCGGCCATTGTCTCGGGACTGATATCAATGTCGTGGGTGGTCAGGTAGACATTGGTAAACCCCTGTGACTTCAGGCGTGACACAATCTGGTGAGACAGGTCTGGGCGATCGGTGGCATTGGCCACCGCAATCTGGATCGCCTCCGGGTGGAGCGCGGCCACCGCATCCGAGGACGGACTAGCCGGGTCGCGGCTGAAGTAACGGGTCAGCAAAGCTGAAGTGGCGCGGGGGTCTTCGATCCAATAGCTCAGCGGATATTCATCTTTGCGGCTAAAGCGACCGGGCAACAGCGTCAGGTTGATCTGATGCGATTTGAGGTCGTGGGTCATCTGCGCGATCGCCAGCATTTCACCCAAAGACAAGTCCGTATCGACATTGGACTGAATCACGTGGAGCAATGCCGGCAGTTTCCCTAGCGTTGCCGGTTGCACCAGCGTCCACGCGATCGCCTTCAACACGTCTTGTTGTCGCTGCACACGGCCAATATCACCCCACTCATCGTGGCGAAAACGGACATATTCCTGCAAGTGCTGACCGTTCAGTGTTTGCAGACCAGCCGCCAGATGAATTGATAAGTGCTGCGTCCGATCAACGTAGTCCATTGGTTTCGGCACAGTGATCGCAACGCCCCCCAAGGCGTCCACCAAATGAATAAATCCTTCGGTATCAAGCCGAATATAGCGATCGATCGGCGTGCCATCCAGCAGTTGGCTCACCGTCTGCACCGCCTGCGTCGCGCCACCCTGCATGTTGGCATCGTTAATCTTGTCAATACCAGTCGGGGTCTGAACCAGCGTGTCTCGCGGAATTGAGAGGACATTAATCTGGTGCGTTTCTGGGACAATCCGCACCAGGAGCATTGTGTCGCTATTTCCAGCGAGCGCTTCAGGCGGCAGCACGGCACCGCTGTGGGGATGACCAGAATTGTCAATGCCCAGAACGAGAATGTTGATCGGTCGTTCTAGTGTGACTGGGAGGAGGGACGTTAAACTATCGGTGCTGTGGGATAAATGATGAGTTTTGCCGTGTTGAAACGGAGTCGCGGCTAACAGTGCCAGAGCTGCACCCGACGTACCAGACACCAGCACCAGCAGAACCCAAAAAGATAGCTGTCGAATGAATCTGCGTTTGCCTATTTTCCGGGTCTGACGTGTCTTTGCGCGATCGACGGGCTGGTTTATTTTGTCTAGACTACTCACACCACACCTCATTTCAATGTCTTAACAGAGCGTACTCTGTCCATCACCACACCTCTATGGAGTGGATGCGGCACTGATGTGACATTTTCAGCGGTATAAGACATTCTGGATAAGGGCATTGAACTGATCAACTGGAGCAGTTCAATCGGCCTCCCAGTCATCCATTACCGCTGTTTCGCTATTCGCTAACTGCCGCTTTGGGCTTAATTTATGGGGCTGTCGGTGCCAATTTACAAGCTGATGATTTTGCTGGCGATCGCGCTGGCGGCCAATCTGGACAATCTGGGCATTGGCACCGCCTATGGCATCACCCAGCGTCGGATTGCCAACGGGTCAAATTTGCTTATTGCTTTGATGGCCGTTGGTCTTACGTATGCGGCGATGGCCTTTGGCAGAGTTCTGGTGATGATCCTGCCGGCCTGGGTGGCAAACTGGGTCGGCGCGATCGTGATTGCGCTGGTGGGGGTCTGGATCTATTGGGAAGCGCCGTTCCGTCGATTGGGGCGACGATTCTACGTCTGGCTACGCGAGCGGTTGCACCAAAAACCGCGATCGCGGACATTGCCAGCGTCCCCGCCACCAACGGCCAGCACGGCACAGCGACGATCGCGACAAGGCTCCCCCCCGGCCTCGCTTCAGCCAATTGGGTGCAAAGAAACGTTGATTCTGGGACTGTCGCTGGCGTTAAACGCGATGGCAGGAGGCCTGGGCGCAAGTCTGTCGGGCCACAATCCAGTGATTACATCCATTGCCGTTGGCGTATTTAGCTACCTCACGATCGCCATTGGACAGGCGATCGCAGGCACCTACCTGAGTAAACACCTGGGGGCACTGGCACCAAAGCTGGCCGGACTACTGCTGATTGCCATTGGGATCTATGAAATATTTGATTGAAATGAGACGATTTTGATCGACTCATTGAGGAACCTCACCGTGACCCTGCAAGCCATCACGCTTCCACCCGCCAACGGCCAGCCTCCCCAGGGCTTAATTGTGATTCTGCACGGTTGGGGAGCCAGCGCGCAAGATGTCCTGTCACTCGCCTCGTTCATCAATCTACCCAACTACCAGATGGTGTTTCCCGATGCGCCCTTTCCGCACCCCTACGCCGCAGGCGGCAGGATGTGGTACGACTTTCCCAGTAATTTCAACTTCCAGAACACGCTGGGGTTTCGCGATCGCCCCGACCTCTCAACCAGTCGCCAACTGCTGACCGAGTTGCTCAAATCGCTCACGGCGACAACCGGAATTCCCCTGTCGCGCACCATCCTGGGAGGCTTTTCGCAAGGGGGCGCGATGACGCTGGATGTGGGACTGGGGCTGCCGCTGAAAGGTTTGATGGTACTCAGTGGCTATCTACACGCCGCGATCGAGCAGCAAGCCGTCGCTTTTCCCCCAACCCTGATGGTACACGGCAGACAGGATACGGTTGTACCACTGGCCGCAGCGCAGCGAGCACTTTACAGTCTGCAATGTTTGGGAATTGATGTTCGTTATCAAGAATTCGATATGGGGCATGAGATTCAGCCCGTTGTGCTGGCGCTGATCCAAAGTTTTGTTGAAGAATTATCTCGTAATGATGAGGGAAGTGCTAAAGCTTAAATCCAATGCAATTTAGTACGGTAGAATTTAGTGTGGGCTCATGACCTGAGAGATCGGCGACTCAGGCATTTTTAGAAGTAGGTGGTAGTCATGGCAACTCTAAGCGTTGAACATCTGGATGTGTCAAAGTTAACCACTACGGACATTGCAGAACTCGCTATCCGTCTTGAGAAAGACGACTACATGAATGCGTTTGAGGGTCTGAGTGACTGGCACCTGTTACGGACGATCGCGTTTCAGCGGCCCGATCTGGTTGAACCCTATCTCTATCTGCTGGACATGGAAGCCTACGACGAAGCCTGACCGTAGCGATCGTGCGGTTAAACAGGCGGGATTGAAGAGTCGGCAGTTCAACCGTGCATTCTGATGCTCTATGCAAGGCAAGCGCGTTTTAGTTGGCTTGGGTGGCGGGATTGCAGCCTACAAAGTTTGTGAGGTTATCTCGGCGCTAGCAAAAGCCGGTGTCGAAGTGCGTGCCATACTGACGCGATCGGCTGAGGAATTTATCACCCCGCTAACCATTGCCACGCTCTGTCGCCACCCGGCCTACACGGATGCGTCGTTTTGGCAGGCAACCCATGATCGCCCGCTGCATATTGAGCTGGGCGAGTGGGCCGATGTCTTTGTCATTGCACCGCTGACGGCCAACACACTGGCCAAGCTGGTGTATGGCATGGCCGACAACCTGCTGACTAACACCGTTCTGGCGTCCACCTGCCCGGTGCTGCTGGCCCCTGCCATGAACACCGACATGTGGGAACAGCCGTCTGTTCAGCGGAACTGGCAGCAGATTCAGGCGGAACGACGCTACCACACGGTTGGGCCAGGGGCAGGGGTGCTGGCGTGCGATCGGGTGGGGATGGGTCGCATGGCAGAGCCAGCCAGCATTCTCCCTCACATCTACTCGCTGCTGCACACTGGTGGTACGCGCGATTTGGCCGGAAAGTCAGTGTTGATCAGTGCGGGCGGCACCCGCGAATATCTCGATCCAGTCCGCTTTATTGGCAATCCGGCTACCGGCAAAATGGGCATAGCGCTGGCGCTGGCAGCGGCGCATCGGGGTGCCCGCGTTACGCTCGTTCATGGCCCTCTCGACCCTTCCTTATTGGCAACGCTTCCCTCGGTGCGGTCAGTGCCCGTTGTCAGCGCCAGCGACATGCAGCAGGCATTGTTGGAGTGCTTTCCCGATGCGGACTGGACGATTATGGCGGCGGCGGTTGCGGATGTCAGACCCGCCAGCTATAGCGCCACGAAAGTACCGAAGCGATCGCTGCCAGCATCGCTGCCGTTAGACCCTGTGCCCGATCTCGTGGCTGAGTTGGCAATGCTGAAGCAGCCCCACCAGCGGTTGATTGGCTTTGCGGCTCAAAGCGGCGATATTGTGACGCCAGCCCTGGAGAAGCTGAAGCAAAAAAAATTGGACGCGATCGCGGCTAACCCGATCGATCAACCGGAGAGTGGGTTTGGCAGCGATTCGAATCAGGCGATATTGCTCGATTACCGGGGGCGTCAGCAGTCGATCGCGCCTTGTAGCAAACTGCACATGGCCCATCAGCTACTCGACTTTATCCACACGATTTAGGGACATTCGCGCCGGGAAGGAGGCCGTCTGGTTCAGGTCGCGCGAATATGGCAACCATCTCCGGACAATTGGGCAAGACCCAGCGGATTTAGCGGCGAATCGGCACTGAGAACGGAACGTTAGACCGTTGAGCGTTATATTAGCCCGCTATCCAGACCGTTCTAGCCAATCGGCAGGCTGATCGATTCGATCGCGCTGGCGGCCAAGGCGGCTTCGGCCTGCATTGTCTCTAGAGATTGCCAGACCTCATTCAGTAACGGCTCTAGCCCAATCTGAGCGACGGCAGAAATCTGGAACACAGGAGCATGGCTCAGTTCATGCAGTTGGGCCGCTAGTTGGTTGACGGCTGTTGTGTCTTGACTCACCGCATCCAGCTTACTGAGCGCCAGGATCTGTGGCCGTTCGGGCAGACCACGACCGTATGCTTCGAGTTCCTGCTGAATGGTATGGTAATCAGCGATCGGATCGGGACTGGTGACATCAACCAGATGGAGCAGTAAACGCGTCCGTTCCACATGGCGCAGAAAGTCATGTCCCAGGCCAGTCCCCATGTGTGCACCTTCAATCAACCCTGGGATATCGGCAAATACCGTTCCATCGCCTGTGGGCTTCCGCACCACTCCCAGGTTGGGTACCAGCGTGGTAAATGGATAATCGGCGATTTTAGGACGCGCCGAGGACAGGGCGGCAATCAGGGTAGACTTTCCCGCATTGGGCAGTCCAATGATGCCCACTTCTGCCAGCAGTTTCAGCTCCAGTCGAAGAAAGCGGCCTTCGCCGGGTAGTCCGGGCAGCGCACGTTCAGGGGCACGATTGCGATTGCTGAGAAAGTGCTGGTTGCCCAGACCACCCTTGCCTCCTGCCGCGACACAAACGGTCTGATTGGGGGTGAGCAAATCAAACAACAGCTCGTCCGTTTCGGCATCGTAGACCACCGTGCCACAGGGAACATCGATGATGCGATCGCGCCCTGATGCACCTGTGCGGTTATTGGGGCCACCGCGTTGTCCATCCTCCGCTTTGAATAAATGGTTGTAGCGAAAATCCAGCAGCGTTTGCAGGTTTTCGACCGCACGCAGGATCACCGATCCACCCCGTCCACCATTGCCTCCCGATGGCCCGCCCGCCGGGACGTATTTCTCGCGCCGAAAGGCAACCAGTCCATCGCCGCCGTTGCCCGCCTGTACCTGAACGTCTGCCTGATCAATAAATTGCATGAAACCAAACGAATGCCTTCACTCTCATCATAGGCAATTGCAAGCGGTACGCGTCACAAAGCGCGATTTAACCCGCTGATCGCGATGGCTTATGGGTCAGAACAGCATCCAGAATTTACAGTCAGGCAGACCAGCGCGACCAGTCAGAGCAGGCCGTCAATGGGAATTGCCGATCCACGGCGTTGATGTCATTGCCCCTAAGGACGGCTGCGGCCACGCGTTAGAAGAAGTCCCAGCAAAACGGGGGAGAGATTGCCCAGGCACGATCGAGGGCCGACAGTAGCTCGGCATCGCCTTCAACGGTGATCGCACCAATCCAGGCCAGATCGCGCGATCGACGGAAGCCAGCAAACAACTCAGTCAAATGCTCAATCGAGATGCTGATGACAGTTGAAGCGGCTTGGGCTGTCGGTTGCATAATCCCGTCAATAAATTCGGTCGTGATCGTGCGATCGCCCAACACCGGATCGGTGATTTGAAAGGTGAGTGCAAAGGACGGCTGTACGGCGATCGGGCGGAGGCGAAACGCGGCTTCTACATCCACCAAGCGCCACATAAAGCCCGCATTGATTGTCCCCAAATGCTTTGACCAGCCGAACTCAGAAGGGATGATGGTAAGACTGGGATCGCGCTGCTGCTCTTGCAACAGGTGGGGAAACGGATCATCGGTATGGGTATTCCAGACGATCGTCGAAACCTGATCGCGCAACGAGGCCAAAAAGCCCAGAATGCCTCGATAAACAGCAGGCGTAGGCGCGACCCATTCCTGCACGATCGCGGCCAGCACATTCTGTGGTGGCTCCAGTCGGGCAAATTGCACAATCACATGCCCCTTTACTTCTCCCGCGTCTGTATAGCAGTAAACTTCGCGCCCCGTGACCGGCTTAACGCGAGACTGCCACTGCCAGTCCCACCGTTTCAGCCAACCGTTATGCTTCAGCGCTTCTCTCTGGTAAATCGCCTCTAGCATCGGCTCATGCTGAAACGGATCGTAGGGAACGATGTGCAATCGCTCGGCATATCGGGGTAAGTGGCGTGCGGCAACGCGATACTGGTGCGATCGTCCCACCCAGGCCCAACCCAGCTTGCGGTAAAATCCGTGCTGAAAAGGATACAGCATCGTGAGCGGAAGCTGTTGTGCCTGACTGTCTTTCAGCGCATGTTCGACCATTAACCGCGCCAGCTTTTGTCCGCGAGCGTGAGGCGCAACTGCTACAGCCGAAAGCCCCATCGCTGGCATGATCTTGCCTTCAAAGCACAGGTTCAAACTGAGCTGTGCATAGCTGCTGACGGCAAGCCCGGTCGCGTTATGGATGGCAACAAAGAGCGATCGATTGGGCAAATCTAATCCCCGCCCGTACCACTCACGCTCAATCTCAGCGTTGGTGCTCAGGGGTGCAAAGGATAGGCGATCGAGATTGACGATTTGCGGCAAGTCGCCCTCCTCAGCAGGACGCAGGGTAAATTCTGGTAAAGGGGGCATGGGAAGGACGTGGGGAGTGGGGAGTGGGATGTGGGGAGTCGGGAAAGGGCAGAGATCTGTTGCGGCAGAGGGCTGGGTCGATTGTGCATCAGAGCGTAGACACAGTCAGTTGGCACGTAAACTTTGTTGCCTCACCGTGAGGAAGATACACTCAAAGTACACTCAACGGGTTGTTGCGATGGCAACATTACATCGTTAGAAACCTTTTCATCGACACTCATGTCTCCTCAGATTACACTTCAGGTCAACGGTGAGCCGCGTACTTGCAACGCCCATACCTCTCTTCCCACGTTTTTGACGCAGCTCGGCTTAAATCCGCGTTTGGTTGCAGTGGAATATAACGGCGAAATTTTGCACCGTCAATTCTGGGAGCAAACTGAAATGCAGCCGAACGATCGCCTGGAAATTGTCACCATTGTGGGTGGCGGCTAATGGAGTACCCGTCCGGGGAATCTTCGCAGAACTATGGGGAATTGCCCATTGATGTGGAGAATTTCTTGTTAAGCGCGTTATCCAATCAGCGCGCGGGTTCTTTAAGTGGTGATAATCATGCTTGCACTCGAACAATTAACGTTAAACGGTGCGATGACCTTGTTAACCTACCTCCAACATTCCCGCCTGGAGGACGAATCGGCTGGGGCGGTCGCGATCGCCGCACTGCTTTGCGAAATGCTCAATCAGCTCGAAATGGTTCATCCTGGAGTCGCGACTAACTACGGTTGGCAACGCACGAGTGAACCCAGCGGCGTTGTGGATCCGATCTGTCCCGATTATTTATTCCTGGACGACGACTGCTACAGCAGCTTTCAGCCGACCGGCTTAAGCTAGAGATATAGGCAACTAGACGAGGCACAGATGGAAATCGGCGTTCCCAAAGAAACGAAAGATCAGGAATACCGGGTGGGGTTAAGCCCCAATAGCGTACGAGGCCTGGTGGATCGCGGTCACCAGGTGTTTGTGGAAGCTAACGCAGGCGGGGGATCAGGATTTTCCGACACAGACTATCAGCAAGCAGGGGCACAGACGGTATCCCGCGCGATCGACGCCTGGAACCGCGACCTGGTGATCAAGGTAAAAGAACCGCTGCCTGCCGAATATGCCTACTTGCAGAAAGGACAAATCCTTTTTACCTATCTTCATCTCGCCGCCAGCCGCAGCCTGACAGAGCATTTGCTGGATGCTGGCACAACCGCGATCGCCTACGAGACGGTTGAACTACCCAATCAACGACTGCCGCTGCTGGCTCCTATGAGCATTATTGCAGGGCGACTGTCGGTGCAGTTTGGGGCACATTTTCTGGAACGCCAACAGGGGGGACGGGGTGTCCTCTTAAGCGGTGTTCCCGGTGTCCGAGCGGGCAAAGTGGTGATTTTGGGCGGCGGCGTGGTCGGCACGGAAGCGGCCAGAATTGCCGTCGGGATGGGTGCCCAGGTGCAGATTCTCGATGTCAATGTCGATCGCCTGTCTTACCTGGAAACGCTGTTTGGCTCACGGGTAGAGCTGTTATACAGCAGTACCAGTCAAGTCGAGACGGTAGTGCCTGAGGCTGACTTGCTGATTGGGGCCGTTCTTGTACCGGCACAGAAAGCACCTGTACTCGTAAAGCGCCCGCTGGTTGAGCAAATGCGCCCTGGTGCCGTCATCGTTGATGTAGCAGTCGATCAGGGAGGCTGTATTGAAACCGTCCGGCCAACCTCTCATTCACACCCAACTTACATTGAAGCGGGAGTTGTCCATTATGGCGTTCCCAACATGCCCGGCGCTGTTCCCTGGACTGCAACGCAAGCTTTGAACAACAGCACATTTCCCTACGTGCTAAAACTGGCCGACTATGGACTCGCAGCGCTCGATCGCGATGCAGCTCTGGCACGCGGTTTGAATATCCAAAACAACCACTTGATCCACCCGGTTGTACAGGAAGTCTTTCCCGATCTGGTGAATTAATGGCGGGGATGAAACGGCTGAACGCCGATCGGCGTTTGCTGGAGCAGTGGTCATGGTGGGATCAAGCTAGGCCCATTGTCTAGCTCTCAGTCCGCAGCGCTGTCAATGTCCACTTCTTATACCGCTGTCGATTGAGACAGCCCCGGCTATAGGTCACTTCCTGACCGCCGCTAGAGGTGAATTGAACACACCATTCATGTTGGCGGTACTGCCAGTAGCCGACGGCTGATCCCGCCGCCAGCAATCCCAGCCCTGCGGCAATGACAAACAGCTTTTTTCTCAGATCCGGCATCTTCATTGCTTAATAGTGCCCAACCAATTCCTGCGTTTCGATCCAGGTGATGCCACAACGGTGGTGACTGACAACCATTCTAAGAAGCTGACGATCCTACCCCTTACCCACCGGCGCTGGCCGATCCAGGCCCACCATGCGAAACCCGATGCCGCCGCTTGACAGAATGTTCATTCAGCCAAACGTGGAGTCAATGATGGAGCAGCGCTTTGCCGATCGTTAGCCAACACCGTTCCTCCCAGAAGGAGACCAAACGAATGCCGACGTGCGCCGACGTGCGTGTCGCTCCGATCCGTTCACCGTAGCGCTGCAAGGCTCCGACATTAAGAATGGTAACTAGAATGAGCTACCAATCCCAGTATGCCGCTGTCCTTCATTTTTCGAGGATAGTTTAGCGAATCAGGAGTCTGAATGCTGTCTTGAATCACACAAACCCGTCACTCCAACACCCCATTGCTAGAGGTTAAAGCCCTGCTGCAAGGATGCGCAGCCCTCCACTGGAATTGCTGTCTGACCTGGTGCAAAATAGAGGTCGAGCAGTGGCGTATAAGGGACTTGCACAAGGTATGAGCCAAGATTCGGGATTTCCCTGGTACTTCATCATCAACGATCGCCCCGTCAAGGTCACCGCCACGGCCAACGGTAGCCTCGATCTACTGATTGCCAACCTCGACACTGGCAGGCTCGAACGCGATTTGCAATATCTTGCCTACTGTTTTGAACCGGGCCAGAACGTTCAGCGCATTTCGGAAGCAGAGTTTAAGACACGGGTGAAAGCACTAAAAACCGCGCTGGCTGACCGTAGTGATACTTAACTGCTGGCAAAACCGTCTCGTTTTGACACCAATATAACCACCGCAATTGCCATCGGTATTAACCGTGTTCAGCCGTCAGAGCGAAAACTGGCGGAATTTAGTTTCAGTACGTTTAAAGCACCGTGTCTCGGTGAAGCGCTCACGGGCTCACGGGCCGTATCAGACTAGCGATCAGTGTCGAATTTCACGTTTACTGATTGCAAATTTCTGTATAGTGTCGTCGCGTACAGTTAATTAATTAAGTTATGGTCGCAGCCATATTCAGGATAGCGACAAGCCAGCAAACCCAACCAGAATCGGCAATCCAGCGATCGCCCCTGTCCTGAGCTTGCTGACCAAAGCTATCATTTAATCACTCAATTTATTACAGATTCAAGATTTATATTGCGAATCATTCTCGGCACGGTTGTTTTTGTAATTTGACTATAAAAATGACCGTGTTAAATTGAGGTACAAGCAAAGTGCCACGTTGAGCAAGGAGAATACAATGGCTGAAACTCAGGGCATGCTGAAATCGTTTGATCAGGTTTATGACAATCCAATCCTGTTGGATCACTCCGTCACGACGCCAATTGTTGAGGGATTTAATATTGCTTTGGCCAGTTTTCAAGCATTGTATTTGCAATACCAAAAGCATCATTTCGTGGTAGAAGGTGCGGAATTTTACTCCCTGCATGAATTCTTTTCAGACAGTTACGAACAGGTGCAAGAGTATGTACATAAAATTGGTGAGCGCCTCAACGGTCTGGGTGGGACGCCCGTCGCTAGTTTCACAAAGCTGGCTGAATTAACTGTTTTTCCCCCCGAACCGGATGGAGTATTTTCGGCACGCCAGTTGGTAGAGCACGATCTGGCGGCTGAGCAGGCAATCATCACCTTGCTGCGTCGTCAGGCAGGACAGGCCGAAAGTTTGGGCGATCGGGCCACACGCTACCTGTATGAACAGATGCTGCTAGAAACTGAAGACCGAGCATTCCACCTCGCGCACTTTTTAGCTCACGACAGTCTCACGCTGGCGTATGTTCAAGGCACTAACAATTGACGGCCACCTGCAGAGAATGCCATCAAATTTGTAGCTTGAGCTTAGTCGTTGCGGATCGTGGATTAAATCCAATCGGATCTTGCGCGCGCGCTCATCGTCCTCACCTCAGCCCGCGCCGAATGCGGGGAGCGGGCCCTCAACTTCAGCTTCCCTGCGCCTAAACCTGGAGAATGGGTCAGGGGTTGTGAGGGCTACAGTTAACGATATGACTTAATCTTCAGTCTTCCGTGCCGCAGTTGAAGGCCGATGGCGCTCGATCGCAGGCCGATGGATGCCGATAAAACCGGTGTAGCGATCGGAACGATAGAATGTAAAACGTCCCCCAGCTTCGGCGCAGTTTTACTTCATTTTGTTCTATCCATCTGCTTACCTGTTAGTCTCCCACGGCAGCCACGATCCGCGGCCCCAGGCGGTAATCGATCGTCTGGCTGAACGCTTTGCCCAAAAGATGCGCCATGCTAACTGGCAGGATTGGGGTAGTACCAATGCGAGTCAAGCGATCGCGGCTCCGTCCCCCTTGAACGCGATCGTCCAGCCGCCCGCCGCTATGTCAGTCGATCGCTTGCCCCAGAATCAATCCGTGGCGCGCGCGCAATGGGTCGGTACTGCATGCCTGGAATGTAGGGATCAACCGCTGCACACGCAGATCGAGCAGTTTAGCCGATCGTGGCAGATGGCACCTTCGGCGACGGGTGCCGCTCACAAGCTGGTGGTGCTGCCGCTGTTTTTGCTGTCTGGTGTGCATGTGATGGAAGACATTCCCCAGCAGATTGCCCTCGCCCAGGCAGCGCTTGGATCAACCGTCGCGATCGAAACCCGTCCGGCGATCGGCTCCCACCCAAAGCTGTCCCGACTGGTGACGGAGTGTATGGCCGCCCAGCCCGTCGAAGCCTGGATTCTGCTGTCTCATGGCAGCCGTCGTCCGGGCGCAAACCAACCAATGGACGCGATGGCAGAACGGTTGGGAGCAATCGCCGCCTACTGGTCTGTGCCGCCTAATCTAGAGTCACGCTTGCAAGAGTTGATACCACTTGGCATTCGCAGCGTTGGCATTTTGCCCTATTTTCTCTTTCCAGGTGCGACCACCGACGCGATCGCGCAAACCGTCGCTGCACTTTCGCAACAGTTCCCGACGCTTCAGCTACATTTAGCCCCGCCGCTCTCGGCAAGTTCAGAGCTAACAGATCTACTCGTTGATTTGGCGCAGGATTAAGGGGTAGAACGACCAGGGAAGCCAGAGAGTCAACAGCAGCAGCAGAAAGCAGCAGCCCCTACTTTGACTATCCAGACCGAAATCCTCGCCGGTGGCTTTCGTTCCCTCGATGCCCATCCCTGCTGCGCCCCCTGTTCTCTCCGTTCCTTGTTCCGTTTTCCTCACTCCTCCCCCTTTTCCTTTCACTATGCAGCACTCAGGCAAAGTTTATCTAGTTGGCGCTGGCCCGGGTGATCCGGGGCTAATGACCCTGAAAGGCAAAACGCTGCTAGAGTGCGCGGATGTGGTGATTTATGATGCGTT